>JBIQJK010000101.1:0-12869 GCA_044507535.1 Planctomycetaceae bacterium | reverse complement strand
AAAATGCGTGGCCGCGACTTGTCACATCAACAAACCCATGGTAACGTGCCGCGGCTACGGCCGGAGGAGGCGGCGCTCGCCGACTTCCCCGAGCGCGGAGCGGAGACCGGGCGTCCTTGCCGCCGCGGAAGCGCGCGGCGACGCCCTTGGAGGAGAAGAGAGATGAAGCGCGCACTGCTGCTCGCACCGGTCCTGCTGTCCTTCGCGGCCGCCCCCGCGGCGATGGCCCAGGGGGAGGTCTTCGCCGTCAACCTCCGCGACACGATCGACCTGAGACGGTTCCCGGCCAACGACCCATCCCAGATCGGGAATGTCATCGGGCCGACCATCAGCACCTACGCGATGGACTTCAATGCCGCCGGGACGAGCCTCTACGCCGTCCGCAACGCCGGCGGCGGGAATCTCAACCTCACGCTCGGCACCATCGACCTCGCCACCGGCGCCTTCTCGGCGATCGCCGACGTCTCGGGCCTGCCGAACGGCGTCGCCCCCACCGGCCTCGCCATCGACCCGACGACGGAGACGTTCTACCTCTCCACCGCCTGGGAGTTGTACACGCTGAACCCCGCCAGCGGTGCCGCGACGCTCATCGGCGACTTCGGGCCCGTGGGGATCATGATCGACATCGCCGTCGACAGCTTCGGCAACCTGTACGGGCACAACATCGGGGCCGACGCCCTGTTCTCCATCGACAAGGCCACCGCCGCCGTCGCGCAGATCGGCTCCGGCCACGGCCTGGACGCCACCTTCGCGCAGGGGATGGACTTCGACCCCACGACGAACACGCTCTACGCCGCGATCTACAGCGGGGATGGGCAGGGGTGGTACGCCTCGTGGGACACCACGACCGGCGGGATCACCATCCTTGCGGACACGCTGCCGTTCGGCGTGGAGATGGAGCTGGCCATCCGCGTCCCGGCCCCGGGGGCTCTGGCCCTGGTGGGCCTGGGCGGGCTGGTCGCCGCCCGCCAGCGGCGGCGCTGAGGCCGGCCCGGCCCGCGATCCAGCCGTCCGGGGCGCCCCTCGACACCGGGGCGGCTCGGTACTCCCTGCCCCTCGAGATCACATCCCTCGGCTCCGGCCGCTCGCCCCATGGCGGGTCGCAGCGGCCGCTTTCCCATCGCCGCCATCGACAGCTCCCGGCTCCCTGAACATTCCCCAGGGGCTGCTCTGCTCGCCGGGGCCTTCCGCCCCAGCCACGAAGCGCCACGTGATCCCACACCCAAGTGCCGCCGCCGCGGCCATCGCCCTCCCGCCCGTCGTTCTTTCCGGCGGGCGCTCTCATTGACTATGAGCTGACCGAGTCTCTCGGGCTCCGCTTCGACGACGGGGGCGATGCCGCCAAGCCGGTGCGCAACCGCACGGTCTCGATCCACAAGTACGAGCGGCGAACGACCGAGCCTCGCCCGGATGGAGCCGGGCGCCCGTGAGGGCGCTTCGCTCCGCGCCTTCCGCTCCGCCTTGTCTCTTGGCCCAGCCACATCCTCGCACGTCTCACGTCCGATCTGCTCCATCTCCCCGGTTCCGGGTGGTGCTCGCGGGCCTTATTCCTCCTTCCCCCAGCCCGACATCATCAAGAAGCGATACCCGCAACCGCCGCCCTGAACCCACGGCCCTTAGACTCCCCCCATGACCACTCCCGCCGTCATCCACAGCGTCCACAACGCCGCCCCGCGCTACGGCGTGGTCGGCGACATCTATTCCTTCATCCTCACCGGCGAGCAGACCGGGGGCGCGTTCGCCCTCATCGATGCGCTCGTCTTCCCCAACGCCGGCCCTCCCCCGCACACGCACTCCCGCGAGGATGAGACCTTCATCGTTCTCGAGGGGCGCCTCGCCTTCACCGCCGACGGCCGCACTTTCACCGCCGGCCCCGGCGAGACCGTCCACCTCCCCCGCGGCCACCCGCACACCTTCACCAACCCCACCGACCGCCCGGCCCGCGCCCTCATCCACTGCGCCCCCGCCGGCATCGAGAAGATGTTCCGCGAGATCGGCGCTCCCCTCCCCCCCGCCGATTCCGACCCATCCTCCCCCGCCCCACCTCCCCCCGTCACACCCGAGGTCGTCCAGAAGATCCTCGCCACCGCCCCCCGCTACGGCATCACGATCCATCCCCCGGCCACCTGACCCCCGCTCCCCCCCGCCCGGCCAGTACCCCTGCACCCGACTGGTAAAATCCCCCCACGGGAGGGCTCCCATGACGACCGCCACCGATCACCTCGTCGTCCGCTGTCCCAACTGCGGCATGAGCAACCGCGTCCCTCGCGCCAAACTCGCGCAGGACCTCCGGCCCATCTGCGGCAACTGCAAGCAGCCCCTCCCTATCCCTCCCGCCTCCTCCCCCGGCGCCGCGGCCGAATCCGCCGGCCCCCTGACCGTCACCGACGCCAGCTTCGCCGAAACCGTCGAGCGCTCCCCCATACCGGTCCTGCTGGACCTCTGGGCCCCCTGGTGCGGCCCCTGCCGGGCGCTCGCCCCGGTCATCGACCAGCTCGCCGCCGACTTCGCCGGCCGCGTCCGCGTCGCGAAGCTCAACATCGACGAGAACCCCGCCACCGCCTCCCGCTTCGGCGTCGCGAGCATCCCGACGCTCCTGATCATCAAGGACGGCCGCGAGATCGACCGTATTATCGGAGTTCAGCCCAGGCAGACCATCGCGGCCCGCCTCGAGCGACTCACCGCCTGAAATCCGCACACGCGGGCGACGCTCAGCTCTGCGTCCGCGGCTCTTCCGCCCCCCGCAACCTTCCCGCCCCGACGACCGTATAGGGCACGCCGGCGCTGCGTGTGCGCGCCGCCCATGACTCTTTCGAGCAGGAGATGAGATGAGACTCCCCCGTACAGCCCCCCTCGTTGCCCTCCTTGCCGCCGCCGCGGCGGGCCCCGCGATCGCGGACGTCCAGTACGCCTACGACACCGGCGTCACCTCCACCGCGGTCGGTCCCCCCGGCTCCTTCCCCGTTGACCCGCAGACCGCGTGGGGCAACTACTACTTCACGGAGCCCGGCGGCGAGGTGATCACCTCCATCTCCGTCGCCTTCGGCCCCAACTTCGCCGAGGGACGCGAGGTGACCGTCTGGCTCTTCAACGATCCGGACGACGACGCGGATCCCCGCAACGCCATCCCCCTCGCCTCCGCCACGCGGGTCCCCGAAGCCCTCGGCGGCTCCATCTTCACCGAGTTCTCCATCACCCCGACGGAGGTCAGCGGCGGCTTCTTCGTCGCCGCCGTCGCGCTGACCAACCGCGGCGTGGACCGCCCCGCCGCCAGCGATTCCAACGGCCGCGCCGATCGCTCCTGGCTCTTCTACAACCCGGCGACCGAGGGGATCAACGTGGACAACCTCGGCGGCAACGCCCTGGCCCGCCGCCTTGACGACGGCATCGTCCTCTTCCCCGGGGCCTGGCTGGTCCGCGCTACCGGCACGGCCGTCCCCGCCCCCGGCGCCCTGGCGCTCCTGGGCCTCGGCGGGGTCGTCGCCGCCCGCCGCCGGCGAGACTGACCTCGCACGAGCAGCTTGCAACCCGGGGCCGCGCACCGGATCGGTGCGCGGCCCCCTTTTCAACTCCCCCCTCGTTCGCCCGCCGCGGTGTTGATCGTTGGCGCGTTGCACTTCCGTCGCGGCCACGGTACCGTGGACCCGCCCGGCGTCTGCGCTCCGAGTCGCTGCGCAGGCGGGCCCGGCGACACCGAGGTGCCTCATGGGACTGGTTCAGGAGTTCAAAGAGTTCGCCGTCAAGGGCAACGCCGTTGACATGGCCGTCGGCATCATCATCGGCGCTGCCTTCAACAGCGTCGTGCAGAGCCTGGTCAACGACGTCGCGATGCCGCCGCTGGGATGGATCATCGGCGGTGTGGACTTCTCCGATCTCAAGATCGTGCTCAGCCCCGCCGGAACGAGCGAAACCGGCGCGGCGACCGCGGAAGTGGCGATCCTCTACGGCAAGTTCATCAACACCGTGATCAACTTCCTCGTCGTCGCGTTCACCGTCTTCCTCGTCGTCAAGGTGATGAACCGGCTGATCAGCACGCGGGAAATCCTGGTCGCCCGGGTCGCCCGGCAGGATTGACAACGGATCGGCCGCGGCATTTCCTCATCAGCACGGCGCACGCTCCCCCACGGATTGTGGACACGCCCGTCGCTCAACGAGGAGGTGCCGCTATGCTCCATCCATCCATGCCCCGTGCCCTCGGTTCGTCGCTCGCCCTCGCCGCGGCGGCGCTCGTGGCCTGGGTCGCGCCCGCGCCCGGCATCCCGACCGCCGACGAGGCCCCACCCCTCTTTGAGGGGATTGGCCCCCATAAGCGGGCGATGACCACCTCGTCCCCCGAGGCCCAGAAGTACCTCGATCAGGGCCTCACCTGGGCCTACGCCTTCAATCACGACGAAGCCATCCGTTCTTTCGCCCACGCCGCGAAGCTGGACCCCCAGTGCGCCATGGCCCACTGGGGCGTCGCGCTCTGCAACGGCCCGCACATCAACAACCCGGCCATGGACGAGGAGCACTCCGTCGCCGCGTGGGAGGCCCTCAAGCGCGCCGAGGCCCTCGCCGACGGGGCCAGCCCCGTGGAGCGGGCCCTCATCGGGGCCCTCGCCGCCCGCTACGCCGATCCCGCGGCCGGCAAGCTCCCGCTCACCCCCGAGGAACGCGCCCCTTACGACCGCGCCTACGCCGAGGCGATGAAGAAGGTCCACCATGCGTACCCCGACGACACGGACGTCGGCGTCCTCTACGCCGAGGCGCTCATGGACCTGCTCCCGTGGGACCTCTGGGACCACCGCACCGGTGAGCCGCGCCGGGAGACGCCCGAGATCATCGCCGTCCTCGAGCATGTCCTGGAGCTCGACCCCAACCATCCGGGCGCAGCGCACCTCTACATCCACGCGATGGAGGCCTCGCCCACCCCCGAGAAGGCGATCGCCGCGGCCGACGTTCTCCGCACCCTCGTCCCCATCTCCGGCCACCTCGTCCACATGCCCGGCCACATCGACGTCCAGGTCGGCCGCTGGGCCCAGGCGTCGGAGCAGAACCGCCGCGCCATCGAGGCCGACGAGCGCTACCGCAAGATCTCCCCGCGTCAGGGCTTCTACAGGATCTACATGGCCCACAACCACCAGTTCCTCGCCTGGTCCTGCATGATGGAGGGCCGCTCGGAAGAGGCGATCAGCGCCGCCAGGGCCATGCTCGACGGCATCCCCCCGGAGCTCCTGCGCGACCAGGCCCCCCTGATCGACGGCTACACCCCCATCGACATCGACGCCCTGATCCGCTTCGGCAAGTGGGACGACCTGCTCGCCATGGAGAAGCCGCCGGAGTACCTCCCCATCCGCACGGCGATGTGGCACTTCGGCCGCGGCGCCGCCCTGGCCGCCCGGGGCGAGATGGAGAAGGCCGACGAGGAGCTCGCCAAGCTCCGCGAGGCGATCAAGGCCGTCCCCGAGGGGGCGATCATGACCCTCAACCCCGCCGACAAGGTCCTGGCGATCGCCGAGAACACCCTCGCCGGCGAGATCGCCCTGCGCAAGGGGGAGATCGATGAGGCGGTCTCCAAGCTGACCCGGGCCGTCGAGCTCGAGGACGACCTCCGCTACATCGAGCCCCCGGACTGGATCCAGCCCGTCCGCCATTCGCTCGGCGCCGTCCTCCTCGCCGCCGACCGCATCGACGAGGCGGAGCGGGTCTACCGCAAGGACCTGGAGATCTGGCCCGAGAACGGCTGGTCGCTCTGGGGCCTGGCGCAGTGTCTGAAGCAGAAGGGCTCCCCCGAGGCCGCGGCCGTCGAGACCCGCTTCAAGAAGGCCTGGGCCAACGCGGATACCGAGATCCACGCGACATGCCTGTGCATCCCCGCGGGGGACTGAGGCGGCTGCGATCGCCCCGGATTCCATCCAGAGGTTCGGCGCCGCTCGCTCAGGGGGCGGGCGGGGCATCCCCGTTGGCGGAACCCCCGGTCGCGGCGGGTTCGGGCGTCGCCGGTTCGGGCGCTGGCGTCACAGGCTCCGGCGCATCGGGCTTCGGGGCCGGGACGTCAAAGCCGAAGTGCCCCTTGAACCGGTCGATGAGCTGTTTGAACAGCTCCTCCCCGGTCACGTCGAGCAGCGCGAACCCGAGCGAGACGGACTTGAGCTCCTCGCTGCACGGGCTGGTCTCGATCTCCTTGACGATCCCGCCGAGCCGGTCGAGTTGGTCGCGGCTGACGGTCCGCCTCGCCCCGCTGATCAGCAGCGGCAGCGCGATCTTCGCCCGCTCGAAGCTGATCCCCTGCATCTGCTTGCTCACCAGGTCCGCCCGCCGGATGGCGGCGTCGCGGTCGATCGCCGTGTCGATCGTCGAAAGGACCGCGTCGATCACCGACCCCGGCCCGATCGACCGCTGCTCCCCCTGGAACACAAGCGAGAACTGCACCCGCAGGAGCATCACCGCGCCCAGCCCGCCGAAGAGAGCCATGGAGAGCAGCCGCAGCGGCGAGTGCGGCGTGGCCGCGGCGGCTGCCCTCGTCAGGGCCGTCCCCGCGGCCAGATTTGGCCGTGTCTCCTCGGTTGATCGAGGGGTCGATGAACTCGCCGTCTCGTCGGCCGACGCTCTCCCCGGGTCGCCGGCCGCGCCCGCTCCCGCTTGCTCAGCGCCGATCGGCGGTGCCGCGGGCCCGGTCAGGGGCGCATCGGAGGGGACCGTCGCCACGAGCACGAAGTACGCGATCGCCGCAAGCCCGGCGTTGACGAACAGGTAGAAGTTCCCCCCTCGCGATCGCAGCGCGGCCAGTGGTTCGTCCGCGTACCTCGACAGCAGCCCGCTGGCCGCGGTGACGGCGCCGAGGATGGCGGCGATGAGCGCGAACAGCACCACAAAGGCGGGGTAGGACATGCGCCCATCCTACCGATTTCCAGGCCGGGCCCAAAGGCGCTTGCTTCAGATTTGGGCGGCTACACGGCCCGCACAAGGTCGAGCAGGCAGATCCCCCTCACCCTCTCCCGGTGCACCACCCCCGCGGCGACCAGCTTGTCGATCGCCTCCGCCAGGCTCTCCTCGCTCATCTGGAGCGCGGCGGCGACCTCCGCCGTGGTCATCGGCCGATCCTGATCCGCCAGCAGCATGACGATCCGCGCCCCCGGCGCCATTTCGGCACGCTTCTCCACTTCGGGCGCAGCCTGTCCGGCCGTCGCCGCCGCTTCCTTCGCCGTGCCGTGCCGGTCGTACCCGCTGAAGAACGGCGCGGGCGAAAACACCCGTTCCGGGGTGGGTGTCGACTTGCGTGGCGGCGCGCTCATGCCCGTAGTTTAGCGGATGTTCGACGTCCGAACCAGCCCCGAGCCGAATCTCCGGGCAAGGGAGGGGCTATCCGGCGGCCTACGCGGGGATCCGGCCTGCCGGGGCGGTCGCCCCCGGCCCCGCGGGGATGTGCAGCTCCACCAGCATCGTCCCGATCCGCCTCGCAATGGCCGCGGTGGCGTCGTTGCCGGTCACCTGCCGGGTGACGTAGGCCCCTTCCATCACCAGCGAGAGCTCCTGGGCGAACGCCGCGGGGTCCGCGGCCCCGGCGTACGCCGCCAGCTCGCGGATCACCCCCTCCATCGCCCGCTTGTGCTCGGCCGCGGCGACGTGCGCCGGGTCGTGGGCGAGGGGGAACTGGACCGCGACGTTTATGAAGAAGCACCCGTTGTACCCGTCCGCGGCGAGGGTCTCATCCAGGGCGTCGAAGACGGCCAGCAGCTGGCCCCGCGGGGTGTCGCCCCCGTGCCGGCGGAGCATCTCCTTGAACGTGTCGCGCCACCAGCGGTCGTGCCAGCGCAATACCTCAAGAATGAGGTCGTCCTTGCTGGGGAAGTGGTTGTAGAACGTCGTCTTGGTGACGCCGACCTCGTTGATGATGCGGTCGAGCCCGACGGTGTGGAACCCGTCCCGGTAGAAGAGGTCGTGGGCGGTGCGGATGAGGCGCTCTCGGGTCGGGGCGATCGGCATGGTGCGGGCTCCTGACGCCGGCGGCCGCCTGGCGACTCGCCGCCATCTTTCCGCGGGGTTGACTCGGAGTCAAGCGTTTCTGGCCCGGGAGTCAACCGGCGGCGGCCCTCCGGGGGCGTACCAATCGGCGTACGCGGCGAGGGGCACAACGTTGGGTCCGGTCGGGCCCGGGCGCGCCGTGTCGGCGGCCCGTGTCCCTCCCCGCCGTTCAGGAGACTCCAGGATGCAGACGACTCATCACACCGTCAACGGGATCGACACGGACATGCTCCGCGGGCTCGCCGCCGCCGTCGCGGCCGACGCCGGCCAGGGGATCGCCCGCTTCGAGGTTTCGACCGCGTGGAAGGGGGGCGCCAAGTCCGAGACGCGCGTGGATGCCTGGGAGATCGGCGGCCGGCGCAAGCCCCGGGGGTTCACCATCTCGACCGACGAGCCCCCGGAGCTCTGCGGCGAGGGCGTCGCCCCCAATCCCCAGGAGGTGCTCATGGCCGGGCTGAACGCCTGCATGATGGTCGGCTACGTCGCGGGGTGCGCGCTCCGTGGGATCGAGCTCGAGTCCCTGGAGATCCGCGTCCGCGGCGAGCTCGATCTCCGCGGATTCCTGGGCGTCGATCCCGCCGTCAAGCCCGGGTACGACGAGCTGCGGTACACCGTCCGCATCCGCGGCAACGGCACGCCAGAGCAGTTCCGCGAGGTCCACGAGACGGTGATGGCCACCTCCCCCAACTTCTTCAATCTCTCCCGTCCGGTCACCCTCAAGCCGACGCTCGTCATCGAATGAGCGCGGGCGAGCTCCGCGATGCCCCCTGAGCGGGGCGGGCGTCCTTCGGGGCGCCCGCCCCGATCGGTCGGGGCGAGATCGTGGCGTTGCGGCTGCGGCGATGGGCGCCGGCGGTCGTGCCGCCGTCGCTGTACGACCCGCTGCGGGTCTTCAAGGGCTCGACGGCGTTCCTGGCGATCGATCGGAGCCCCGATCCGGCGGGGGATCCGCCGGGCCGCGTTCCGGGGTGACGGCGCGGCGTTTGGAGGAGCGGCCGTTGAAGCCGGCCTGGTGGAAGACGACGGCGACGCCGATGACCAGGAGGGAGAGGAGCCAGGGGACGATGTAGAACGTCAGACGGAAGAGCACGACGTGCGCCGCGGCGGTGGCGGCGGGGACGCCGGCGCGGGAGAGCTGAAGGAGCCAGGTGGCGTCGGCTGTCCCCAGGCCCCCGGGGATCATGCTGGCGAGGCCGACCGCGTGGCCGAAGAAGAAGACGGCCATGAGGCTGACGGTGGGCTCGACGACGCCGACGGCGCGGGCGGCGAGGATGAAGCTCAGCAGGACGGCGCCCCAATCGAGCCCGCCGACCAGGCCGAGCAGGAGCATGGTGCGCATCGGTGTGGGGGCGCGGTCGGAGCGGCGGACCCTGGCGCGGAGCCAGTAGGCGGCCGCGGCCAAGAGCGGCGCGACGGCGATGGCGAGCACGCAGCGGGCCAGGACGCCCTCGAAGGGGAGCGGGACGAGGGCGGCGAGGCCCCACGCGGCGAGCCCCGCGGCCATGCCGATGTAGAGCCGGCCGACGCCTCGGAGGACGTCGGCCGCGGGCATGCCGGCCTTGCCGTACCAGTGCAGGCGGAGGAAGGGGACGCCGACGGGCCCGAGCGCGACGAAGTTGGTCCACGAGAAGAACATGGCGCCCAGGCCCCAGCGGCGGGTGGCGCCCTGCGTGGGGGTGTGGGGGAAGGCGAGGACGTCGTAGAGGCCGGTGGCGAGGATGGCGACGATCGCGGTCAGCGCGGAGGCGGCGAGGAGGCGGAGGTTCGCCGCGGCGATTTGGACGCGGAGCTTGGCGAAGTCCAGGTCGGAGATTTCCTCCCAGATGAACCAGAGGATCAGGAGGGGGATGACGACCTGGAGGATGTGGCGGATGCGCCGCCAGGCTTTGGAAGGACGCGGGGGGACGACGGGGGGCTCGACCTTGAGCAGGTCCTCGGGCGCGAGATGGATAGGGGGCGCGGGGGCGTCCTCCGAGTCGTCTGGTTTCGACGAAGGTGGCCGATCGGTCATGCGCGAGGCGGCTCCGTGCCTGTCCGGCCCCCCTCCCCCGCTCCATCTCCTTCCGCTGCCGGGCCGCTGCCGTCGCGGAGAGAGGGAAGGGAGTGCTGGGGCGACGGTAGGGGGCGGTAGGGGCTCTGGCGAGGGGTCGGGTTGTCCCGGGCGACGGGGCCTGTACCCTATGGCCATGGCACTGACCCGCGATCAGATCACGATGAGAGCCGCCCGGGAGCTCCGGGACGGGTATGTCGTCAACCTGGGCATCGGCATGCCGACGCTGGTGGCCAACCAGATCCCGGAGGGGATGGACGTGTGGCTGCAGTCGGAGAACGGGCTGCTGGGGATCGGGCCGTTCCCGACGGAGGCGGAGGTTGACCCGGACCTGATCAACGCGGGGAAGCAGACGGTGACGGCGCGGAAGGGGGCGAGTTATTTTTCATCCGCGGAGAGCTTCGCGATGATCCGGGGCGGGCACATCGACATGTGCATCCTGGGGGCGATGCAGGTGTCGCAGGAGGGGGACATCGCGAACTGGATGATCCCGGGGAAGATGGTCAAGGGGATGGGAGGGGCGATGGACCTTGTCGCGGGGGTGAAGAAGGTCGTCGTGACGATGGAGCACAACGCGCGGGACGGGTCGGCGAAGGTGGTGCGCGAGTGCACGCTGCCGCTGACGGGTCGGCGGTGCGTGAACATGCTGATCACGGACCTGTGCGTGATGGAGTTCGACGAGGCGCGGTCGCGGTTCGTGCTGAAGGAGCTGGCGCCGGGGGTGAGCGTGGACGAGCTCCGCGCGAAGACGGAGGCCGAGTTCATCGTCCCGGAGCACGTGGGGGTGGTGGGGGGTTAGAGGAGTTTGGCTCTCGGCGCTCGGCCCGTGGTGGTCGTCCGGCGCTGCTCCCCCTCGCGGCAGAGCGGGGTGACGGCTGATGAGGGGGGCTGGGGTGAGGCGGTCAGGGGCAGGATGGGGTTGGGACGCCCGCGGCGGCCTGCCAGCGGGCGAGGAAGGCGGTGATGTCGGCGCCGGTGGTGTCGCCGGAGCAGTCGACGTCGGCGTCGGTCGCGTTGCCGCTGGTGGATGAGGCGAGCCAGGTGTCGAGGTACGCGCCGATGTCGGTGGAGTTGACCGCTCCGTCGCCGTTCCAGTCGGCGATGCACTGGCAGGCGTCGAGAGTGCCGTCGGGTCGGCCGAGAATGCCGGGGGGGCCGGCGGGGTTGAAGCAGTCGAGCGTGGGATCACCGGCGACCTCGTCGGCGTCGGGGATGCCGTTGGCGTTGCAGTCGCGGGGGCCGCAGGCGGGGGAGGCGGTTGGGCCGGCGCTGAGGAGGAAGGCGAGGTTGGAGAGGATCGCGCCGTCGTCGCCGGGGAGGTGGGTGCGGTGCCAGACGCCGCCCACGTTTGTGGCGAAGGCTCCATCGCCGGCGTGGCCGGGGGTGGTGTGCGCCCAGGCCCACTGGGACTCAGCGCCGTCGCCGTGCTGGAGGCGGCCGATGGAGAGCCAGTAGCACTCGCCGCCCCGGAGGCTCACCGGCGGGTGCTCGACGTGGGCGACGCCATGGCCGTCCCACAGGAGGGTGACGCCCGGGGTGGCGCCGACGCGGAAGGAGGCGATCGCATCGCCCGGGACGCCTTCGGCATCGGCGTGGTAGGCGATGTCCCACGTGGCGGCGGCGGAGGGGGTTGGCGGATCGCAGGGGCCATCGCCTGAGGGGCAGATCCACTGGCCGAAGAAGCAGAGGCCGGAGATGGTCCGGTCCTGGTCGAAGCCGAAGTCGTCGGCGAGGAGGGCGGCAGTCCACGTGGGGCCGCCGGTGGAGCCGGGGGAGGAGGAGCGGGAATAGCGCCGGGGGAGGGTGTTGTCGCAGGCCGGCACCGGGGGCTGGCCGTTGACGCTATCGAACTGGCAGACCGGGGTTGGGATGGGGATGTCGGAGCAGGCGCCGAGCATCGGGGAGACGCCGCCGCTGAGGGCGATGGCGCGGTCATAGTCGATCGGGTCGCAGATGGTGTACCCGCCGTCAGCTCCTTGAAGGGTTCGCAGGTCGACGCCGGCATGGCTTGCCGACCACAACCACGTGACGCCCTGTGCGGCGGAGCCGATGTTGGAGACCTCGATCCAGTAGCAGGCGCCGGCGGCCATCGGGAAGCCGCCGTCGAGCTCGGCGGAGTAGACCCAGTGGCCGCCGGCATCAGGGTCGGTCGAGCCGGGGCAGTTCTGGCCGTTGAGACAGCCCATCTCCAGGCGGTCGATGCCGGCGGTCCCGCTCTGGCTGAAGGTGCGCGTGAAGATCGGGCCCATCTGGGTGACCGGGAGGCCGAGCGAATCAGGAAAGATGCGGATGAGGAAGGACTCGTCTGCCGCGGCGGGGATGACGCGGCCGGCGTAGTGGCCGAGCCAGCAGATCCGCAGCGGGTTGGCGGTGGTCGGGATGACGTTCTCGACGACGCGGGGCGAGCCGGGGAGCGCTGCGGACTCGAGAGCGGGGAGCGCAGGGGCGGCGATGTGCCAGCGATCGAAGTCGGTGAGCGGATCGGTGCAGGCGGGGAGGCCGCGGGGAGAGGAGGGCTGAGCGGCCAGGAGCGAGGTCGCCGCCGGCGTGGCCGTCGTAACGACGAGGGAAAGGAGCGACGCGGCCGCGAGGCTGCCGCGTCGGGAGTGGATGTTCATGGGTGATCCTGTGCCGGATTGGCGACCGATTGGTCGGCCAGCGGTGAACGCTTGGGGTGACGATACAGGATACAGGACCGGCGGCAGAGTGCCATCCAGAGAGAAAAAAGGCCGTCGGGTCTGTCGTCTCTGGATGACCACGAAGTCGTGGGCAGCGGGAAGCCGGTTGCGGGAAGAACGGATGGGGGGAAAGCGGG
>JBIQJK010000100.1:0-12905 GCA_044507535.1 Planctomycetaceae bacterium | reverse complement strand
CCCTCCCACCTCCGCTCCGACGCGCCGGCGCGAGCCGCTCGACCCCCGCATCACCGATCCTGATGGGATGTGGCTCCTGCAGGACTTCTGCTCGCGTCCCCTCCCCGAGTTCCGGCTCCGCGTCACGGGCGAGGGGTACCGGAGCCACGAGCTGGTGAGCGCCGGCCTCGGCGCCTCTTCCGAGATCACGTACTTCACCGGCGAGGGGCGTCGTGGAGACACGGCTCGTCCCAAGCGCGGCGCCGGCTCGCCGCTGTACTTCAGCAAGGCGGTGGACATCCCGCTCGAGGTCCTCGTGCAGGACATCTTCATCCACCGCACCCTCTGGGACACGACCCCCCCGCAGGTGCACGTCTTCGCGTATCCGCTCGACGGCTCCCTGGAATTCCGGGAGGCCGACCTCCTCCCGCTCAACGAGTCCGCCGAGTATCTCGGGCTCGGCATCAACGCCGGCCGCACGCCCATCGTCCCGCGGTACGCCGACATGCTGGCGTTCGCCATGAACCGGATGGGGTGGAAGGACGATGAGTTCCACGTCTTCCGCTGCCGCGTCGATTACCCGGTCCTCTACACGCGCGTGCTGATGACGCTGTAGGTCAGCGAGACCGGGGGAGCGGACGGAGAACAGAAGAAAAAAGAGCCCGGGGCTGCTGGCCCCGGGCCGAGCGTTTCGCGAGAGCTACAAGAAGGACGGTCAGCAGCCGTTCTGGACGGCGTCAAGCCAGGTGCCCAGGAACGCGCTGATGTCGTTGGAGTTGACGGAGCCGTCCAGATTGAAGTCGGCGATGAGGTTGCCGTTCTGGACGCTGTCGAGCCAGGTGCCCAGGAAGGCGGAGATGTCGTTCGAGTTGACCTGGCCGTCGAGGTTGTAGTCGGCGAGGCAGCCCTCGTGCTGGTCGGGGACGCAGGCGATGCTGCTGGTGGTGGTGGGGATCTGGCCCAGGAAGGTGGCGGCGCCGGTGTCGGTGTCGATGCTGTAGAGGTTGCGGCCGTTGGCGAAGTAGTAGACGCCGGTGCGGCAGTCGAAGTCCGCGCCGCCGATGGCACCGATGGCGATGCCGGAGGGGCCCAGCGGGGTGGCGACGCCGGTGACGGGGTCGATGGTGACGACCTGGTCGGTGTTGGTCTCGGTGGCGTACAGGACGCCGGTGGTCGGGTGGACGGCGAGCGAGTTGAAGAGGACGGAGGCCTGGCCGGGGAGGGTGATCTCGGCGAGCTCGGTGATGGAGCCGTCGAAGTCGATGCGCAGGAGGAGGTCGTCGCGGTCGTCCGGCGGGTCGCTGATCCAGTAGAGGAAGGAGCCGTCGGCGGAGAGGGAGAGGCCGCCGACGCTGACGGACTCGAAGGGGAGGGGGGCGACCATGGTGGAGACGCCGTTGTCGTAGCGGAAGAAGCCGATGGGGGAGCCGGAGAGGGTATCGGTGCAGACGTACCAGCCGGAGGTGGGGGAGTCCATGTCCAGGCCGCGGATGAAGTTGCCGGCGAGGACGGCGATGGGGGGCGTCGCGCTGGCGGAGCCGGGGTCGAGGGGATCGAAGGCGTAGAGGGTGTCGAGGCTGGGGGTGGTGTTGATGGCGACGAAGGGCTGCGCCGCGGCGGGGAGGGCGGCCGCGCCGGCGAGCGCGGCCGCGGCCAGGAGCGTCTGCGGTGTCAGTCGCGTCATCGTGATCCTCCTCTTCTGTGTGGCCGAGCGGCCCGGGGACGTCGCGATGGGAGCGGCGCGAGCGGCCGCTTCGCCTCGCGGGGGATGCGGACCAGCCTAATGGATCTTGCGCGGGAAGCAAGGGGCTGCGCCGGAGATCCTGGCGGGCGGCGCGCGTGGGCGGTGAAAAGGAACGGCCCCGGCTTTGAGGCCGGGGCCGTGGGGTTGGGTGCGATCGAGGCTGATGCGAAAGCGGAACGGGGGTCAGCACCCGCCCTGGACGGCGTCGAGCCAGGCGGAGAGGAAGGCGCTGATGTCGTTGGAGTTCACGCCGCCGCTGCCGTCGAAGTCGGCCACCAGCGTGCCGTCCTGCACGCTGGCGAGCCAGTCGGTCAGGAACGCGGAGATGTCGTTGGAGTTGACCGCGCCGTCGTCGTCCCAGTCGGCGGGGCACCCGGGGCCGCCGCCGCCGAAGGTGAGGAAGGAGGTGTTGCGGGCGTCGAAGTGGGCCATGGGCCACTGGGCGAGGGAGTTGGAGACGGCGTGCTCGGTGCCGAAGAAGGCGATGCGGCCGCCGTTGCCGACGAAGACGTACTCGATGGTGCCCTCGCCGTCGAGGTCGCCGAAGGCGGGGGAGGAGGAGAAGGTGCCGGTGTTGTTGTAGTCGTCGTTGTCGATGGGGAAGTCGGGGACGGTGGAGCCGTCGGCGTTGGCGGCGAAGACGAAGTTGGCGTACTTGACGACGGCCTCGAGGGAGGAGGGGTCGCCGTCGATGTCGGCGATGACCGCGCTGGAGTTCACGTTGCCGGTGATGCCGGGGATGGTCGCGGGGTAGCCGGGGACGGGGGCGCCGTCGGCCTTGTAGGCGTAGAGGTCGTAGCCGGCGATGACGATCTCGAGCTGGCCGTCGCCGTCGAGGTCGCCGATGGCGGGGGTGGCGTTGCGGATGGGGCCGCCGGGGGTGACGGGCCAGCCCGGACGCGGCGCGCCGGTGTGGTCGAAGACGTGCAGCGTGTCGCCGGCGCGGACGACGATCTCGGGGTGGCCGTCGCCGTCGAGGTCGCCCATGGAGACGGCACCGCGGATCGAGCCGAGGCCCTCGACGGTGAAGAGCGGGGCGCCGTCGTGGTTCCAGGCGTGCAGCTCGTAGGTGACGGGATCGGGGAAGTTGGGGCGCCAGGTGCCGGCGACGACCTCGGGGAAGCCGTCGCCGTCGATGTCGCCGACGGCGGGGGTCTGGAAGTTCTCGGCCGCGCTGCGGGGCCAGCCGGGGAGGGGCGTGCCGTCGCCCTTCTCGGCGCGGACGGTGTTGCCGGCGGTGTAGATGACGTCGAGGACGCCGTCGCCGTCGAGGTCGGCCAGGACGGGGGCGTTGCTGGTGCCCGCGCCGGTGGAGCGCGGCCAGCCGGCGACGGGGCTGCCGTCGTGGTGCCAGGCCCAGACGTTGTACCAGGCCTGGGCGACCAGCTCCGGCAGGCCGTCGCCGTCGATGTCGCCGACGGCGACGGCGGAGAAGATCGGGCGGTCGATGGTGACGGGCCAGCCGGGCAGGGGAAGGCCGAAGCGGTCGAGGACGTAGACGTTGCCCTCGTTGTAGGGGTTCCCGGAGATGCCGGCGGTGGGGACGATGATCTCCAGGGCGCCGTCGCCGTTGATGTCGGCGAGCTTGGGCGAGCCGAGGGTGACTTTTCCGGTGTCGATGGTCCAGGCGGGCTGGAGCTGGGCGTGAGCGGCCGCGGCGAGGACAAGGGGCGTCGCGGCGGCGGCGAGGAGGTGACGTCGGTTCATGGTCGAATCTCCTGGGTCCCCCGCCCCACCGGAAGCGAACGACCAATGTACCAGCGCAGCGCGGATCTGCAAAGAGCCGAACAGCGGCCGCTCGGATTCGGGGGATGAGGGATCCGAGCGGGGAGCGCACGAAAAAGCCCCCTGCCTGGAGGCGGGCAGGGGGCCGTGGGATCGGGCGTGGGCGAGGTGCTCACCCGCGCCCGAGCCGGAGGTGCGAAGGGATCAGCAGCCGTTCTGAACCGCGTCGAGCCACGCGGAGAGGAAGGCGCTGATGTCGTTGGAGTTGACGGAGCCGCTGCCGTCGAAGTCGGCGTTGAGGTTGCCGTTCTGAACGCTGTCGAGCCAGGCGGTCAGGAAGGCGGAGATGTCGTTGGAGTTGACGGACTCGTCGCCGTCCCAGTCGGCGGGGCAGCCTGCGCCGACGGCCGGGAGCGCGGTGACCCAGCCGCCGGCGTAGCTGGCGGCGTAGAGGCGGCGGACGCCGTTGACGACGCCGCCGTAGGCGAAGTCGTAGATGGCGCTGCCGCGGAAGCCGTCGCCGGCGACCTCGAAGGTGACGCCGTCGTCGGTGGAGCGCTGGGGACCGGTGCCGGCCCAGGTGGGATGGATGAAGAAGGTCCCGGGGATGAGCGGGTCGGCGATGAAGCAGCGCGCCGCGGGGGTGATGCCCTGCTGGATCCAGTTCACGCCGCCGTCGGTGCTCTTGAAGAGGCCGCCGTTGGCGGAGCCGGTGCTCTGGGTGGCGTAGACGTAGACGGTGTTGTCGTCCTGCGGGCCCTGCTCGATGCCCCAGGCGTCCCAGCCGAAGTTGTAGCCGTTCTCGGAGCGGGCCCAGGTGTCGCCGCCGTCGGCGGAGCGGATGATGCCGCCGGAGCCGTCCTGGCCGAACTTCACGATGGTGGCCAGGGCCTCGGGGCCGGAGCCGCCGCCCAGCCACATGACGCCGGTGGTCTCCTCGTTGGGGAAGTCGCCCTCGTACTCGAGCTCCCAGGTGTTGGGGGCGACGCGGTTGTAGGACCAGACGCGGGCGGCCCAGGTTCCGAGCCAGGCGTTGGCGCCGAAGAGGACCTTGGGGTCGGGGCCGGGGGTGATGGCGATGTCGGTGCCGATGTTGTCAAGGGCGGTGGGGGAGCCGGGGCCGAGGTTGACCCAGGTCCCGTCGCTGTTGCGGCGCCAGAGGCCGTCGTCGGCGCGGCCGAGGGGGCCGTCGTGGGTGGCGTAGAGGGTGCCGTCCGGGGCGAAGTAGACCTTCTTCCAGCGGGGCAGCGGGGCGCTGGACATCGTCCAGGTCTGGCCGGCGTCGGTGGAGGTGAAGATGCCGCCGATGTTGAAGCCCTCGTAGGCGGCGGCGATCTCGTTGTTGTCGAGGGGGTTGACGGCGAAGCTGTTGATCTGGAGCTGGCTGAGGCCGCCGGCGGAGGGGGAGAAGGTCGCGCCGCCGTCGGTGGAGCGGAAGATGCCGACGGAGCTCATGCCCAGGAGGACGTCGGAGGAGCCGGGGACCAGCTCGATGTCGTTGACGGCGTAGGTGCCGGTGCCGCCGTGGCTGAAGGCCCAGGTCGCGCCGCCGTCGGTGGAGCGGACGAGGCCGGCGCGGGTGGTGCCGACGAGGATGGTCGAGGGGTTGGCGGGGTCGACGACGACGGAGGTGGCCGCCTCGCTGGGCCAGCCCGCGCTGTGGTAGGTCCAGGACATGCCGTCGTCGGTGGTGCTGTAGAGGCCGACGAACTGGCTGCCGAAGTCCTGGCCGCCGACGACGTAGACCCTGCCGCCGGGGCCGAAGGCGATGTCGTTGATCATGTTGTTGGGGAGGCCGCCGGAGACCTCCGACCAGTTCGCGCCGCCGTCGGTGGTGACCCAAAGTTCGTTGCCGGCGCCGAAGTTGCCGGTGAAGGCGGCGTAGACGCGGTCGGGGTTGGCGGGGTCGATGGCGACGACGGTCGCGCCCATGCCGGCGCCGACCCAGGGGGAGACGTCGGTCCAGTTCACGCCGCCGTCGGTGCTCTTGAGAACGACCGTCGGATTGGAGCCGCCGAGGAACTGCCCGAGGCCGACCCAGACGACCGCGGGGTTGGCGGCGTCAACGGCGACGTCCTCGACGAGGGCCTGGCCGGCGACGGGGAGGAAGACGGTGGTCCAGGTCTGGCCGTCGTCGGTGCTGGTGAAGAGGCCGTCGCTGGTCGCGGCCCAGCCGACGCCGTCGCCGCCGAACTCGACCTCGTTGATGCGGCGGGTGCCGGTGCCGTCGGTGGCGACCCAGTTGGCGCCCCCGTCGGTGGAGCGGAAGACGCCGCCGCCGCCGACGTCGCCGCCGATGCCGGCGATCACGACGCCGCTGGCCGTGGGGGAGGCCGAGACGCTCTGGGCGTCGGCGCCGGAGGGGCCGAAGGGGGCCCAGCTCGGCGTGCCGCGGAGCCCGCCCTGGGGCTCGCGGGCGGCGGCGCCGGGACGCGGGGCGTTGGCGACGGCGCTGACGCCATGGATGTCACGGGGGGCTTCCGCGTTGGGAAGCCAGATCACCGTGTCGCCCGGGACGGGGGCCGGGGCGGCCGGGGGCTCGGCGTACGCCAGGGGCGCCGAACACAGGGTTCCGATCAGGATGAAGTCGAGACGGTTCCTCACAATCAACCTCCAGCCATGGGTGGTTGGCGATAGCGCCCGCCCCGAAATGGGAGCGACCACCGTTGCCGCGGGGACGCCCACAGGACAGAAAAGTCCGGTGGCGGGCGAGTCTTCGTTCGGTCGCGCTGCAAACCGGGGATCATGCCCCGGGCGTGAACACGCCGGGGCATGATCCTGTTCCGGGTGCGCGTGCAAATGCGTGTGCGCCCGATGGGGGTGCGCACACGCCCGATCAGCAGCCGCCGCCGACCGCGTCGAGCCACGCGGTGAGGAAGGCGGAGATGTCGTTGGAGTTGACCTGGCCGTCGTTGTTGAAGTCGGCGGCGAGGTCGCCGGCGCCGATGCTGGCGAGCCAGGAGGTCAGGAACGCGCTGATGTCGTTGGAGTTGACCGCGCCGTCGTCGTCCCAGTCGGCGGGGCAGGCCTCGCCCTGGACGAGGCGCAGGGCGATGGGCCGCGCGGGGTTGGTGAAGTTGCCGCTGGAGCCCCGGGAGAGGGAGGCCGGGCCGTCGAAGCCGTGGTTGATCGAGGCGCCGTACTCGATGGGGTTGTTCGCCTCCAGCCGCACCCAGTAGCGCCCCTCGGAGAGCGTGGCGCTCAGCGGGGCGTAGACCCAGTTCTCGTAGTTCGTGCTGAACCGGAGATGGGCCACGGCCGGGGTGGCCAGCTCCTGGGACTCGTCGGGGCGGGTGAAGGTGCCGTCGTCGGGGAAGAGGCGGATCGTCAGCCCGGTGCCGTCGGCGTAGCTGGAGGTGTAGCCGTCGATGCCGATCTCGCCGATGGTCCAGGTCTCGCCCGGGGGGACGTCGAAGGGCTGGAAGACCTGCCACTGGCTGGGGATGCCCAGGGCGCGGCCGAAGGTGTCCGCGGCGTCGGAGCCCTGGTCCACGAGGAAGGTGCGCTGCGGGCAGCCGCCCTCCTGGCAGGTGTCGATGATGCCGTTGTTGTCGCAGTCGGGGGCGCCGTCGGCGATGTCCTGGTCGTCGGGGATGCCGTTGCCGTTGCAGTCGAGCATGGGCTGGACGGGCTCGCCGGTGCTGAGCGTCAGGCCCGAGGGGGAGAGGCCGGCGGGGCTGGTGTAGATGCCGGTCGGGTTCTCGCCGTCGAGGCCGGCGCGGTGGATCACGCCGGTGAGCTCGTCGGCGTAGTAGAGCGCGCCGCCGTCGGGGTCCACGACCAGGTCGATCAGGCCGCTGGTCTGCACGACGAAGGGGGTGTGGTCGATCAGGACGGTGAAGTCGCTGCCGTCGAGGCGGGCGCGGCCGACGTAGTCGGAGTGGGTGTTGGCGTCGATCCAGTAGATGTAGCCGGCGCCGACGTCGAGGCCGATGGCCCGCGTGGTCTGGATCCCGCGCACGATGGTCTTGACGTCGCCCCCGTCGAGGTTCATCCGCTTGATGGCCCCCTCGTCGCCGACGTAGACGTGGCCGTTGGTCGCGTCCACGCGGACGTTGCCGACGGGGTCGGAGCTGGGGGAGGTGAAGATGGTCGTGAGGTTGCCGCCGTCGGCGTCAACGCGCATGACGGAGTTGCTGGAAGAGAAGTAGATCCGGCCGGCGGCGTCGAGCGAGATGCCGCGGCAGAACCCGGGGGGCACGGCGAGGACGGCGGAGTCGGAGCCGTCGATGTTGGCGGACATGACCTCGCTGGAGCCGGCGGAATCGATCCAGAGGATGCGGCCGGTGGCGGGGTTGAAGGTCAGGCCGAGGGGGAGCCACATGGCGGGGGCGGGGGCGAAGAGGAGGCGGGGGGAGGAGCCGTCGGTCCCCATGGCCTTGATTTGCGGGTTCTGGAACTGGTACTCGCTGAAGTAGATCTCGGTCTGGGCGGCGGCGGTGGCGGCCCCGGCGGCGATCACCAGCGCGGCGGGACAGAGACGGCGTGGGCACATCTTCATGGATCGCTCCTCAAGGCGGCGCGCCGAACCAGAACGACATCGCGGCGACGGCGCCTGAGGACAACTTACCGGAAACTGTCGCGAAGGGCAAGGCGATTGTGCAATCAGTTGCACAATCGGATGATCCGTTGTAGAAGCAAATTTGTTCTTGCAGAAGCCGAACTGATTTCGTAAGCTGGCCGCGATTCTCGTGTCAAACGCCCCAACAGAACCCGAAATACCTGCCGACGCATCGGAAGCAGCGCCGGGCCCGAACTTTGCGGAGGAGGCGGGGAGGGTGATGGATCGGCTGCGGCGTGCGCTGGCGGGGATCATGGCGGCCGCGCCGGGGGGGGCGGCGGGGCGGGCGGCGGACCTGCGGCGCTGGCTGGAGCTGGACACCGCGCTGGCGTGGCAGGTGCACACGATCGCGACGGGGGAGGATGTGCTGCGGGCGGCGCGGACCGTCCCGAAGGCGGGGGCGATGGAGCGGTTCCTGGAGGCCGCGGCGGGGTCGGGGGCCGTGGCGGCGAACGTGGTGGAGGCGGCCCGGGCGGCGTACAGCGCGTTCGAGCAGCTGGTGGTCGAGCAGGCCGGGAGCCGCGAGAACTTTGATGCGATGATCGCGGCGCTGCGGCCGCAGGGGTCGGCGCTGCAGCGGATCCGGCGGACGGCGTTCCGCGCGAACGCGGCGGTGTGGGGGGTGACGGTCCGGTGCTCGCTGAACTGCGTGGTGTTCTACCAGCGGCCGACGGGGGAGCACGACTGCTTGTCGGTGCGGGGGCGGGTGGGGGTTCGTCGGCTGCAGGAGGGTGCGGTGGTGGGGATCTACGCGTCGGGGCGGACGTGGGGCGGGCCCGAGTATCCGCCGGAGGGGTCGCCGAGGGTGGCGGTGGACGGGTGCGAGCTGCTGGAGGGGTGCTGCAGCACGCCGATGCCGCGGATCAAGCGGGTGGAGAGCGCGGACGGGTCGGTGCGGGACTACCTGGAGCTGGAGGGGCTGGGGAGGTCGAGCGAGGTGACAATTCTGTGGCGGAACCTGTCGCTGAACTTCCCGGATGGGACGGCGACGCCGCCGCACGGGTGCTCGGCGCCGTGCCTGGAGCCGACGGAGGTGTCGGTGATGGACCTGCTGATCCCGCGGGGGTGGACGGACCCGGGGACGGCGGAGGTGTGGCAGACGCTGGCGATCAGCCCGTACGCGCTCCCGGGGGGCGGTCAGCCGGGGCACCGGCTGCCGTTCGAGTGCGAGGTGGAGCACCTGGGGACGCGGCTGGAGCGGCTGTACACAGCGCACGAGCCGCGGTACAGCGAGGTGATCGCGGGGCAGCTCGAGGAGCTGGGGTGGCCGCTGGGGGCGTTCGACATCTACCGGTGCGTGGTGAAGTACCCGGTTCTGCACGCGGCGGTGCACATGTGCGTGCACGGGGCGACGTGAGAACCCGACGGGCGCGAGCGACGCGATCGCCTCCCGGAGCGCACGAAGAAAGGCGCCGGCCTGATGCCGGCGCCTTCGGTGGAATCGAGACGCGGGGCGGGAGGATCAGCAGCCGCCCTGGATCGCGGCGAGCCAGGCGGTGAGGAAGGCGCTGATGTCGTTGGAGTTCACGGCGCCGTCGTCATTGAAGTCGGCGTAGAGCCCGCCGGAGCCCACGCTGTCCAGCCAGCTGGTCAGGAACGCGCTGATATCGTTGGAGTTGACCGCGCCGTCAACGCTCCAGTCGGCTGCGCAGGCGGTCAGACGGACGGCGGTCGGGGTGTAGCCGACGTGCATGCGCCGGCCGCCGGGGAGCGCGGGGAGGTCGAGCCCGGCGAACTCGCCGGTGATCGAAGAGCCGGTCACGATGTCGTAGAGGGTCGTGCCCGAGGGGATGTAGTCATCCAGCAGGGTGACGACGAGGCGGCCGTCGATGGCCTTGGCGCCGCTGCCGGCGATGCGGTCGAACTCGGCCGGGGCGACGCCGCCGACCTTGACGGCCACGGTGGAGGTTTCGGTCAGGGTGAGGGCGTTGCCGACCTCGATGAAGCCCGCGGCGGTCGCCGATCCGGGGGCGATGGTCCCGTGGAGGAGATGCGACCCGGAGAGACGGCCGCGGCCCGCGATCGTCTGGCCGGGACCGAGCGTCGCCTCGCTGGTGGCCTGGAGGACGGCCGTAGCAATGTTGCCGCCCGCCGCGTTGAGCGCGATCGTGCCGGACCCGTCGATGACGCCGCCGCCGTCGATCCGGAAGGTGGTCGCGCTCCCGCCCGCCGCGGGGTTGACAACAATCCATCCGTCGTTGGTCACGCCCATGGAGATGAGCTGGCGGGTGTTCATGAGGTGGAGCGTGGCGCCGGGGTTTCCAATGGAGACCCCGCCCACCGTTGGGCTCATGTCGAGGACCACGGTGTACGTGCCGGGGACGGCGATCACCGCGGCCTCATCGACGGAATCGGGAACATTCGCGGGGGTCCATCTGAGGGCGTCCGCCCACGGGCCATCCACGGGAGCATTCCACTCCCGCGTCTGGGCCGACGCGGAGGCGGCGATGCCGGAGGCTGCGATCAGAGAAGCGATCAGGGCACGCTGGTTCAACACAATTCTTCTCCAAATTGACAAGGCCCGAGACTTATCGGAGGTAACGCGAACGCCCGCGGACAATGCCGGGTCCGCAACGATTTTGCAGGGCGATCATGGAGGTTCGCGGGTGCGTGTCAATAGCGTGCACCTGTTTTCAAGGCGATTGGCCGCGGACAAAGTTATGGGCCTGTCGGGCCGAGATCCCGCCGGCGGCGTCGAAGCGGCCCGCGGTAATCAGATCGCCATTGGGCAGCGCGAGCAGGGCGCGGGCCGCCGGCGTGCAGCTCTGGTGCGTTGTCATGCCGCCGCGGAGGTAACGCCACCGTGTCCCGTTCCAGGCGGCGACGCGGCGAGTGCAGAGAAGCGCCGGGACAGGCGGGCATCGTCCTTGTAGCTGGGTTCGAGGCGGCCAGAAGAGCGGGGGGAAGGGGGAGCGAACCTCGCCGTCTGCGCTTCGAGATCCGTTGGCCCTCGTTCACACGTGCGTGCTTTGCGGGATGGGCTCGGCTCTCGGCGGAAACAAGAAACAAAGAACCCAGGGACCGGGGTCCCTGGGTTCTTGACGTGAGGCTCGGGATGAGATTGAGGAGAAGAGGGGGAGAGGCGGGAGAGCACGGGCTGGAAGGCCGTGCCACGGGGGAGGTCAGCCCTGCGGCTTCCACTGCCCCTTGAACTGGGCGATGGCGTCGGTGAGCTTCTTCTCGAGGTCGCCGTCGAGGGCCTTCTTCTGGTCGAGCTCGTCGCGGACGGGCTTGCCGACGGTGGTCATGTACTCCAAGAGGCTCTTCTCGAAGGCGGCGACCTGATTGACCGGGACGTCGTCGAGGAAGCCCTTGGAGCCGGCGAAGATGGAGATGACCTGGTCGGTGACGTGGTAGGGGACGTACTGGGGCTGCTTGAGGAGCTCGACCATGCGGGCGCCGCGGTCGAGCTGCTTCTGGGTGGCCTTGTCGAGCTCGGTGCCGAGCTGGGCGAAGGCCTCGAGCTCGCGGTAGGCGGCGAGGTCGAGCCGCAGCGAGCCGGCGATCTTCTTCATGGCCTTGATCTGGGCGTTGCCGCCGACGCGGCTGACCGAGATGCCGACGTTGATGGCGGGGCGGACGCCGGCGAAGAAGAGCTCGGGCTCGAGGTAGATCTGGCCGTCGGTGATGGAGATGACGTTGGTCGGGATGTACGCCGAGACGTCGCCCTCCTGGGTCTCGATGACGGGCAGCGCGGTGAGGGAGCCGGCGCCGTTCTCGTCCGAGAGCTTGGTGGCGCGCTCGAGGAGGCGGGAGTGGAGGTAGAAGACGTCGCCGGGGTACGCCTCGCGGCCCGGGGGGCGGCGGAGCAGCAGCGACAGCTGGCGGTAGGCGACGGCCTGCTTGGAGAGGTCGTCGTAGATGCACAGGGCGTGCTTGGGGGTCTTGCCGTCCTTGCCCTGCCACATGAAGTACTCGCCCATGGCGCAGCCGGCGTAGGGGGCGATGTACTGCATGGGGGCGGGGTCGGAGCTGGCGGCGTTGACGACGATGGTGTAGTCCATCGCGCCGTGCTTCTTGAGGGTCTCGACGACGCCGGCGACGGTGGACTCCTTCTGGCCGACGGCGACGTAGATGCAGACCACCGCGTCGGGGGTGCCCCAG
Source organism: Planctomycetaceae bacterium (assembly GCA_044507535.1). Lineage (GTDB taxonomy): Bacteria > Planctomycetota > Phycisphaerae > Phycisphaerales > UBA1924 > CALAFV01. The sequence goes on along the minus strand of JBIQJK010000100.1, from coordinate 792 downwards.
TACTGCTTCTGGTTGATGATGGTGTCGATGGCGACGGCGGTCTTGCCGGTCTTGCGGTCGCCGATGATCAGCTCGCGCTGGCCGCGGCCGATCGGGATCATGGCGTCGATGGCCTTGATGCCGGTCTGGAGGGGCTCGTGGACGGGCTGACGCTCGGCGATGCCGGGGGCGATGATGTCCACCTTGCGGAAGGTGTCGGTCTGGATGGGGGGGCCGTCGTCGAGGGGGCGGCCGAGGGAGTCGACCACGCGGCCGAGGAGGGCCTCGCCGACGGGGACCTCCAGGAGGCGGCCGGTGGAGCGGACCAGGTCGCCCTCCTTGACCTTGAGGTAGTCGCCGTAGACGACGGCGCCGACGGTGTCCTCTTCGAGGTTGAAGACCTGTCCCATGACCGTGCCGTCCTCGGTCTGGAACTCGAGCATCTCGGCGGCCATGGCCTTGGAGAGGCCGTAGACGCGGGCGATGCCGTCGCCGACCTCGACGACGCGGCCGACCTCGGAGACCTCCAGCTCGGCGCTGAACTGCTGGATCTCCTGCTTGATGACGCTCGTGATCTCGTCGGTCTTGATCTTCACGGTTGGTTCCTCGGTCAAAGGCCGGCCGCGGTGCGGCGGGCGGGCCCTGGGGGCCGGAGGGAGCCGGCCTTTCTGATGGGTCAGGGGGCTCGGCAGGGGGCTGGAACGGGCGCGGACCGGGCCCGCGCCGGCGGGTCGGAATCGGGCCAATACGGTAGACGCCTGACGGGGTGTTGTCTCGCCCTCCGGGGATGGGGAAGGGATTCGGAACCGGGTC
>JBIQJK010000260.1:0-1998 GCA_044507535.1 Planctomycetaceae bacterium | reverse complement strand
GAGGACCTCTCGTACGGCCAGTTCCGCAAGAGGCTGGCCGAGGGGGGGGTGGCGTCGGCCCGCGTCGGCCCGACGTCCATCTCCGGCCGGCTCGCCGGGAAGGACGGGGGCGGCGGGGCGGTGGGGGCGATGCGTGGGGGGGGCGGTCGGGCTGGGGAGCTCTCGGTGGGGCCTGCACGAACACGGGGCGGCCGCGGATGGACCGCGGCCGCCCCGATGTGAGTCCGCGGCGACCCGCTCGCGCGGGAGGCGCGCCGGGGCGCTTAGCCGTTGAGGTAGAGGTCGATGTAGAACAGGACGTCCCGGAAGTCCGTGACGCCGTCGTCGTTGTAGTCGGCGTCGCCGGATTCGAACTCGGCGATGAACCAGATGAAGTCGTCGGAGTCGACCACGCCGTCGTCGTTGAGGTCGCCGGAGCCCGGGGGATTGAGGTAGCGGTTCACGAAGCCGAACGTCGCGGAGATGCCCGGGGCCGGGGCGTCGTCGAGACGCATGACGGCGATGCCGACGGTGTTGTAGATCTCCTCCAGGAAGTCGATCGAGACCTGGCCCTGGCCGAGCTGGCAGGCGCTGAGCCATTGCTGGGTGTGGGACGTCATGATCTGGCATTCCATGAGGGCGGCCTGGCACAGCATGAGGGCGGCCTCGGCGTCGATCGTCTGGGCCTGGCATGCGGCAAGCTCGTTCTGGCACTGCGTCAGGATCCGCTGGCGCTCGGCGAGATACTGCTGGGCCTCCTCGAGCATGTCCTCGCAGTCATCGAGCAGCTGCCGCCAATCGTCCCGCCTCTGCTGCAGCTGCTGGACCTCCTGCTCGCACCGGGCCAGGGCGCGGCGGCAGATCGCATCGAGGAGACGGTCGGCGACGACGCCGACGACGATGGCGCCTGGATCGGCGGCGATGCCGCCCTCGCCCAAGCCGCCGATCCCGGGTCCGGGGGCCTTCGGCCACGCGATCGGCTCGATGCCGCCGAGGGTCGCCCGGTTGCTCAGGCACTGGTTGAGCTGCTGCATGAGGGCGTCGAGGTTGGCGAGGCATGCGGCATGCTGGTCCTGACAGTCCGAGGCCTGGTTGATGATGTCCCGCAGGTTGGCGAGGCACTGGCTTGCCGCCTCCTGGCACGCCTGGATCTGGTCTCCGAGCTGGTCCGACTGGTCGAGGACGTCCCGCACCTGGTCCTGGCAGTCCTCGACGGCGCCCGCGAGGATGGCGATCTCGAGATTGAGCGCTGCCTTCTCCGCGTTGCACGCGACCAGTTCGGCGCAGGCGTCGATGAAGCGCGGCGCGCCCGCGTTGGCCGGCGTGGCGGCGGCCGAGGCGATGACAACGGATGTCAACGCGGTCATCCACAGGCGGGCTCGACGTGGCGACGCACAGAAGGGAACTCGACGCATGTGCAATGCTCCGTTGCAAGAGTGGACCGGCCTGCCGCCGCACGCCGCGGCGCGCACCCGATCGTGGCGGGCAGTCTAGTTGTGGGGTGGGTGGGCCACAACGCCCGTGTCGCGGGGGCGGCGCTGCGACCACAGGGGCGTGGAGAAAGGTGACACATCCGTGAGCGAGTCGCCCGGCCGGGGCAGTTCGCGCGCGGCCCGTGGCGGGCTCGGCGGCGGGAGGGCGACGGCGTCGGGGCTGCGCCTAAGGCCAAGTCGGGCAGGGATCTAGGAACTCAGTGTGCGGAGAGAAGGGGTGCTGCTGCGGCGGCCACGGAGCGGGTGTGGGGACACATCGACGAGGGGAGGCTTCGGCGGACGACGGGGGGCGGATTCGGGATTTCTCCGGTTGTGGATATCCCGTCGTCGGGGCCGCGGGGGGCGTTGGTGCGGGCGACCGTCGGGGGTGTGGGGCGGGATCGCGGGACGGCGCCGTGGGCGAACGGGAAGCGGGGCCGTCGGGGCACAGGCGGTGCCGCGGCATGCGATCGGGGATGAGCGGGCGGTGGGGGAGTTCGTGCGGATGGTGGAGGAAGAGGCGAGGGGGAGGGAGATAGATGAGGTC
>JBIQJK010000099.1:0-13308 GCA_044507535.1 Planctomycetaceae bacterium | reverse complement strand
GGGGCGGGGCGGGAGTGAGCAGCCCCGGCCGCCGCAAGGAGTCCCCTCATGCCGCGACGTTCCCAGCCGTCCCTCCCCGCGGGAGACGGGAAGCCGTCGGCCACGCCCGCACGCGACAACGGCCACAACGCTACCCCTGCTCACGCGCCGGCGCAGCACGCCCCCTCGTCCCAGACGCACGGCCCACTGCCCGGCCTTCGCGACGTCGCCGTCGCACGCAAGCTCTTCTGGGAGAACGTCGTCCGCGAGATGCTCACCTCCCTGAGCATGATGCAGATGCAGGGCTCCGCCCCGGAGCTCTTCGACGGGCGGATCCAGGTCCTCACCCACGGCGGGGAGCGCATCCCCATCGGCGTCGTCTTCCCCCTCTTCGCCTGCTCCATCCCCGGCCAGAGCAAGGAGCACGACGCCTCCATGGCCGTCGAGTGCACCGTCTTCCGCATCCAGACGCCCGACGGCGAGGTCTTCACCCTCCCCGTCCACGAGATCCGCGCCCTCGCCTCCCTCACCGACGAGCTCATCAAGCAGCTCGAGCAGGCGAGCCTCAGCCGGACGCGCCCGGACACCGACGCCCCCGGCCCGTTCGGGTTCGCGGCCCACGTGCCCGGGCGGGACCCCTGGGAGAACGGCCAGCCCGCCATCTGACCCCCGTGCCGTCGCCAAGCGGCGGGGCGACAAGGCGGCGATCGGGCCAGGTTCCGGCCGGACCGGGCGAATACCGTCCGCTGGCCGCGCGTTCTCACCGGGCGTCTCCGCCCCCTCCCGCGGGGCTCACTAGAGTGAGCGACCGCCAGGTCCGGCCCTGAGGAACCACCCATGCGTGCCCTGATCGCCATCCCGGTCTACAACGAAGAGAAGTACGTCCCCCGCGTCCTCTCCCACGTCCTGGAGTACGCGGACGACGTGCTGGTCATCGACGACGGCTCCACCGACCGCACCCCCGCGCTGCTCGCCAGGCACCCCGTGGACGTCATCCGCCACGGCGTCAACCGCGGCTACGGCCGGTCGCTCCGCGACGCCTTCGCCATCGCCCAGTGCCGCGGCTACGACTGGCTCATCACCATGGACTGCGACGAGCAGCACGAGCCGGCGGAGATCCCCAACTTCCTCGCCGCGGCCGAGGATGGCGGCTTCGACGTCATCTCCGGCTCCCGCTACCTGAGCCTCCAGCGCCTCCGCGAGGACATCGGCTCCCCCCCGCCCGACCGCCGGCGGATCAACGAGATCATCACCGACGAGATCAACGAGCGCCTCGGCGGCGAGGGGCCGGGCCGCCTGGGTGTGACGCTCACCGACTCGTTCTGCGGCTTCAAGGCCTACCGCACCAGCGCGCTGGGGCGCCTCCGGCTCACCGAGGACGGCTACGCCTTCCCCATGCAGTTCTGGGTGCAGGCCGCGGCCTGCGGGCTGCGCATCCGCGAGCTCCCCGTCCGCCTGATCTACAACGACCCCACGCGGACCTTCGGCGGCCCGCTCAACGACGCCGACGTGCGGCTGGCGCACTACCGGCAGGTCCTCCACTGCGAGCTCGAGCGCTGCGCCGACCGCCTCCCCGCCTCCGCTCTCGAGGGCGTCCATGCCGGGTGCGGCAAGGGCTGACCCACCCGACCGTGGCACGGGCATTGGGGGGGCAGCCCGTGCGTCCTCCTCTCTCCATTCTCCCTCTCTCCTCCCGCATCCCCCGCCCACCTCCATGCCCCCGCCACCAGCGCTCACCATCTCGCCCCCCGCGCCGGACGTGCTGAGCCTGGCCCGCACTCGCTTCGCCCGGCTCACCGACGACCACCGCCGCACGCGCGAGCAGCTCGGCCTCCCGACCGATCGGCCGATCGTCATGAGCGGCCACCAGCTCGCCGTGTGGCACCCCGGCATCCTCGCCAAGTGGCTCTTCACCGCCGCGGCCGGCGCGCCCGAGCACGGCCTCGCCCCCGCGTGGGTCTGGGTGGACCAGGACGCCAACGCCTTCGGCGACCTCCGCTACCCCGTCGTCTCAGCCGATACCGGCATCCTCGCGGCACGCACGTGGCGCATCACCCCCGCGGCCACCGGCCTTCTCCCCCTTGCCTCCGCGCCCCCCTTCGAGCCCTCCCCCCTCCCCGCGCCCAACGACCACCGCTTCGCGACCCCCGACATCGCCCCCGCCCTGTCCCGCATCCGCGGCGCCCTCGCCGCGGGACGCGCGGGCGCCGCCTCCGCGGCCGAGCAGATGCACCGCGCCCTGCTCCCCCTCCTCGCGCCGCTCGAGCCAACCCCCCCGCGCACCTTCTTCGCGACCGACCTCGCCCGCACCGACCTCTTCGCCTCCCTCGTCGCCCGCCTGCGCGAGGACCCCCGCGCCTGCACCGACGCCTACAACGCCGCCGTCGCCGCCTACCCCGGCGGCCACGCCGCGGACGTCGCCATGCTCCACACCGGGGTGACCCACCCCCGCGGCCCCGAGCTCCCCCTTTGGCGCATCTCCACCGCCCCCGGCTCGCCGCGCCTCAAGGTCCACGCCGCCGACCTGGACGCCGCCCCCCTCCACGAGCTCGCCCCCCGCGGCCTGCTGATGACCGGCCTGCTCCGACTCGCCGCCTGCGACGTCTTCATCCACGGCACCGGCGGCGGCGGCCCCGACGGCTACGACCGCATCACCGACCGCTGGTTCGCCCACTGGCTCGGCGAAACCATCGCCCCCACCGCCGTCGTCACCGCCACGCTGACGCTCGACCTGGACCGGTTCGTCGCCGGCGCCGACCCCGCCGCGGCCGCCCACGCCCGCTGGCTCGCCCACCACGCCCGCCACCACCCCGGGCTGCTCGGCGACTCCGCCGCCGAGGACCGCAAGCGCGCCCTCGTCCGCGAGATCGCCGCCCTCCCCCGCCACGACCCCCGGCGCGCCAAGCTCTTCCGCGAGATGCACGCCCTCCTGTCCGCCGCGGCCGCGGCCCACGCCGACCGGCTCCACGAGCTCGACCGCGACGCCGACCTCGCCGCGGCCCGCGTCCGCAGCCTCCCCGTCGCCACCGACCGGACCTGGCCCTTCCCCCTCTACCCCGAGGCTGACCTCACCGCGCTGCGGTCAAGGGTTCTCGCCGAGGTGGACGAGGCCGCCGCGCCCGCGCTGTAGCCCGGCGGGCTCACGTCACCTCCATCGCCATCTCGTGCACGTTCTCGAACCGCCACTCCCCGCCGAAGCCCGGCTCCCAGAAGAACCGCACCAGCTCGCTCTCGGGGTTGAACCCGAAGACGCTCAGCGACAGGTCCTCCCCGGCGATGCCGGTGAGCGGGCCGGTGAGCCGGGGCTGGTCGCCGGGGGCGAGGTCGTCGAGGACGGCGAAGCTCCAGCGGTTCCCCTCGATCCCCGGGGCCCACCAGTAGTTCACCACCTCGCCCGTCCCCAGCGAGACCCCCGCGACGTTCATCCCGCCCCACGACGACACGAACGCGGCCAGGTCGTCCTCCGCCCGCAGCAGCGGCCCCCCCGCCTGCTCCGTCAGGTTCGACCGCTCCCAGCGGTCGCCGAACTCCGGCAGCCACCACGCGACCTCGAACTCCCCCGTCTCCGTCACCCCGCCGATGTTGATCGAGTCCCACGGCGTCAGGAACGTCGTCAGCCCGCCGGCGAGCGTCGGCGCACCGTACCGCTGCGTGAGGTTCGTCACCTGCCACGTCGCCAGCCCCGGGGCCCACCAGACGTTGAAGATCTCCCCCGTCGGCCCCAGGCCGACGATGTTCAGCGCGCCCCATCGGGTCGTGAAGCTCTCCAGGTCGCCGGTCAGTTGCGGCGTCGCCTGCCCCGTCGGGGTCAGCTGCTCGTCGGTGATGTTCATCACCGCCCACACCTGGCCGCCCCCATCGTCCGCGTTGCGCCCCTTGCCGGTCTCGAAGAACCGCACCACGTCCCCCTGGCCGTTCAGGCCGGTGAGGTTCACCAGTCCATCCGGCGCGATCATCACCCCCATCCCCCGCGTGATCCGCTGCGAGCCGGCCGTCTCGGCGGAGAGGTTGCGGAAGGTCCACCGCCCGCGCGCGTTCTGGGCGAACAGGATCACCTCGCCGGCCCCGGTGTGCCCGGCCGCGAAGAGACCGCCGGTCTTGGGGTCCTCCCAGGCGACCACGTCGCCGGCGATCGCCGGCGAGCCCGCGCTGGCGACCAGGTCGGAGACGAACCACCCGCCCCCGGCCCCCGAGCCGTCCGCGTCGCGCAGCGCGTACACCGCCTCCACGCCGCCGGGCGTGTCCGCCGCGACGCCGATGAACGTGTTGTTGATCTCCGGCCCGCCCACCCGGATCGCCAGCCCCACCACCGCGTCGATGAACTCGGCGTCGTCCCACGTGGTGTTCAGCAGCTCGTTGCCCCCGTCGGAGATGGTGAAGGCGAGGATCTCGTCGGTGCCGCGGACGTCGAGCAGCACCTGGTTCCCCTGCACGCTCCACGTCCCGCGGGTGATCGGCCGGCGGACGCCGTCGTCGTACAGGTCCAGGTCGTAGGTGACGAAGTCGCCGTCGGGCTCCAGCTCGAGGAACCGCTGCGCGAAGGCCAGGTCCCCCTCGTCGCGGATGTCGAACGCCGGCTCCCCCGAGACCGCCCACGAGAGCAGGTACCCCCCCGCGAGCGCCCGCGGCGCCACCATCGCGTCCGCGCGGACGGCCACGCCCGCGAAGACAAGGTCGTCCAGCTCCCCCAGGTCCGCGAACACCAGCGTCTGCCCGTCGCGGCTGAGGTAGAACGTCTCGTCGTCGGAGGTGATGAACTCCCCCATCTCCGCGACCGACTCGATCACGCTCGTCTCCCGCGCCGCCGAGCCGACCTCGACGCGCCACGTGATCGTGCTCCCGCTGATCGTCAGCGTCCCCGTGCCGTTGAACGGCTCGTCGGCGTCGAAGTCCACCCCGACCAGGCTGAAGCGCCACACCCCCTCGATGTCCGCCAGCGTCGCGCTCTCCGGCCGCTCGACGATGTACTCGATCTCCTGCGCGAACTCCGTGTCGAAGACGTTCGACGGCCGCCGCCGCTGCGAGTAGAACCAGCCGACGTCGCTCGCGCCGAACCACGCGCCGTTGGTCTCGTCCGGCTCCCGCAGCCGCCCGCGGTTCGGGCTGCGGACGAACCGGCCGTCCGGCAGCGCCGTCACCCGGTTGTACCTCAGCCCCTGGTCGGAGACCGGCCCCAGCCGGTCGGACTGGAACATCTCCCCGGTGGCCGTGCCGTCGTCCTCGATCCGCCCCTCCGTGGAGAAAGTCTCCGCCCCCAGGCTGCCGTCCTCGTGGATGTACAGCAGGCCGACGCTGGCGAAGTTCACCGCCAGCAGCCGGCGCGGCTCGAGCGCCTCGAAGTGCTCCGCCGCCGCATGGAGGCGGGCGGCCCGGGCACGGTGATCACGGCGGCTGGCCCAATCGCGGCGGACGAGTCGGCTTGTCATGGTGCGGCCTCGCGTCGATTCGAGCGCGCCCCCCCTGCCGGCGCATCGCTTCTCTTCTGCGCATCATCGTTGCGGCGGCGGCGCGCGTGGGCGTTGACTTCCGCTAAACCGCCGGGCGCGGCCGGCATATTCCCGCGCCCCCCATGACCGGGCGCGGCGGATCACGGACCGGCTCGTCCGCTTCGCCAGCAACGCCGCGCCCGTACCATCCCCCGCATGCCCCGCCCGTCGCTCCCTCTCTGCCTCTTCACCCTCCTCCTCGGCGCGGCCCTCTGCCTCGCCGCGGCGTGCCAGCGGGCCGCCTCTTCGCCGGGCGCACCCGCCCCGAGCGAGCAAAGCGGCGGCGCCACCCCGCGCATCGTCGCCCTCTCCCCCGCCATCGCCGTCGCCCTGCGCGACATCGGCCTGGCGGACCTCATCGTCGGCCGCCACGGCTTCGACGCCTGGACCAACCAGGCCGTCCCCGTCTGCGGCGATCAGTCCGGCATCGACTACGAGGCGCTCCTGGCCGTCCGCCCGACGCACGTCCTCGTGCAGTGGGGCCGGCGCGAGATCCCTTCGCGCCTCGCCGACCTCGCCTCCCGCCGCGGCTGGAAGCTCAGGTCCTTCAACCCCCTCTCCCTCGACGAGGTCCGCTCGATGTCGGTCGCCCTCTGGGACGAGTTCGCGCCCGGCGCTGCGGACGTTGGTCGCGCCGACGCCCCGCCCAAGTGGCTCGCCGCCATGGACGCCGCCTGGCGCCCGCGCGAGCCCGGCCTCGCCGCGGCCGGACGCGTGCTGATCCTCCACGGCGCCTCGCCCCCCAACGCACTCGGCCCGGGGTCGTTCCACCTCCAGGTCCTCGAACGGCTCGGCGCCACGCCCGCCGTGACGCGGGGGAGCCCCTACATCACGCTCGATCTTGAGGACGTCCGCGCCCTCGCCCCCGACGCCATCATCCTGCTCAGCCCCCGCGCGCCCGGCGCGCCCCCCCGGGGGGCGAGCCCGTCGCCCGATGAACTCCTCGCCGCCCTCGGGCCGCTGGCCGGCCTCGACATCCCCGCCGTCCGCAACGGGCGCATCGCCGTCATCGACGACCCGGAGTGCCTCCTCCCGAGCACATCCATGGTGCGCTTCGCCGACGACCTCGCCCGCGCGCTCGAGCCGTGGGCCGCGCCTGCCACGCGCCCATCGCCCCCAGGATGAACATCCCGATCGCGACGAGGGCGGCGTTGGCCGCCACCGCCCCGCCGAAGACCCGCAGGAATGTGGCCGTCCGGCGAGGCCGGACCGCGTGCTGCTCGGTCAGCAGGACCGCAGCCAGGTACGGGGACACCACACCCGTCAGCGGCAGGAAGGCGAAGAGCGACATCACCAGCAGCGCCCCCGACGGCAGCCGCGGCACGTTCTCCACGCCCACCAGCGCGATCACCCCCACCGCCAGCACCAGCGCCGCGAGGTTGATCGCCAGCGGCCCGCACAGCCGCCACGCCAACACCGCCGGTCGCGGCCACGGCCGCAGCCGGGCGCGGAGACGAGGTCGGTCACCACCCGCACTCCGGGCAGCGCACCTCCCCTCCCGGGCCCTCGGCCAGGCCCGTGAGCTGGTAGCCGCACTCCCCGCAGACCGGCACGTCCTCCATGGGCCTCGGAACTATGGGCCGGGCGGCGGCCTAGCGCCGGGGGCAGACCATCGGCCCCACCGGTGCGCTCCCGCCGCCGCCCCCGCCCGGAACTTCTTCGGCGGCCGCCGCGCCCTCTTCCACACCCTCGGCTCCGCCCGCGGCCGACACCGGCACCGCCAGCGTCCCCCCGGAGGGCACCACCGCCCCGTCCCGTCCCGGCCCCTGCGGCCGGAAGCTGACGATGATCACCACGCTCGCGATGATCACCGCCGCGGCGATCAGCGTCAGCGGCGTCATCGTCTCCCCGCCCAGCCACCACCCCAGCCCCACCGCCACCACCGGGTTCACGTACGCGTACGTCGCCACCTTCGACGGCGAGCTGACGCTCAGCAGCCAGATGTACGATGTGAACCCGATCAGCGATCCCGCCACGATGAGGTAGGCCAGCGACAGCACCGGCCGCGGCGTCGCGAACATCTGCCTCAGCGACAGCTCCGGGTACTCCCCGGCCACCCCCGACACCACCAGCAGCAGCGCCCCGCCGCACAGCAGCTGCATCCCCGTGGACAGGAACGGCGACCGCGGCAGGTCGGCCCGGCGCGAATAGAGCGAGCCGTTGGCCCAGCAGAACGAGCTCGCCAGCGTCGCCAGCGCCCCGATCGCCGGCCACACCCCCGCCCGCCCGACCTCCGCGCCGTCGAACGCGCTGAGCACCTTCGGCCCGATCAGCATCAGCACCCCCGCGAACCCCAGCGCGATCCCCGCGACCTCCGACGCCCGCGCCCGCCCCGGGCGCGACGCCCCCGGCACCGGGTGGAACCGCACCAGCAGCGCCATCCAGATCGGCAGCATCGCCACCATCAGCGCGATCACGCTGGAGGCGATGTACTGCGTCGCGAACGTCACCAGCCCGTTGCCCCCCAGCAGCAGCAGCCCCCCGACGATCGCCGCGTTGACCCACTGCCGCGCTGTGGGCCGGCCCGCGTCCCCCTCCGCTCCCCACCCGGCGCGCCGCCGCACGTACGCGTAGACGATCACCCCCGCGACGAGGTTCCGCGCCCCCGCGAGGAAGAACGGGGGAAACCCCTCGATCGCCCACTTGATCCCCAGGTACGTCGAGCCCCAGAAGAAGTACAGCGAGATGTACGCCGCGGCGACGAGCCACACCGGCCGCCGCGTGGGCGACGGCGAGGCGTGAAGCATCGGTTCACCACCGGACGACGGCATACGGGCTCCGGCGAGGGATTCCTGGACGGGCGATGCGGGTCAGGCCGCGGTCCCCCGCCCGATGAACGGGCACACCACCATCCGGGCATCCTCCATCGCCTGCACGACGATCAGCCCGCGCGCCTCGGCGTGGAAGGTCTCGCCGGCGCGGAGCACGTAGTCCGCGGCGTCCCCCTCCCGTGTGATCCAGACCGTCCCGTCGAGCACGCGGACGCACGCCGGACCTTGCGCCCGGCCCCTCCAGACCTCGCCCGCCCGCAGGTCGAAGCGGTCGAGAACGGAGGGCGCGGGGCAGCGGCCGCCGACGCCGGTGGCCGAGGTGAACGCGAGGCAGATCATGATGCACCATTCCCTTCACGGGGCGTGGGCGGCGTTGACGTTGACGGGGAGGCGGCGGGAGACGGGGAGCAGCCGGGGACCGCACACCCCTGCTCCACCGGCAGGTGCGAGGTCTCCTTGACGGTCTCCAGCACGATCGTCGTCCGGGTGCTGCGGACAAACGGGATCGTCCCGAACTGCTCCCGCAGCAGCCGCCCGAGGCTCTCGGTGTCGCGGGTCCGCACCTTCACGAGGTAGCAGTCCTCCCCCGCGATGTGGTGGACCTCCTGCACGCCGGGGATCGCGGCGATCTGCTGCCCCGCTTCGATGGCGGTGATCCGCTCGTCCGCCCGGACCATGATGAACGCCAGCAGGTCCAACCCCAGAGGCTTGGGATCCAGCATCGCCGAGTATCTCCGGATCACCCCGCGCTCCTCGAGCTTCTTGATCCGCTCGAAGACCGCCGAGGGGGCCATCTCCACCCGGCGCGCGATCTCAGCCGCCGCCGTCCGGGCGTTGTCTTGAAGAATCGTCAGGATTTGGCGGTCAATGTCGTCGATCATTCGGAGTCGAGCAAGCATACCCGATGTTTTGCCGTCGGCGAACCATCATTGAGAAAAAATCACCGGCACCCGGCCCCTCCCGAGGTACGGTTCCCGGACCCGGCCGCACCGGGCGCCCACGTTGGAGGAGTCAGAAGTACGCAGTGCGTTTGGATGCGTCGGATCGTGCCCCGGGGCCACGCCACACCCGCGTGCGGCCCCGCCGGCGCCGGGGCTGAACCGCCGACAAGCGGTCCAGCCGCCCCGGCAAACAGCCGATCCGATCGAAACCGTCCCCCGAGCACAGGAGTCACGCGTGCGCCACAACTCAAGACTCGTCCCCCTCGCCGCCATCCCCGCGGCCGCCCTGACCACCCTTGTTGCCCCCTCCGCCGCGGCCGCCCCGCCGCCGCGTTACGCCTTCCAGCCCATCGACGTCCCGTCCGTCCCCGCCGCCTACCAGGGCGCGCCCGCCCGCATCATGGCCTTCGACGATGCGGGCAACGGCTACGGCTACAGCCTGCTCATGGACGCCGGCGCCCCGGTCATCGCCGCCATCCGCTGGGAGCAGGGACGGATCGTCCCCCTCGACATCCCGGCCGGCGCGACCACCAGCCACGCCGCGGCCGTCTCCCCCTCCGGCGACATCGTCGGCTGGTACGGCGGCGACGCCGACCAGGGCGGGGCGATGTGGCGCCATGGCGCGCTCCGCCCCCTCGGCGAGTTCCTCCCCACCGGAATCAACCGCGCGGGCGACGTCGCGGGCGTCGTCCGCAACCCCGTTGACGGCCGCCGCCACGCCCCGGCCCTGTGGCGTCACGGCCGCCTCCAGCTCCTGCCCATGAGCCAGCCGAGCGCGCACGCGTGGGTCGTCGGCCTCAGCGACGCGGGCGACGTCGCCGGCTCGTGGACCGACGGCAACGGCAGCGGCCGCGCCGTCCTCTGGTCCGGCGGTCAGGCGCACGAGCTCCCGCTCCCGGAGGGCGCCCACCGCTCCGAGGCCATGGCGATCAACGACGCGGGCTGGGTCGTCGGCGCCGCCTACCGCCCCGACTCCGCCACGTACGCCGCGGTCCTCTGGCACGACGGCCAGGCGATCGACCTGGGCGTCCTCGATCCCGCCACCCCCGACGCCTGGGCGCAGTCCATCAACAGCGCCAACCAGATCGTCGGCGTCGCCCAGACCGGCGAGGGCCCGACGGTCTTCCTCTGGCAGGACGGCGTCATGCACGACCTGCGCGACCTGATCGAGGGCGGCGACGCCGGCCCGCTGCGCGTCGCGAACCTGGTCATCGGCGACAGCGGCCACATCGCCGGCGTGCAGTTCCTCGAGGACGGCGCCACCCGCGGGTTCGTGCTCACGCCGGTGCCGGCGCCCGGGGCGGCGCTGCTCCTTGCGCCGGCGCTCGCCGCGGCCGGCCGCCGCCGGCGCTGATTCCCGGCCGCATCGAACCAAAAACGACAACCGGCCGCGCCATCGGCGCGGCCGGTTGTGTGATTGTCTCAAGCGGATGACGCCGCCTGCCTCAATCCTCCGGCACGTCGTCGCTGGTGACGATCTCGCGGAACAGCGTCCGCAGCTTCTTCGTCACCGGCCCCTCGCCGTCGGAGATCTGGTGGATCTTCCCGTCCCTCTCGATGGAGGTGACGGCGATCATCTCCGCGGCCGAGCCGGTCAGGAAGATCTCGTCGGCCGCGAGGACCTCCTCCAGCCGCATCATCTTCTCCTCCACCGGCGTGCCCGTCCTCGGGCAGAGGGTGTCGATGACGAACCGGCGCGTGATCCCCTCGAGGATGCCCGCCTCCGGCGGCGGGGTGAAGACCCTGCCGCCCTTGACGATGAAGATGTTGTCGCCGGTGCACTCGCCGACCCAGCCGTCGGTCGAGAGCATGATCGCCTCCAGCGCGCCGCTGGCGAAGCTCTCGGTCTTGGCCAGGATGTTGTTGAGGTAGTTCAGGCTCTTGACCCGCGGGTCCAGGCACTGGATCGGGATCCGCGGCCGCTTGGCGACCACCACCTTCATCCCCGTCTGGTACAGCTCCTGCGGGTACAGCGCGATCTGGTCCGCGATGCAGATCACCCCCGGCACCGGGCACTTGCGCGGGTCCAGGCCCAGCGTCCCCGCCCCGCGGGTGACGATCAGACGGATGTACGCGTCCGTCAGGTTGTTCGCGGCGATGCAGCGCCGCTGGATGTCCACCATGTCCGCCTGGGAGATCGGGATCTTCAGCTGGATCGCCTCGGCGCAGCGCCACAGGCGGTCCATGTGCTGCTGGCACTTGAAGATCTTCCCCTTGTACACCCGGATCCCCTCGAAGACCCCGTCGCCGTACAGCAGCCCGTGGTCGTACACGCTCACGGCCGCCTCGCTCTTGGGCACCATCTTGCCGTTGACCCAGATCAGCGGCCGGTCACCCTTGCCGGCGGTGTTCTCCAGGAAGACCCGCTCGTAGGGCTTGGGCTCGGCCCACCACGGCGTCGCTCCCCCCGCCTGCTGGTGCGCGGCGCCGTTCGCGGCGTGGCCGTTGGCGGCGGTGGCGTTGGTCTTCGCCGGAGCGGCTGTCTCTTTCATGGCGGTTCCTCCCGGTGCAACGTCAAGGCACGCCCCTGCACCCCCCGCGCTTTCTCTTCCCCTCCCCACCGGCGCGTTCTCCCCCGGCCCGGCCGCGCCATCGCACGGCCGGTCCGCCAAACCCCCGACGCCCGCATGATATGGTCCGCGCCCGGACCGGCCGCCGACCGCCTGAAACCCTGCTTTGTTGGAACTTTGGCAGGGTAGGTCGCCCGATCAGGCCGGACATCCGGGCAGACAGCCGCTGCGGACGCACCTACTACGCCGCGGATCGTCGCCTGGTGCGGCCGGTCGCCCGGGTCGTCAGCCGATGCCGCCCTTGAACTGCTGCTTGCCGAACTTGGCCCGCAGCCGGCGCAGCGCCGGGGTGTCGGCGACGGGGGTCGGGGCGCGCTCCTCGCGACGCCCGCCGCCCTTGCCGCCGGGGCCGCCCCGCCCGCCCACCGGCTCGGGGGCCGGGAGCATGGCGCGGATGCTCAGCGAGATCTTGCGGCTCTCGGGGTCGATCTTCAGCACCTTGGCCTTGACGATCTCGTCGATCTTGAGCACGTCCGCCGGGGTGTTGATCCGCCGGTGGGCGATCTCCGAGACGTGCACCAGGCCGTCCACGCCGGGGGCGATCTCGACGAAGGCGCCGAAGTCCGTCAGCCGCACGACCTTCCCGGTCACCTCCGCCCCCTCGGCGATCTCGTTCGCGGCCACCGCGAACGGGTCCGCCGCGAGCTGCTTCAGGCCCAGGCTCAGCCGGTTGTTCTCCCAATCGATCTTGAGCACCTTGACGGTGACCCGCTGCCCCTCCTTGACGTGCTTGGCGACGGCGTTCTCGCCATAGTTGGTCCGGTCGTAGGAGAGGTCGGAGATGTGGATCAGCCCGTCCACGCCGCCGAGGTCCACGAACGCCCCGAAGGGCATGATCTTGCGGACGGTCCCCTCGACGACCTGCCCCTCCTCGAGCGTGGCCTTGACCTTCTCGGCCTTCTCGCGGCGCTCGACCTCCAGCACATCCCGCCGGGAGAGGACGATGTTCCCCTTGCCGCGACGGTCGATCTGGCTGACCTTGCAGGCGAACTTCTCGCCGACGAAGACCGACAGGTCCTCGACCCGGTCCAGGGCGACCTGGCTGGCGGGCATGAACGCCCGGTGCTGGGCGACCTCGAGCTCCAGCCCCCCCTTGTTCACCCCCGTCACCCGGGCCTCGACGACCTGGCCGACCTCGAGCATCTCCCACGCGGCCTTCTGCACCGCCCCGGGGCGGGAGCAGATGAACAGGCTCTCCGTGGCCTCGTAGCGGTCCACCACGACCTCGAGCTGGTCGCCGACCTTCGGCAGCTCCTCCTCGGGCCACTGGATGCGGCTGGCGACGCCGAGCTCCTTGGGGCCGAACTCGATGAAGATGTCGCTGGGGCCGACGGAGACGACCGTGCCGGTGCGGTGCTCGCGCCCCGCCTGGACGACCCGCGGGCCGCGGATCGCCGGCTTGGCGCCCTGGGCCGGACCAGCCGCGGCGGGCGCGGCCTTCGGCTCCTGCTTCGGGGGCTGGGGGCCGACGCCGCGCTCCATCGCCGCCATCGCCGCATCGATCTCCGCGCTGACCTCCTCGGAGATCAGCGGAGCCGACGGGGCCGGGGCGGGAGTGGGG
>JBIQJK010000098.1:0-13364 GCA_044507535.1 Planctomycetaceae bacterium | reverse complement strand
GTTAGCCCCGACCCCGCCGCGGTCGGGATGGAATCTACACACCAGCTTCCAGCCCGCGCTCTCCCCCTCATCCCACCCCCGAACCCACCCGGGCCGCCGGACCTCCGGCGGCCCGGTTATTGTTCCGACGTGAGCCAGCAGCAGGGCGAGGTCACCGCGTGCATCGGGATGGGGTCGAACCTGGGCGACCGGGGCGGCTCCCTCGCGCTCGCGGCCGAACGCCTCGCGCGCCTTCCCGGCACGCGGCTGGTCGCCCTGGCTACGCCGATCGAGACGGAGGCGGTCGCCCCGCTGGACGCGGGGGTGGACCCTGGGGGGCCGTACCTCAACGCGGCGGCGGTGCTGCGGACGACCCTGCCGGCGCGGGGGCTGCTCGACGCGCTGCTGGCGATCGAGCGCGACCTCGGGCGCGACCGCAGCGCGGGCGCCCCGCGATGGGGGCCGCGGACGATCGACCTCGACCTGCTGATCTACGGCGAGAGCGTCATCGACGAGCCGGGGCTGGACGTGCCGCACCCGCGGATGCGCGATCGGGCCTTCGTGCTGGTCCCCCTGGCGCAGGTCGCGCCGGACCTCCGCGTGCCGCCTCGGGGTGAGCGCGTCGCCGACCTGCTGGATGCGCTGCGGGCGCGCACCGCCGCGGGAGCCGGGCATGCGCGGTAGCGTCCGACTCACCGCGGCCGCGGCGCTGGCGGCCTTCTGCGGCTCCCTGGTCGGCGCCGCCCCCGCGCAGCCGATCGAGGTGGACGCCGGCGCCGCGCTCGCGGACGCGGCGGGCGCCTACCGGGCGGGGCCGGTGGCGGAACGCATCACGGTCTCGGTGCGGCGGGTCGCCGGCGGGCTTGCGGCGGATCTCGCGGTCGCGCCGGCCGCGGCCGGGAGGGCCTCGGTGATCCGCGACCGCGCGGAGCGGAGGGCGGAGATCGTCCTGCGGCTCTGGCCCCCCGCGCCCGGGGGGGCGGGCGATGGGGCGATCGCGCTGGAGCTCGGCGAGCTGCACGCGGTGTTCAGCGCGGGCGAGGTGACGGTCATCAGCGAGCGCGGGGATGAGGTGTACTACCGCGCCGGCTACGAGCTTCCGCTCGGCGCCGACGACGTGCACCAGCTTCTGCCGCCGCTGCCGCTGCCGCAGGTGGACCTTGCGCTGCCGCCGCCGGGCTCGCCCGCGCTCCCGGTTTCGCTGACGCCGTACGCGCCCAGGATCGTGTGGGGGGGCGCGGTGGTGGACGACCTGGAGCATCCGACCCGCGTGATCCTCCGCGGCCGCACCACACACGGCGCGGTCGTCCTCACCACCCACCCCGAGACCGGGCGTCTGATCGAGTTCGCCTGCGACCTCGCCGGCCCGGACGGGGATGGCGTGCGGCCTGTGCTCATCGCCAGGGTCGAGCCGCTCCCCGCGCCCGCGGGGCCGGCGCCCGTGATCGCGGTCGAGGGACGCCGGCGCGTGGAGTCGATCAGCGCTCTGGCGCACCGCCCATCGCGGGCGATGGCGGGTCGGCTCGTCACCGGGCTGTCGCTGCGGACGGCGACGGGCGAGCCGTGGTCGCTCACGGACGCCTTCGCGCCGCGGGCGGGGGAGCGCGGCCCGGACCGGGTCGCGCTGCTGCTGGTGCGTTCGGCGCAGGGGGACGGGGGCGAGGGGGATGTGCCGGCGTCCGTGCGTGCCGCGGTGGGGGCGCTGACGCGGCTGGCCGAGCGGTCGGCGCTCGACGGCGCGTGGGGCGTCCGCTGGTGGGGCGCGCTCGTGGTCGAAGGGGAGGGGGCAGCGGGGACGACGCCCCCGGAGGCGCTCGCCGCGGCCGCGGCGGAGGTGGGCCTCCCCGCCGGGCGGGCGCTGTGGACGCGGCCGGCGGACGGGACGCTCGACCGCTACGCCCCCGGCGCGGATGCGGCGGTGCTGGTCATCGGCCAGGATCGCCGGCTGGTGGGCGCGGTGGCTCTGGACGGCGAGTCGGACCCGGCGGAGGCGGCCGCGGAGATCGAGCGGCTGCTGTGGCCGGGGGCGACGCCGGCGCCGGAAACGGAGTAGCGGAAGCGGGAAAAGAAAAGACCCATAGAACTCCGTGAGTCCTATGGGCCCTGTGGAACGTGCTTACTTCCCGGCTCAGCAGCCGTTTTGCACCGCGTCGAGCCACGCGGAGAGGAACGCGCTGATGTCGTTCGAGTTGACCTGCCCGTCGCCGTCGAAGTCCGCGACGAGCGTGCCGTCCTGCACGCTGGCGAGCCAGGCGGAGAGGAAGGCGCTGATGTCGTTGGAGTTCACCGTCTCGTCCCCGTCGTAGTCCGCGGGGCAGGAGCCGTCGGTGATGCGGGTGCCGTGGAGTTCGAAGGGGAGCTCGAAGGCGCGGCCGGGGTTGTCCTCGTCGAGGTACCCCTCGCGCCCCTCAAACCAGGCGCGGGGGCTCTCCGGGTTCCCGTCCAGCGCGCTGTACTGCCGCGCGTTGTGCCCCTCGACCTCGTCCCGCGGCGTCACCAGGGGCGTGAAGACGTTCGCCGAGGGGGTGAGCGCGCCGTCGAAGCTCCACTCCAGCCAGTACTCCCCCGGCGGCAGCAGGCCGCCGTTGGGGAGCCCGTCGAGGGAGACGGTGTACGCGAAGACGGGCCGGACCGTCCCCGTGCTGGTCGCGCTCTGCCGGTGGCAGACGAAGACGCCCTCGCCCGCCTCGAGCATCAGCGGCTCGGCCAGCACCGGCTGGGGGAGGGGATCGGGGAGCGGGGGGGGCGAGTTGGCGTTGAAGGGCTCCGCCGTCCAGAGGTTGATGCGGATGTGGTGGACCGTCGCGGTCGTCTGCTGGGGCTGGAAGGCGTAGACCGTCACGGCGCTCAGGTCCCACATCTCCCCCTCGGGGACGACGAAGTTGTCGGCTACGGAGGAGTCGGTCGCCACGGTCGCGCCCGCGCCGGTGGTCGAGAAGAGGAAGGTGCTGCCGGGGACCATGAAGCCGTCGGCGTTGCTGATCGGCTGGCCGGCGATGGAGCCGGTGCCGCCGGTCGGGTTCGTGATGATGGGGCCGTTGCTGTGGAGGACATTGGCGTGGGCGGCGACGCCGGCGGCGGAGAGCAGCGCGGCGGCGGAGAGAGCGGCGACAGGTGGGCGCATGCCATAACTCCTTGAGCAATATGACGTTGCGGACCTTATCCGCCTGGGGCGCCCGGTTCAAGGTGCGGGGAGTTCGGGGGAAGGACGGCCGCCGCGACCGGAGCCGGTCACGACTTGTAGAACTTCCAGAACTTGTAGAAGAAGTAGGCGATCACCAGCAGGCTGGCCCCGAAGAGGTACACTCAGACCATCTGCGAGTGGCCGTGGAGGCGCGACGACCCCGGCGAGCCGGGGATGTACTCCACCGCGATCTGCGTCGCTGCCCGCTCGATGGGCCAGTCCGTCGGAACCCGGTCCGACTCCTTGCGGACGCCGCCCGCGTTGGCGTCGGCGAACTGGTACTCGACGACCAGGGTGCGGCGCTCCCCGCCCCGCCGGCTGACGCGGGAGGTCTCGTAGGCGCGGATCAGGGTCGCCTGGGCGGTCTCGCCGGACATCATGTACCGCAGCTCGCCGTAGGACATGAAGGTTGAAACGAGGAAGAGGATGCCGCAGACGAGCGCCACCTTGAACCGGTACACCTCGTGGTCGATATCCATCGGCGGGGGCTCCGTCCGCGGCGGGGATCAGGCGACGGGCCTTTCGCCTGGGAGGCATGAATATAAGGCTGGGCCTGGCCGGATGCAACATCGCGGTTTCTAAGGTTGGGGCTCCTCGGGGATGGCCACGAGATTGTGGTTGAGTGAGGCGCGGGCCGCCGCGGCAGGGCCGGCGTGGTGAGGTGGGCAAGGTGTGGGTGGCGGCGGAGGGGGTGAGGGGGAGTGGGGGTTACCATATCCGGTTCGCCCGCGCCGTTCGGGCCGCCGGGGGGAGGAGGGCTGGGACCGGCGAGACCTGATGCAGACGCTCACCCCCGAGACCGCCTCCCGTTTCGCCCGGATCGTCCTTGCGGGGATCGGGCGCGAGTACCCCAACAAGCTCGACCATGTGATCAACGACGAGGCCTCGCTGCTGCCGCCGCGGCGGCTGCACCCGGCGTTCTACGGCCTGTTCGACTGGCACTCCAGCGTGCACGGGCACTGGCTGCTGGCGCGGCTGCTTCGGCTGGCGCCGGACCTGCCGGAGGCGGGGGAGGCGCGGGCGGCGCTGGGGCGGAGCCTGACGCCGGAGAACATCGGCGCGGAGGTGGCGTACCTGTCGCGCCCGAACACCGGGTCGTTCGAGCGGACGTACGGGTGGGCGTGGCTGCTGAAGCTCGCGGAGGAGCTGGGGCGGGGCGGGACGGAGGAGTCGGGCGCCTGGGCCGCGGCGATCCGGCCGCTGGCCGACGCCTTTGTGGCCCGCTATCTCGCGTACCTCCCGAAGCTGGACTACCCCATCCGCACGGGGGTGCACCCCAACACCGCCTTCGGCCTGGCCTTCGCGCACGACTACGCGGTCGCCACGGGCCACGGGCCGCTGCGCGAACTGGTCGAGCGCCGGGCCGCGGCGTACTTCGGGGGGGACCGGGGCTACCCCGCCCACCTCGAGCCCGGCGGCTCGGACTTCTTCTCCCCCGCGCTGATGGAGGCGGACCTGATGCGCCGGGTGATGCCGGCCGGCGAGTTCGCCCGCTGGTTCGACGCCTTCCTGCCGGGGGCGGCGCGCGGGGAGCCGGCGAACCTGTTCACGCCCGCGCGGGTGAGCGACCGGGCCGACCTCCAGATCGTCCACCTCGACGGGCTGAACCTCAGCCGCGGTTGGTGCATGCGGGGGATCGCCCGCTCGCTCCCGGAGGGACACGCGGCCCGGGGCGTGCTGGAGGACTCGGCGCAGCGACACGCCGACGCCGCGCTCCCCCACGTCGCCAGCGGCGACTACGCGGGGGAGCACTGGCTGGCGACGTTCGCGGTGCTGCTGCTGACGGGCGAGTCGTAGCGGCTCAGGCGCTGACGCGGGAGCCGTGGACGCGGAGGGTGACCGTCTGGCCGCCGCGGCGGGACATGACCTTGTCGGCCTGCGACCGCACCGAGGGGGACATGCCCTTATCCATGTGCCCGTTGACCACGCCCAGGACGACGCCGGAGGCGGTGTCGAAGAGCAGGTTGAGCTGGGCGTTGCCGCCGACGTGGATGTGGTTGATGCCGGTGGTCCCCGGGGCGGAGCGGCCGGTGGCGGTGCCGGCGAAGACCATCCGCACGGCCTGGGCCATGGCCGGGTCGTTCCCCTCGACCTCCGACCTGGCCGCGGTGACGACCAGCCCCTCGACGGGCATCTCCGGCTTCATGACGTTCCCGTAGGGGGTCCCGACCTCTGAGGCGACCCACGCGATGTTGTCTTCGGTGATGCGGTCGGGGAACTTGGAGCGGATCGCCTCGCTGATTTTGGACCTGATGGTGTCCTGATGGACGGCGTGGCCGCGAGAAGCTTTGGCCTTGAGCCAGGCGAGGTTCGGGTGGGACTTGATCTGGTTGTACTGCGATTGCGTCATCGCCATAGGCAGCCTCCTTCGGGTGCGGGCTCGTGCACGGTCCGGGAGCGCGGGCATACCGGGCCCGGTCCTGCCGCGAGGGCGCAACGTACCGCGCAGGGGTGCCGGTCTGCAACCCGGATCGCGACTGGAGGCGGCGCTGTTTGGCCCCTCGGCGGGATGCGACCGCTGGCGAGGGGCGGCGGGCGATTTATCGACCTACGGGCGGTGCTCCCACCGGGCCGAGGAGGCGGTGTCGGTGAAGCAGCCCAGGTCGTGCGTCTCCTCGGCGCGGCCGGTCCCCTTCAGCTCGAGGCGGTGCCCCTCGAAGTTCTTGTGCTCGAAGAGGACGAGCTGCCAGCCGACGGGGATGTTCCAGCGCACGGATGCGGGGAGGTCCTCGAAGCCGTCCATGCCGCCGTCGTCGGCGATGCCGTCGAGGCTGCGGATGTCGGTGCCGGGGCGGAGGGTGAGCTTGCGCCCCTGGAGTTCCTTCTCGTCGTAGAGCTCGACGTACGCCTCGGAGGGAAGCGGCGGCGGATTGGCGGGGGGGCGGGCCTCTGCGGTGGCGGTTGAGGGCGCGAGCCCCCCGGCTGCGCCGACGAGCCCCGCGGCCACGAGGGCCGCGCCGGCGCCGATCCCGATTCCGGCGAGCATCCTGCTGCGAGTCCGATTGTCCGGTGCCATCGTGGCGCCTCCTTCTCGGTGTCCGGTCAGGGGCACCGTATCCGGGACGCCCGGCGCCCGTCTGAGGCGAGGCTCACCTGGCTCGCTTGGCGGGCTTCCTGCCGGGGGCCTTCGTGGCGGGGGCCTTCTTGGCAGCGGGCCTCTTGCCGTTCGCGGCCGCGGCCTTTTTCGCAGTCGGCTTTGAGGCGGCGGCCTTCTTCTTCGGCGCGGGCCGCCTCGGGGTCGCCGCGAGGACGGCCTGGTAGCGCTCGATGTACGCCTTCGCGGGGGAGCGGCGGATGACCTCCCCGACGATGTTCAGCGGTACATCATCGAGCTTCTTGAAGCGGATGCACGACTTGCCCATGTCCAGCCGTTTGCCGGCATCGGCCCAGGCTTTGCGGAGCCACGCCTCCTCTTCCGGAGAGCCGTAGACGCACATGAGGTACAGGGCCATGTGGTTCTTCTGCGAGGCGAGGCCCGCAAATGGGAGAGGTTGGCGGGGGTCGCAGTGGTACCCGTCCGGGAAGATGCGGTGCGGCACGTAGTAGCCGATCATGCCGTACTGCATCCCCTCCTCGTAGCCGTCGTCGAGGTTCTCGAGGATGGCCGCGCGGACGGCCTCGATGGCCTCGCGCCGGTCGGGGGGGAGGGAGGCGAGGTAGGACTCGACGGTGGCGGCGGCGGACTTCATGGCGGCCAGTGTACCCGGCGGGTGGGCGGCGTGCCGGGGCGGGTGAACGGCGGGGGGAAGGGGCCGGCGCCCGGTGGTTTTCCATAGTTCTTGCGCGGGCGGGTCGGGTCGCTCGCATGAGTGCGCCGGCGTCCCGGTGGGGGGGGCGGCGGGGCCGCGGGGCAGCCGCCGGGCCCCGGCGCGGCGGGAGCGGGGGGAGGCGGGCGGGAAAGCCCGCGGCTCGCCCGTGTATTCCCCGGCCCTGCGCACAAGCACATCTTTGTGCCGTACCCGGCGATAGCGGCCGCTCGGTGAATGAAGTTCTACCTCAATCGCGAACGCTCGCGGTGCGAGGGGGAAAGATGCGTGTAACGACGCGGGAACCACCCCGGTGTGGGGGGTTCGCACAGGAGGCACGATCATGGGACACTTGCGTTCTGGTGTAGCGGTCTTCGTGGCCGCGGTGGGGATGGCGGCCGCGGCCGCGGAGGCCGGGCCGGTGTACGGCTTTACCCGGGTGACGCGCAACGGCGGGGTTGACATCTCGAGCCAGTTGACGATGGAGGTCGAGCGCGTCAACGGCGGCAGGGCGGTGCAGTTCACGTTCCGCAACACCGGCACCGTGCCCTCGGCGATCGCGGACATCGCGATCGACGACCACTCGCTGCTGAACATCGCGCAGATGGTCAGCGGGACCGGGGGCGTGAACTTCGTGCGTGCGGCGAACCCGGGCCCGCTGCCCGGCGGCGACGTCATCAACTTCAACACGACCATGGGGCTCACCGCCGCCGGCGAGGGGATGGAGGGGGGCATCACCCCGGGCGAGAGCCTCACGGTCCAGTACGACCTGGTCTACGGCCAGAGCCCCTTCGACACCGAGAGCGCGCTCCAGGTGGCGATGGAGAACCCGGACCAGGACGTGGTGGGTGGCCTGCGCATCGGCCTGGTCGTGCAGGGGATCGGCGGGGAGGGCGTCGCGGACACGTTCGTCAGCACGCCGGTGCTCGTCTCGCCGTCGGAGTCGGGGCACTCGGCGCCGCTCCCGGGGGCTGGGGCGATGGGGCTGGTGGGGCTGCTGGCCGTGGCCGGTCGCCGTCGGCGCCGGCCGGCGGCGTGACCGCCTGGGCGCCGGGGAAGCGCCCAAGGGGGGACCGAGCGGGAGCGACCGCGGCGGGGCCGCGGTCGCTCCGTTGCTGACCTGTGGGGGCCCTGCCCGGTTCCGGCGCGGGGCTCTCAGCCGGCGGCGTGCGCCCGCGGCGTGTACGAGCCGGGGACGGACCGCAGGCCGACGGCGAGGCGGTTCCACGCGTTGATCATGCCGATGGCGAGCGTCAGGTCCGCGAGCTCCCGCTCGGAGAAGTGCGCGCGGGCGAGCTCGAAGTCGGCGTCGGGGGCGTGGGTCGCGGCGACGTTGGTGAGCGCCTCGGTCCACGCGAGCGCGGCCCGCTCGCGATCGGTGTAGTACGGGGACTCGCGCCAGGCGTCGAGGCCGTAGAGCCGCTGCTCGGTCTCGCCCAGGGCGCGGGCGTCCTTCCAGTGCATGTCGATGCAGTAGGCGCACCCGTTGATCTGCGAGGCGCGGAGCTTGATCAGGTGGAGCAGGCCGTGGCCCAGCGGCGAGGTCGAGAGGTAGCGCTCCACCCCCAGGAGGGCCTTGTACCCCTCCGGCGCGGCGCGGGTGGGGTCGAGTCGGGGCTCGTGCATGTCAGCATCTCCTTTCCATTTGCAGGGTAGCCGCCGGGCCGCGTCTTTCTCCGGGGCGCTTACGTTGGTAAACTCGCGGCATGCCCAGAGCGCGCCGGGGGAAGGTCCGCCTGAAGCGTGTCTACGACGAGCCGTCGGAGGACGACGGCGCGCGGATCCTGGTGGAGCGGCTCTGGCCCCGGGGGATGACCAAGGACCGGGCCGCGATCGACCTGTGGCTCAAGGAGATTGCGCCGAGCCCGGAGCTGCGCCGGTGGTTCGGGCACGACCCGGCGAAGTGGGGGGAGTTCCAGCGCCGCTACCGGGCGGAGCTTGAGGCCAATGAAGAGGCGGTCCGGACGCTGTGCGACTGGATCCGCAAGGGGCCGGTGACGCTCGTGTACGCCGCGAAGGATGAGGAGCGCAACAGCGCGGCGCTGCTGAAGGCGTACCTTGAGGGGGAGAAGACGTAGCGGGCCGCCAGATGGCCGATGCCTCGGCCCTTAGACCTCCACGGCCTCGAACCGCACCCGCCCCTCGCCCAGCCGCGCGAAGTACGCCTCGATCGCCGAGACGCCGGTGACCTTCTGCACGTGGGCCGCCGCCCGGACCAGGTCCGCCTTCTGCACCAGCTCCATCCGCCGCTCGCTCATCTCCAGGCGGGAGGTGTAGAACGCGCACCCCTGGTGGGCCACCAGCACGATCCGCTTCAGTCCGTGGACTTCCACCAGGAACTTCAGCTCCTCGACGACCCCGTGCTCGGAGACGTTCGCCTGCGGGTATCCCGCCAGGCACGCCGGCCCACCCGGCAGCGCGACCCGGTCGTAACGGGGAAGGGCCAGGCCGTTCTGGAGGAAGTCGTCGAAGTGCTCCCCGACGCGCCCGTCGGAGCAGTAGATCGCCGCGGCCCGGATTCGGGCCTGCTCGTAGGGGATCCGCGACTCGTAGGGGGTGTGCTCGTGGGCGCCTGGGGTGCACATGTTGGGCAAATGTAGCACGCCCATGTCCGCGGCGCGGCCGCGCGACCTGTCTACATGCGGAAAAGACCGTAGGTCATGAACGACGAGACCCCGCAAACGACCAGCAGCACGCCCGCGGCCACGAGGCGGAAGAGCCGCCGCCGCTCCGGGGTGCGGCCCGAGGACCCCGCGGCCGTCGCGACCGCGAGCATGATGAGCGTCGCGACGCCGGCCGTGGCGAACAGGAGCACCTCGCTGTTCCACCGCGGCAGGCCCAGCAGGCTCCGCGGCAGCTCCACGAGGACCAGCCCGGGGAGGACGGGGTAGATCTTCACCCACAGCCAGCGGTACTCGCCCCAGGGGTAATCCATGAGGAAGACCCACAGGAACGGCGCGTACGCCGCGGCGAGGTTCAGGACCAGCGACGGGAGGATCCGGTTTCGCATCGCGCGCCTCCGGGGGTGGAGGGGATTCGAGGGGGGCGGCTACGGCATGTCCGGTTCGAGGAACCTGATCATGTGCACCTCGGCGTAGGCGCGCCCGTCGAGGATGACCGCGGCGGGCTCGGTCCCCCATGGCTCGAAGCCCAGCTTCCGGTACAGGCGGAGCGCGTCGGTGGACCGCTCGCTCGCCGAGAGGCCGACGCTGCTGACCCCCGGCCATGATCGGGCGAGGTCGATCGCGGCGGTGATGACCCGTGCGGCGAGGCCGTGTCCGCGCGCGGCGGGGGTGGTGTAGACGCCCCAGATCCGTGCCCGGTGGGCCATCTTCGGGTGGTGGTCGCGGTAGATCCCGGCCGCGGCGAGGAGGTCGTGGCCGCCGCCGTCCGGGTCGAAGGCCCCGACGATCGCCTGCCCCGGCTCGCCGGCGAGGATCTCGGCGAGGGACTCGGGGTCGAGGGCGCGGTCGGTCTCCGGGCTCGCGGCGAAGGCCCACGGGGCGTCGTCGAGCATCTCGCGGCGCAGGGCCATGTACGCCGCGGCGTCGGCGGGGGTGAGCGGACGGATGACGGCGTCGGCCGGGAGGGGCATGGGGGATTGTTGCCGGGTCCGCGGGGTGCGCGGGCGGCAGTCGCCCCGGCGTCACGGTTTCATGCGCTGAAACCGGATGTTGAGGATCACGATCGTCTCGGCGGGCGAGGCGGCCGTCGCGGCGTCGGCGGGCTCGATGGCGATGGGGATGAGGTCGGCGCCGTCGTCGAGGATGATGCGGCCCTCGGCGTCGAGGTGGAGCGTGGCGCGGGTGACGGGGGGGCCGCCGCCCGCGGACCAGTAGATGCGGGCGGCGGTGGTCTGGCCATCCGCCTCGATGACGAGCCGGCGGCCGCGGTCGTCCTCGTAGCGGCCGGAGAGGGCGGCCTGGAGGTCGCCGGGGATGGCGTCGGGGGGGGCGCCGGGGGGGCGGCCTCCGGGGCCGTCGCCACGCCGAAGAGGATCTTTTCGAGATCGGCGACGACGCGACGGAGGGGCGAATCATCGCGGTTGGCGAGGACGACGAGCAGCGCATCCTGCTCGGGGTATCGGCGCATCTCGCAGACGAAGCCGCGGACGCCCCCGCCGTGGGAGTGCACGAGCCGGCCCTTCTCGTCGCGCCGGATGAACCACCCCAGGCCGTAGTCCCCGGGGCCGGGCTCGAAGAGCTCGGCTTTGGCGTCGGCGGTCAGGGGCGTGTCGGCGTGCAGGGCGCGGTCCCACCGCCAGAGGTCCCACACGCTGGTGACCACGCCCCCCATGCCGCGGTACTGGAAGCCGTAGCCGCCGTAGGGGTGCTCGAGCGCGGAGCGCGGCTCGCCGCGGGCCGATCGGCCGACGGCGACGGTCATCCCCTCGGGGGGCGGGTCGCCGGTGAAGCAGGTGGCGCGCATGCCGGCGGGGGCGAAGAGGTGCTGCTTGCAGTAGTCGGTGTAGGGGATGCCGGCGGCGCGGGCGATGACCTCCGTGGCGATGGCGTACCCCTGGTTCCAGTACTCCCAGTGCCCGCCCGGGGTGTGCTGCGGGCCGCCCTGGAGGAAGAGGGGGAGGACGGCCCCGATGTCGTCGCCGCGGCCGCTCGAGTTCGTGCCGGGGATGCCGGAGGTGTGGCGGAGGAGGTGCTCGAGCGTGATGCCGTGGGCGGACTCGGGGACGCCGGCCATGGGCAGGGATTTGCCGATCGGGTCGTCCAGGCTCAGCCTCCCATCGGCGGCGAGCCGCGCCGCCGCGGCCCCGGTGAACTGCTTGGTGAGCGAGGCGATCTCGAAGAGGGTCGCGGGGGTGTTGGGGACCTCGCCGGCGAGGTCGGCGTGCCCGACGCCGACGGCGGCGACGACCTTCCCATCGATCGCGGCGAGCACCGCGCCGGAAAACCCGCGGGCCCCTGCGCGCCGGGCCGCCGCGGCGAGATGCTCGCCGAGCTCGCCATCGGTGAAATCAGCGTCCTCCCGCGGTGGCGTCTGAGCCGGCGGCGGGGCCGCGGGCTGGGCACGCGCGGCCGGGGAGAGGCAGAGGACCAGGCAGGCGGCCGCGAGGAGGGCGAGCGCAGGGCGGGTCATCATGCGGGGGCTCCGGGGCGGGGGGTTATGATGGCTCATCACGGAGCCGGTGTGGCAGGGGAAGGGGGTGAGGGGTAGCGGAATGTGAAAGAGAGTCGCCAAGTGCGGAGACCCGCGTGCAGGCAACAGCCGACGGGCTGCACGGGGTTCGTGGGGGCCGGGACGGCCGCGGCGGCAGGGGCGCGGATGTGGGATCCACCGGCGTGAGGCGCCGGGGTTGCGTTCACGGAGCGTGATGGCTTGGGAAATTATGGGAGGGGGGCAGCCGGATCGCGCGTGGAAGGTGCGAGTGTCCTGCCCGGGGCGGGGGGATGCTGGAGGGCGGGGAGTGGTCGGCGATGGGAAGGAGGTGAGAGGGGGGCGTTACCGTCACGCCACCGTCCTACCCGCCAGCGGGAGAGAGGAACGGGGCCTGCCATGCCTCCTGCCCGTCACTTATATCCGTTCTTGATCAACTCTTTGATCAGAGTGGCGACGATTCCTAGGTAGTTCAGGCAGTCATCAGGGGAATCTGGCATTTCAACTTCATGTGCACGAGGATTCCTTGCGAAAAGTACACTGCCAGCACATAGGAACTTGAAGCCTTCTTGTTGGTTTCGGCCAGTTTCCGTGGAGGTGTCGCCGATCTTTAGCAGCGGTGAAGCTTCCTTGAAGGCATCCATCATGAGGGCCTTGCCAATCTGAGTGGAGCCAGAATGGCGCTGGATGTACTTGTCCAGATACTTCAGCGCGGTCAACACTGCTTCGGCATAGTGCCCATCGTCGAATAGTGCCTGGACTTTCAAGGGGAAGACGCCAGATATTCCACGCTGCTCAAAGGGATGTCCTGCCTCAGACGGCACATCGAGCCGTTCTGTTATGCGAGATGCCGCTAGGGCTAGTCCTCTCAGTTGTTCAAACTCGATACGGGTCAATTAGATTCTCCCGCATGCTCTTGAACAGGGCGTCGTACACCTTCGGATCGTCGGTTGAAGGCAAGGTCAGCTCGATACGAATGGAAAGGCCGAACTCGGGCGTACGACCCTGCGTTGCGGCAGGAGGCGCAGTCGCGAGTACCTCTTTCGACGCGACGACCTTGGGCCTCGGGGCGGCGGCGACGGCCTTCCCATTGCCCTTGCTAGCGGGGGCGGATCGTTGTCCCACCGTGAAGTCGCGTTTGCCAGCTTGCCCGGCAAGCGCCTCGAACGTAAGTGCTTGGCGGTTTCCGACGATCTCGCTTGTTCCGTCGGACATGCGGAAGAAGGTCACTAATTCGGAACGTGATAGCGACCATGCACTCTCGCCGTGCGTGTCGAAGAGGTCCTTGTAAGAACCCCTAACACAATGGCACGCGGATTGCTCTTGGCCATGTGGTGCAAGGA
>JBIQJK010000259.1:0-2050 GCA_044507535.1 Planctomycetaceae bacterium | reverse complement strand
GGCGTTGGAACGAGGCGCGGGGCATTGGAACGAACGCACCGGGGCGTCCGCGCATTCCCGGCCGGTCTGTGGGGGCGGGACGGGCAGGGGCGGGCAGGGGGGCGGGGTTAGTCGAGCTCGCCCTGCTGGTAGAGGTGGGTCCGCAGGAGGGACATGACGGGGGGCCAGATGAGGTGGTCGCCCCTGGCGTCCTCGTCCATGCTCTGCGTGGCCTGCCTCGCCCAGCCGCGGGACTCGTCGGGGCCGACGGAGTAGATGACGAACTGGTTGTCGCGGAGGGTGACGGCGAAGGCGCCGGCGCCCCGCTTGGCGCCGCTGAGGAAGTTGGGGTAGACGCGGATCTCGTGGGGCGGGGCGGGCTCGCCGCGGGGGCCCTTGGGCTGGTCGCGGATGGGGACGAAGAAGGCGTAGTCGCCGCCGGAGGGGTGGTGCGGGTCCGGGTCCATGCGGGGGGCGAAGTTGGGGCGGACGGCGGTGATGGAGAGGGGGAAGGTGTTGTGCTGGAGGTGGTAGGCGTACATGGCGAGGGCCATGCGGGTGCCGCCGGCCTCGACGCGGAGGGACTGGCGGAGGGTGAAGAGCTTGGGGTAGTCGGCGTAGCGGGCGGCGATGGGGGCGAGGCCGGGGTTGCCCTTGATGCTGCGATCGAACTCGGTGGTCAGGGCGCGGACGGGGTCGCGCTCGCTGAGGTCCCAGCGGCGGGAGAAGTCGTCGCTGACGGCGCGGAGGGCGTCGGTGATGGTGTGCCAATCGGCCGCGGCGGCGCGGGCCATGTCCCAGCGGGCGGCCTCGGAGAAGAGGCGCAGGGGGCGGTCCTGGGAGGAGACGCGGGCCATGACGGTGGAGTAGGTGGCGGGGTTGGGCTTACGGGTGCGCTTGTCGTAGACCTGGTTGAGGAGCTGCTCGACGGCGAGGACGTCGGCGCGGGGGAGGCGGATGCGTTCGATGCCCAGGGGGCCGGCGCGCTCGTCGAGGCGGCGGACGACGTCGATGAGGATCTGGGGGGTGAGGGAGCGGCTCTCGGAGGAGAAGTCCTGGTAGGCGACGTCGCGGATGCGCTCGAGGAGGATGTGGATGCTCGCCATGCCGAGGAGCTTCTCCATCACGAGCTCGCGGTCGGCGAGCTGGCGGGCGAGGAAGAGCGCGTCGAGGAGGACCTCCATGGCGCCGGCGCCGTCGCCGGCGGCGTGGAGGCGGGTGGCCTCGAGCCAGGCGAGGTCGAAGATGTCGGAGAGGCGGTCCAAGTACAGGAACTGGGCGGAGGCGAGCGACGGCGGGTCGCCGAGCTCGGTGTAGAGCTCGGCCATGACGAGGTCGGGGTCCACGCCCTCGTAGCCGTAGGGCTGGGCGAAGACCATGCGGGTGGTGGGGCCCTCGTCCTCGGTGGCCTTGTGGAGGGCCTCGAGGGCGGCGCGCTGGGCGGGGGCCATGAGCCACTCCTCGATCTCGGGCCAGCTGGAGCTGGTCACGGTGAGGAAGAGGGAGAACGAGTCGTCGTCCTCGAGGACTTCCGGCTTGGGGTCCATGTCCTTGATGGCGGGGAGGAGGACGAGGTCGCTGCGCTTGTCCTGGGGGACGGAGGCGTAGAAGGCGTTGGCGCGGGAGAGGTAGTCGTCCTGGGCGGCCGCCGGCGCGGGGGAGAGGAGGGCCGCCGCGATGGCGACGATGGCGGCGAGGGCGAGCCTGGCGAGGGAGGCGGGAGAGCCGGGGGCGGTCATGATCGGGTGACTCCGAACGGGAACGGGTGCGGTGACAGGGATCGGGGATCGTACCAGATCCGGGCGGGTGCTACCGGGTGGGGCGCGGATGGCCGGGGTGGACCCGCGGATCGGGCCTAGAGTCAGGTTCGCACCATAGCCGGGTGAGGTTCGGCACCCCGTGGGCCGATCCGGCGGCGGGGCGAAGGGAGGGCGTTTTTTTACGCTGGAGGAGCCTGCGATGATCGTCGGCGTGCCGCGAGAGGTGAAGAGCAACGAGCACCGGGTGGGGATGAGGCCGGCGGGGGTGGAGATGCTGCGGCGGGCGGGGCACTCGGTGGTGGTGGAGGCGG
>JBIQJK010000097.1:0-13410 GCA_044507535.1 Planctomycetaceae bacterium | reverse complement strand
GGAGGGGGGCGGGGAGGGGCGAACTTTGGGCGTACGGGGGGGGGCGCTTGGGGGCGGATCGGCCGTTGGGTGCTCGAGTTTCCAGCAAGGGCCAATGGGGCGGCGCGGGGTGTGGGGAGGAAGAGACCCGAGGATTCGCCGTAGAAGAGGAGGACAGAGAGGAGAGAGGGGGAGGGGGCTCATCCTCGGCCTGGCGCGGGGAGGAGACGGAGAGGGGGAGGGCACGGCCGGTCCAGAGCGGCCAGCCGTGGCACCCGGCGTTGGTGGACAGTTGAGACTAAGGAGAGAGGGAAGACACGGGCTGGAAAGCCCGTGCCACGGGTAAAGAGGGAGGACACGGGCAGGATGCCCGTGCCACGCGCGGGTCAGAGGAGGCTTGCCGCGAGGCTGGCGAGCTCGCTGCGCTCGCTCTTGGTGAGCGTGACGTGGCCGATGAGGCCGACGCCCTTCATCTTCTCGACGACGTAGCTGAGGCCGTTGCTGGACTGGTCGAGGTAGGGGTTGTCGATCTGGCCGATGTCGCCGGTGAGGACGACCTTGGTCCCCTCGCCGACGCGGGAGACGATGGTCTTGATCTCGTGGGGGGTGAGGTTCTGGGCCTCGTCGACGATCATGAACTGGTGGGGGATGCTGCGGCCGCGGATGTAGGTGAGCGGCTCGAGGACGACCTTGCCGTCGGCCAGGAGCTTCTGGATGCGCTGCTCGGTGGTGTGGCTCTCGGCGGTCTGCATGGGGCCGGAGCGGTTGGAGAGGAGGTAGGCCATGTTGTCGAAGATCGGCTGCATCCAGGCGGTGAGCTTCTCGTCCTTGTCGCCGGGGAGGTAGCCGATGTCGCGGCCCATGGGCATGATCGGCCGCGCGACCAGGAGCTTGTCGTAGCGCTCCTCGTTGAAGACCTTCGCCATCCCCGCGGCCACCGCGAGCAGCGTCTTGCCGGTGCCGGCGGAGCCCAGCAGCGTGACCATCTTGATCTCGTCGTCAAGCAGCAGGTCCATCGCCATGGTCTGCTGGACGTTGCGGGCCATGATGCCGAAGGTCGGCTTGCGGGGGCCGGTGATGGGGATGAGGTGGTCGGTGTCGGCCAGGCGGCGGGCCAGGCCGGTGTGCCCCTCGTCCTCGACGTCGCGCAGGATGAGGAACTGGTTGGCGATCAGCTCGCGGGTGTACTCGTGGCCGTCGGGGGTCTCGGCCCGCAGCGCATCGCCGAGGCGCTCGATGGCGAGCATGCGGTTGGCGTAGAGCTCGTCGATGAGCTCGCCCGGGACGTCGAGCTGGACGTGGCCGGTGTAGAGGCGGTCGGCGTCGACCTTCTGGTTCTCGAAGTCCTCGGTGCGGATGCCGAGCGCATCGGACTTGATGCGGGCGTTGAGGTCCTTGGAGACGAAGACGGTGCGGACGCCGTGGTTGTGCAGGGCCCAGGCGACGGCGATGATGCGGTTGTCGCTGGTGTCCTCGCGGATGGCCGCGGGGCGGACGTGCTCGCCGACGTCGATGCGGACGACGCCGGTCTTGCCGCTGCGCTTGGCGCCGCCCGCGCCGGCGGCGGTGCTGGGGGAGGCGGCGGCCGCGTCGCCGTTGGCCGAGCCGTTGCCGCCGCCGGAGGGGGCGCCCCAGGGGACGCCCTCGATGAGCCGGCCGCGGAGGCGGAGGCGGTCGAGGTGGCGGATGGTCTCGCGGGCGTTGCGGCCGATGTCGTCGTTCTGCCGCTTGAGCTTGTCGAGCTCCTCGATCACCGCGAAGGGGATGATGACCTCGTGCTCCTGGAAGACGAAGAGGGCGTTGGGGTTGTGGAGCAGGACGTTGGTGTCGAGGACGAAGTGCTTCAGGTCGGTGGAGGGGTCGGGGAGGTGGGTGAGCGACGGGGCGGGCGCGGAGCGCGAGCGCTGCGCGGCGCCGTCGGCGTTGGTCGCGGGGTCGGGAGCCTTGCGGGCCTCCGTGCTCGTGGTGTCGGGCATGCGTCTCCTTTGCTACAGCTGGATTCGGCGACGAACGGCCGGCGGATGAGGCGGGCGGGGCGTCGCGGCCCGGTTCGGGCCCAGAATACCGCCGCGACGGGCGGTCGTCGGGGTGACGCTGGGCATGTGGGCAGGGCCGGGCACGTCCGCGGCCGGGGCGGGCGGGGCATGGTTGTACGGCGGGGCGGGCGGGGGGTTCTCGGCGAGCGTGGCGAGGGGGAGGTCGGCGAGGACGCCGCGGCCGGAGGGGTCCGGGCCGGAGCGGTTCAGCCGCAGGAGCAGGAGGCGACGGGTCGTGAGGACGACGAGGCGCCGCTGGTCCGGGCCGAGCGTGGCGAGGGCGAGGGCGGCGAGCGGGCCGACGCCGGGGAGCAGGGCGAGGCCGACGTGGGTGATGATCTGGGCGGGGGTCGGTCGGAGCTGCGTGACGGCGAAGCCGACAAGGCGCTCGCCGGGGTCCATGCGGGCGCGGAGGAGGTGACGGAGGTGGATCGGACCGAAGGGCGCGATGCTGGAGCGTGCGGCCATAGCAGATCGCCCCTCCTCCCCCCAATCCCCTCCCCTCGTCCCCCACTCGTCCCCCCACTTCGTGCGCCCTGGCCCCCTGTTCCTGATTGACCCGCGCTCATCTCCCTGCCGCGTGCGGATCGCCGCGGCCCGGGTACACCCTACAACGAAGTCACCGCGCCGACACAGAGCACGACGGCGACGGCGATGGCGAAACAGGTCTTCAGGATGGTGGCGATGAGGCGGCCGACGGCGGCGCCGGTGCCGACGCGGGCGGAGTCTCGCCAGGTCATCCGTCCGCCGTGGCGTTCGGCGACCAGCGCGCCCAGGCCGGCGCCGATCGCGCCCCCGGCGAGCGTGCCGACCACGGGGATGGGGATGAGGACGGTGCCGCCGACGGCACCGATGAGGCCGCCGGCGATGGATCCGATCGCGCCGCGCCGGGTCCCGCCGGCGCGGGAGGCGCCGACGGCGGAGGCGGCGAACTCGGTGAGCTCGGCGGTGACGCCCAGACCGATCGCGACGGCGAGCGTCTCCCACGTGTAGAGCCCGCCCAGGAGGAGCTCCCAGATCGCCGCGACGGCGATCGCGAGCCAGATCCCCGGGAGCGTCACGAGCGTCATGCCGATGCCGGCGATCGCGGCGAGGAAGATCGTGATGACGGCGACGATGGTGAGGGTGGTCATGGCGAGGCGGGCGGCGGCGCGGGGCGGGAAGCGAGGGGGGAGGGGGGGCCCGCGTGATCATTCGGAGAACGCCGTCACGGATTCTCGCGGCCCGGCTCTTCCTCCGACTCGCCGACGGCGAGGGGCTCCGCGGCGGCGCCCTGCTGGGGCTCCGGCGACCCCTCCGGCGCGGCCTCGCCCTCGGAAGAGGACGGGAAGGCGATCTTCTCCATCTCCAGGATCCACGCCTCGAGCGGGACGTAGCGGAGCAGGTCGAGGGTGCGGGAGGAGCCGTCCTTGAGAACGAGGGTGACGTAGAACTTGTGCCACTTGCGCTTGTCGAACTCGGCGACGTCGGCGGGGGTCATCGATGCGCCGTCGGGGAGGGTCAGGCGGTGCTCGGCGGGGTCCCAGCGGAAGACGGTCCCCTTCGCGCGGGCGAGGACGCCCACCAGCCAGAGCGCGCCGGCGTAACCCAGGACGACGAAGATCCACTGGAAGTGCAGGTCGTACGTGTCCAGCGGCTTGGGGGGAGTGGTGGTCTTCCAGGTCGTGGTGAGGGCATCGAGCTGGGCCGCGAGGTCGTCCTGGAGGCGCCCGGGGGCGGAATCGAGGCGCCAGATGCGCTGGAGGGAGCGGAGCCAGTCGAGCCGCGCGAGCTCGAACGCGGCGGCGCGAGGGGAGATGCCGCCGGTGGTGGGCTTGCCCTGGACGACGGTGCGCAGGTCGCGCTCCTTCGCCTCCAGCTCGGCGAGCGAGGCGGCGGGGTCGGGGACGCCGACGTTGGCCTGGGTGAGCCGGCCGGCGTCGCGCGCGGCCTGGAGGTAGACGTAGAGCTTGTAGGAGGCGTCCTTCTCGCCGCGGTTGGGGAAGACCCAGAGGCCGTCGATCAGGCCCCAGGTGCCGAAGCCGGCCAGGATCACGATGAAGGCGACCATCTTCAGGACCCACGGCCTGTTGAGCGTGGTCGTCTGGACGCTGGACATTCGCGGGATCTCCTTCCCCCCTGCTGCTTCTTGGTAACTCACCCCCCGGGACCAGGCCCCCATCGGCGGACGCGGCGGGCCGGCCCGTTCCTGAACTATCGGGCGGTCGGGGGCCGGGGCTTGCCCCCGGATGACCGGAACGATGCCAAACAGGCCCCCTGTGCGGCCGGGGAACAGGGGAGGCCGCGCCCGGACGGGGCCCGGACCCGTCCTTACCCCGCTTGGGGGCTCATTGTTCCACGTCGAGGTCGGGATTCTCGAGGGTCTCCCGCCACCACGCCTCGGCCCAGCGGGCGCCCGCGGCGGTCGCGAGCACGGGGTCGAAGCCGCCGGCGCTGACGGGGCGGGTCGGGATGCGGGGGAGGGGCTTGGTGGAGCGGAGCGCCCGGGCGAGCCAGGCCGCGTGACGCCGCCTCGCGGCCGCGCCGCGGAGGAGCCACCACTCGCGATCCGGGAGGGACCAGAACATCAGGAGGGGACTTTAGCAGCGGCCCGGCGCGGATGAAGGGGGCGGGGCCCCGCCGCGGGGGGGCGCTGGGGGCGTCGGCGGGAGGGCTGCCGGGTGGGGAGCGTGGAGGAGGATGGACGGCGGCGTGTGCAGCAGGGCGACGGGGTCGCACCTGGTGCGCTCGGTGAGGGCGCTCGGGCAGAGGGCGGTCTCGCCGCGGGCGGCGCGCTGGATGAGGCCGATGACGGTGCGGAGGGATTCATCTTTCGAGACATATCCGGCTGCTCCGTCGGCGATCGCGCGATCGATCAGGGACTTGCGGACGTAGCCACTGAAGATGACCACCCGGGAGTCCCGCGAGTGTGCGACCACGCGGCGGAGCGCCTCGAAGGCGTCCTCGCCGGGGATGTCGAGCTCGAGCAGAACAACGTCGGGCCGCCGATCGACGACGGCGTCGGGAAGGGCCGCGGCGGAAGGGAGCCAGCCGGACCATTCGAACGTCGCGTCGGATCGCAGCACCCGCCGGAGCGACTCGGCGACGAAATCGTTGTCGTCACAGACCAGCAGCTTGATCGGCCGACCGCGCATAAGGGTGGGACTCCGGTGAAGACGGGGACCCGTGCGGCGATCGACAACGTGGTGAGGCGACGGGACACGAACAACATACGCGAGCGCTCGGGGGCTTGGGTAGAGCCGGCGTGAAAACTAGGGAAACCGGCCTCTGCTCGGCGAACACCCGCCGGTTCAACGATGGCGTCCAACAAAGACCCCTGGCGACATGAGAGGCTTTTCAGATGGATTTGGCACAATGGTCGCGGCGTCCACCCCATGGCGGCGCTGGAGGCGGCCTCGTGGCGATAGCTCGCGTGCTGTGCGTGGACGACAACCAGTGGATCGGTGACTCCATTGAACGGTTTGTGCGGGCGCAGGCCGGGTGGGAGTGGCTGGGGTGGCGGAGCAGCGCGGCGGAGCTGGAGCGCATTGCGCCCACGCTGGGGCGGGCGATCGTGCTGCTGGACATCGACCTGCCGGGTGAGGA
This sequence comes from Planctomycetaceae bacterium, assembly GCA_044507535.1. Taxonomy (GTDB): domain Bacteria; phylum Planctomycetota; class Phycisphaerae; order Phycisphaerales; family UBA1924; genus CALAFV01. The sequence continues at coordinate 7,810 of JBIQJK010000097.1, read as the reverse complement.
CTCGCTGGCGGTGGCGGCGCGGGTGATCCGGTCGTGCCCGGAGGTGCGCGTGATCATCCTCAGCGGGCACCTGTCGGCGGAGCTGGTGGACCGCGCGCTGGACGCCGGGGCGTGGGGGTACCTCTCCAAGACGGACGACACGGAGGTGCTGCTGCGCGCGATCGAGCGCGTCGCGGGGGGGGAGGTGGCGCTGAGCCCAGCGGTGCTGGAGGGGTTCGAGAGGGGATCGCTGCGATAACAGGAACGAGCGGGGCGCAAGTGCGCAGACCCCGCCCGCGTGCGGACGCGGGGGAGGGAGGGGCGGCGGGGCCAGGAGCGGACCTGATGAGCAAGCAGGCGGCGGCGGTGGCGGAAGAATCGCTGGACCTCGGGCAGCTGCTATCGGCGCTGTCGGCGCTCAAGCGCGGCGACTTCACCGCGCGGCTGCCGGTGACGTGGACGGGGGTGGCGGGGAAGATCGCCGACACGCTCAACGAGGTGATCGAGCTCAACGCGCGGATGGCGGGCGAGCTGGCCCGGATCTCGGTGGTGGTGGGCAAGGAGGGGAAGATCACCAACCGCCTGTCGCTGGGCGGCGTGGGCGGGTCGTGGTCCACGCTGGTGGACTCGGTCAACGGGCTGATCGACGACCTCGTGCGGCCGACGAGCGAGATGGCCCGCGTCATCGGCGCGGTCGCCAACGGCGACCTGTCGCAGCTGATGTCGCTGGAGGTGGACGGGCGGCCGCTGGAGGGGCAGTTCCTGCGGACGGCCAGGACGGTCAACACGATGGTCGAGCAGCTCAGCTCGTTCTCGTCGGAGGTGACGCGCGTGGCCCGCGAGGTGGGGACGGAGGGGAAGCTGGGCGGGCAGGCGGATGTGAAGGGGGTCGCGGGGATCTGGAAGGACCTGACGGACAACGTGAACCTGATGGCGGGGAACCTGACGGCGCAGGTGCGGAACATCGCCGAGGTCTCCACGGCGATCGCCAACGGCGACCTCACCAAGAAGATCACGGTGGAGGTGCGGGGGGAGATCCTGGAGCTCAAGAACACCATCAACACGATGGTGGACCAGCTCAACGCCTTCGCTTCGGAGGTGACGCGCGTCGCGAGGGAGGTGGGGACGGAGGGGAAGCTGGGCGGGCAGGCGGAGGTCAAGGGGGTCGCGGGGACGTGGAAGGACCTGACCGACAACGTGAACCTGATGGCCGGGAACCTCACCGCGCAGGTGCGGAACATCGCCGAGGTCTCGACGGCGATCGCCAACGGCGACCTCACCAAGAAGATCACGGTGGAGGTGCGGGGGGAGATCCTGGAGCTCAAGAACACCATCAACACGATGGTGGACCAGCTCAACGCCTTCGCTTCGGAGGTGACGCGCGTCGCGAGGGAGGTGGGGACGGAGGGGAAGCTGGGCGGGCAGGCGGAGGTCAAGGGGGTCGCGGGGACGTGGAAGGACCTGACCGACAACGTGAACCTGATGGCGGGGAACCTGACGGCCCAGGTGCGGAACATCGCCGAGGTCTCGACGGCGATCGCCAACGGGGATCTCACCAAGAAGATCACCGTCGAGGTGCGGGGGGAGATCCTCGAACTGAAGAACACCATCAACACGATGGTGGACCAGCTCAACGGCTTCGCAGGTGAGGTGACGCGCGTGGCCCGCGAGGTGGGGACGGAAGGCAAGCTCGGCGGGCAGGCGGACGTGAAGGGGGTCGCGGGGACGTGGAAGGACCTGACGGACAACGTCAACCTCATGGCCGGCAACCTGACCAGCCAGGTGCGCAACATCGACGCCGTCATCGCCGCGGTCGCGAAGGGGGACCTGACCAAGAAGATCACCGTCGCGGTGCAGGGGGAGATCCTCGCGCTCAAGAACACCATCAACACGATGGTGGACCAGCTCAGCTCCTTCGCGTCGGAGGTCACCCGCGTGGCCCGCGAGGTGGGCACCGAGGGCAAGCTCGGCGGGCAGGCCGAAGTGAAAGGCGTCGCGGGGACGTGGAAGGACCTGACGGACAACGTCAACCTCATGGCCGGCAACCTCACCGGCCAGGTGCGCAACATCGCCGAGGTGACCACCGCGGTCGCCAAGGGGGACCTCACCAAGAAGATCACCGTGGACGTCCGCGGCGAGATCCTCGAGCTCAAGAACACCATCAACACGATGGTGGACCAGCTCAACGCGTTCGCGTCGGAGGTCACCCGCGTGGCCCGCGAGGTGGGCACCGAGGGGAAGCTCGGCGGCCAGGCGGAGGTGACCGGCGTCGCCGGCATCTGGAAGGACCTGACGGACAACGTCAACCTCATGGCCGGCAACCTCACCGGCCAGGTGCGCAACATCGCCGAGGTGACCACCGCGGTCGCCAAGGGGGACCTCACCAAGAAGATCACCGTGGACGTCCGCGGCGAGATCCTCGAGCTCAAGAACACCATCAACACGATGGTGGACCAGCTCAACGCGTTCGCGTCGGAGGTCACCCGCGTGGCCCGCGAGGTGGGCACCGAGGGGAAGCTCGGCGGCCAGGCGTACGTCTTCGGCGTCGCCGGCACGTGGAAGGACCTGACGGACAACGTGAACCTCATGGCGGGGAACCTGACCGCCCAGGTCCGCAACATCGCCGCGGTGACCACCGCGGTGGCCAACGGCGACCTGACCAAGAAGATCACCGTGGACGTCAAGGGGGAGATCCTCGAGCTGAAGGACACCATCAACACGATGGTGGACCAGCTCAACGGCTTCGCCAACGAGGTGACCCGCGTGGCCCGCGAGGTGGGGACCGAGGGGAAGCTCGGCGGCCAGGCCCAGGTCCGCGGCGTCGCCGGCACGTGGAAGGACCTGACCGACAACGTGAACCAGATGGCGGGCAACCTGACCGCCCAGGTCCGCGGCATCGCCCGCGTCGTCACCGCGGTGGCCAACGGCGACCTGCGGCAGAAGCTGCAGGTCGAGGCCAAGGGCGAGATCGCCGCCCTGGCCGACACGATCAACGGCATGATCGACACGCTGGCGACCTTCGCCGACCAGGTCACCAGCGTGGCCCGCGAGGTGGGCGTGGAGGGGAAGCTCGGCGGGCAGGCGAGCGTGCCGGGGGCCGCGGGCATCTGGAAGGCCCTGACGGACAACGTCAACCAGCTCGCCGAGAACCTGACGACGCAGGTGCGGGCGATCGCGGAGGTGGCCACCGCCGTGACCAAGGGGGACCTGACGCGGTCGATCCGCGTGGACGCCCGCGGCGAGGTGGCGGTGCTGAAGGACAACATCAACGAGATGATCCGCAACCTCCGCGACACCACGCAGAAGAACGCGGAGCAGGACTGGCTCAAGACCAACCTGGCGCGGTTCACCCGCATGCTCCAGGGGCAGCGCGACCTGCTGACGGTCTCGAAGCTGATCCTCTCGGAGCTGGCGCCGCTGGTGTCGGCGCAGCACGGGATGTTCTTCACCATGGACAGCGGCCGCGAGGAGCCGCGGCTGCGGCTGGTCGCCAGCTACGGGCACCGGCCGGGGATGCACGACGGGACGGAGTTCCGCCTCGGCGAGAGCCTGGTCGGCCAGTGCGCCGCGGGCAAGGAGCCGATCCGGATGGAGAACGTCCCCGGGGAGTACATGCGGATCAGCTCGGGGCTGGGGGACGCCCCGCCGGTGAGCATCATCATCCTGCCGGTGCTCTTCGAGGGGCAGATCAAGGCGGTGATCGAGCTGGCGAGCTTCCAGAGCTTCTCGGCCACCCACGAGACGTTCCTCGACCAGCTCACCGAGTCGATCGGCATCGTGCTCAACACCATCGAGGCGAACATGCGCACCGAGGAGCTGCTCAAGCAGTCGCAGTCCCTGGCCCGCGAGCTCCAGGCCCGCCAGGAGGAGCTGCAGCAGACCAACGAGGCCCTGGAGGAGAAGGCCCGCCTGCTGGTGGAGCAGAACTCGGAGGTGGAGCGCAAGAACCGCGAGGTCGAGCAGGCCAAGCACGCCCTGGAGGAGAAGGCCGCGCAGCTGGCGCTCACGTCCAAGTACAAGTCCGAGTTCCTGGCGAACATGTCGCACGAGCTGCGCACGCCGCTGAACTCGCTGCTGATCCTCGCCCACCAGCTCGCCGACAACCCCGGCGGCAACCTCACCGCCCGCGAGGTGCAGTTCGCCAAGACGATCCACGGCGCCGGCACCGACCTGATGGGCCTGATCAACGACATCCTCGACCTGTCGAAGATCGAGTCCGGCACCGTCACCGTCGAGGTGGACGAGGTGCTCTTCACGGACCTGCGCGAGCACGTGGACCGCGTCTTCCGGCACATGGCCGACGCCAAGGGCCTGGAGTTCGCGATCGAGGTCGCCGAGGGGCTGCCGCCGCTGCTGGCCACCGACTCCAAGCGGCTGCGCCAGGTGCTCAAGAACCTCCTCTCCAACGCCTTCAAGTTCACCGAGCGGGGGCGGATCTGGCTCCAGATGGCCCCGGCCGCCGGCGGCTGGAGCCCGGACCACCCGACGCTCAGCGCCGCCCGCAGCGTCGTCGCCTTCACCGTGGGCGACACGGGGATCGGCATCCCCGCGGACAAGCAGCGGCTGATCTTCGAGGCCTTCCAGCAGGCCGACGGCTCGACGGCCCGCAAGTACGGCGGCACCGGCCTGGGGCTGTCGATCTCGCGCGAGATCGCGCGGCTGCTGGGCGGGGAGATCCACCTGGAGAGCACCCCGGGCGCCGGCTCGAGGTTCACGCTCTTCCTCCCCGACGAGCACCCCACGCAGGCGGCCCGCTCGAAGAACCTGGGCGTCAAGCTGCTGCCGGAGGCGGAGCGGGAGGCGGTGGCCGCGGGTCTGCTCCCCACGCCGCGGATGGCCTTCGACCTCGTGGACGACACCGCGGGGATCGCCCCCGGCGACCGCGTGCTGCTGGTGGTCGAGAACGACATGGGCTTCGCGCGGGTGCTGATGGACCTGGCGCACGACGCGGGGCTGAAGGTCGTCATCGGCTCGCGCGGCGACACCGCGATGGCCCTGGCCCGCCGCTTCCGCCCCGCCGCGATCACGCTCGACCTCCGCCTGCCGGACATGTCCGGGGCGGAGGTGCTCGAGATGCTCAAGGCCAACGCCGAGACGCGCGACGTCCCGGTGCACGTCATCTCCGGGGTCGCGGACGGGCAGGAGCGGATCCTGGAGCTGGGGGCCGCGACCTACTGGCTCAAACCCGTGGATCCGGCCGCGCTGCACTCGCTGCTGTGGAGCATCCGCAGCCCGTCGGGCAAGCGGCAGCTGCTGATCGTCGGCGACGGGGCGGGCGCCCTGGGGGACCCGGCGGACCTCGGGGCGGCCGGCGGCGCGCCGGACGTCGTCGCCGCCGCCGCGGCGGACCTGGACGGCGCGGTCTCGGCGCTCCGCGCCGGCGAGGCGGACAGCCTCATCGTCGTCTCCGACCCCGAGGGGGCGGCCCCCGGCGAGGTCCTCTCGCGCCTGGCGGCCGAGGACCTGCTGCGCCGCACGCCGGTGATCGTCTACAGCGAGGAGCCCCTCCCCAAGCGGGCCGCGTCGGGGCTCAAGCGGGCCGCCCGCCAGTCCTCCGTGCGGACCGCGGTGGGGCGGGAGGAGCTGGCCCGCGAGCTTCGGGCCATGCTCGTCCCCCAGGCGGTGGTGCTCCCCCGCGCCGCCTCCAAGCGGCTGGACCCGCAGGAGCTGGAGATCCTCGCCGGCAAGCGGGTGCTGATCGTGGACGACGACGTCCGCAACATCTTCGCCCTCACCAGCCTCCTGGAGCGCTACAGGATCGAGGTCCTGTACGCCGAGAACGGCCGCACGGCGATCTCGATGCTCCAGAACACCCCCAGCATCGACATCGTCCTCATGGACATCATGATGCCCGAGATGGACGGGTACGATACGATGAGGGCGATCCGCCGGCTGGACCAGTTCAAGCAGTTGCCGATCATCGCGCTCACCGCCCGCGCCATGAAGGGGGACCGCGAGAAGTGCATCGAGGCCGGGGCCTCCGAGTACATCCCCAAACCCGTCGCCCCCGATCAGCTGCTCGCGCAGCTGTGCTACTGGGCCAAGGCCATGGAGCCGCTGCCGAATGCGTGATTCAAGGCAAAGCAACGGGGCCGGCCCCGGGCCCGCGCCCGCCGCGCCGGGCGCGGGGCCGGTGGACATCCTCCTGGTGGACGACCACCCGGCCAAGATCACCGCCCTGGAGTCGGCCCTGGCTCCGCTGGGGCAGAACCTGGTCACCGTCACCTCCGGGCGGGACGCGCTGCGCGCCCTGCTGACGCACAACTTCGCCACCGTCATCCTCGACGTCAACATGCCCGGCATGGACGGCTTCGAGACCGCGCAGCTGATCCGCGGCCGGCCCCGCTCGGCGCACACGCCGATCATCTTCGTCTCCTCCGTCAACCTCGCCGAGACCGACGCCCTCCGCGGGTATTCCCTGGGCGCGGTGGACTACATCCTCGCCCCGATCATCCCGGAGATCCTCCGCGCCAAGGTCTCGGTCTTCGTGGACCTGCACCGCAAGACCGAGGAGGCCCGCGTCCGCGCCGCCGAGCTCGAGGAGCGGACGCGCGAGCTGCAGGAGTCGCAGCAGCAGCTGCGCATCGCCGAGCGGCTCGCCTCCCTGGGCACCCTCTCGGCCGGCCTGGGGCACGACATGGGCAACGTGCTGCTGCCGATCCAGGCCCGGCTGGAGAGCCTCGAGGGCGAGCCCCTCTCCGAGCCCGTCCGCGAGACCCTCGACGGCATCCGCAGCTGCGTCGCCTACCTCCGCCGGCTCGCCCAGGGCCTGCGCATGCTCTCCCGCGCCCCCGAGGAGGGATCGGGGGACCACGCCACCGAGCTCGCCGGCTGGTGGAACGACGTCGAGCCGATGTGCCGCAACGCCCTGCCCAGCGGCGTGACGCTCGAGCACGACATCCCGGAGGGGCTCCCCTGGGCCCGCCTCGCCCGCCACCAGCTCACGCAGCTCGTCTTCAACCTGATCCAGAACGCGGGCGATGCGCTGCGCAACCGCGGCTCGGGGCGGGTCAGGGTCGCCGCGTCGCACGAGCCCGCCCGCCCGGGGGGGGCGCGCGTCCGCGTCACCGTCTCCGACGACGGCCCCGGCATGCCGCCGGAGGTCCGCGTCCGCTGCTTCGAGCCCTTCTTCAGCACCAAGCCCCGCGCGCTCTCCACCGGCATGGGCCTGGCCCTGGTCCACGGGATCGTGCACCGTTGCGGCGGGGAGATCACCGTCGCCTCCGAGCCCGGAAGAGGGACGACCTTCTGCTGCGCCCTGCCCGTCGCCCCCCCGCCGGCGGCCCGGCCCGCCTCCGCGACCGCGGCCTTCGTGGACGTCGCGGATGGGCGGATGCGCAGCCTGGTCTCGTCGCTGCTCGGCTCCGGGGGAATGACGCTCGCCTCCCAGGGCGAGCGGGACCGCGCGGCGGTGTGGGTCTGCGACGCGGGGAGCGACTCGGCGCGGGCCGCGCTCAAGGGGGCCAGCGGCCGGCACGTGCTGCTGCTGGGCGATGCGGGCGCCGCGTCCCCCCGCCGCCCCGGGCTGCGCATCGTCAGCCCGGACCAGGGCGCGGGCGCGCTGCGCCGCGAGCTGCGCGCCCTGCTCGTGGACGCCGCGGGCGCGTGCGAGGTCGAGGTCCCCGCATCCGCCGGGGCCGCCCGCACGGCGTAAGCGCCGGCGCGACCACCGGGATGGTGACATTCAGCTCAGCCCGTAGGCCTTCAGCTTGCGGTACAGCGTCGTCACGCCGATCCCCAGCATCGCCGCGGCCCGGACGCGGCTCCCCCCCGTGCGGACGAGCGTGTCGCGGATCGCCCGCCGCTCCAGCTCCGCGAGGGTCATGCCGGC
>JBIQJK010000096.1:0-13542 GCA_044507535.1 Planctomycetaceae bacterium | reverse complement strand
TGGGGCCTTTGGGGGAATTTGGGGGGTTTCATGCGTGTGTGGGGGGTTCTGCATCCAATGAGGGCATGGCGAACGAGCAGCAGGGCAGCGGAGGGAAGGCGGCGCCGTGGCTGATCGCGGCGTGGCCGGGGATGGGGAACGTCGCGGTGATCGCGGCGGGGTACCTGGTGACGGAGCTGGGGATGAAGCCGGCGGGGGAGCTGCCGTCGCGGGATCACTTCGACGTGGACGAGGTGGAGGTGAAGGGGGGCGTGATCACGCCGCCGCGCCTGCCGCGGGGGATTTTCTTTCGGTGGAACAACCCTGGCCCGAACCGGGACCTGTTGGTGTTCCTGGGGGAGGCGCAGCCGGCGACGGGGGCGTACGCGTACGCGAACGAGCTGCTGGACATGGCGCAGCGGCTGGGGGTGGAGCGGGTGGTGACGTTCGCATCCATCGCGTCGGGGCTGCACCCGGCGGAGGACCCGAAGGTGTCGGGGGTGGCGACGAGCCGGGAGATGCTGGAGGAGCTGAAGCGGGCGGAGGTGAGCCCGCTGGAGGACGGGCAGATCGGGGGGCTGAACGGGGTGCTGCTGGGGGCGGCGGCGCACCGGGGGATGCCGGGGTTCGCGCTGCTGGCGGAGATCCCGTTCTTCGCCGCGGCGGTGCCGAATCCGAAGGCGGCGAAGGCGGCGCTGAGCGTCTTCAGCGTGCTGGCGGGGGTGGACATCAGCCTGCAGGAGCTGAGCAAGCAGGCGACGGCGATCGACCGGCTGCTGATCGAGGCGATGCGGAAGATCGAGGAGGAGGATGATGAGGAGGATGGGGAGGAGGGTGGGGCGTCGATCCCGGGGCTCGGGGGCGCGGGGGACGTCGGGGGGGTGAGCGGGGTGCTGCCGCCGGAGCCGGCGGGGGAGTCCTCGAAGCCTGCGAAGCCGGAGCCGCCGCGGCTGGACTACCAGACGAGGCGGCGGATCGAGCAGCTGTTCCACGAGGCGAGGAGCGACCGGGGCAAGGCGGTGGAGCTCAAGGAGGAACTGGACCGGCTGGGGATCTACCCGCAGTACGAGGACCGGTTCCTGGACCTGTTCCGGCGGGCTGAGTAGAGCGGGGGAGGGGGAGTTCGGGTAGATTGGGGGCGTTGACGCCACGTGCTTGCGGGCGGCGTCGCGCCCGCGCGGACCTGGCTGTGCGAGAGACCTGCGCCCATGAACGACCGCCGAATCGCCGCTGTGATCCCTGTTCTGATGCTCCTGTGCGCGCCGGCGGGGTCGGCGTGGGGGCAGTTGGCGGTGGGGACGGGGCCGATCTCGGAGGTGTGGAACAGCAACTGCGCGAACTGCCACGGGGTGCGGGGGGAGGGGGGCGGTGCGGGGACGTCGTCGCTGCTGGGGGACGAGTTCATGGGCGCGGGGGCGATGGAGATGGACCGGCCGTTCTTCGAGGCGATCAAGAACGGGGTGCCGGAGTCGGGGATGCCGGCGTTCGGGGAGACGATGAACGATGCGCAGGTGTGGGCGCTGACGGTGTACCTGCGGGAGCTGCAGCACCGGGACTGGCGGGCGCGGCGCGGGTCGCCGCGGGCGGATGCGGAGGGGGTGTATTCGTCGGAGCACGAGCGGTTCCGGGTGGTAGCGGTGGCGGACTCGGGGCTCGAGGTGCCGTGGGCGATGGACTTCCTGCCCGATGGGCGGGTGCTGGTGACGGAGCGGCCGGGGGGGGTGCGGGTGCTGACGCCGGGGGAGGAGGGGAAAGAGTGGGAGGTGTCGGCGCCGGTGAAGGGGACGCCGGGGGTGCGCAGCCGCGGGCAGGGGGGGATGATGGAGGCGGCGCTGCACCCGGAGTACGAGCGGAACGGGTGGGTGTACCTGGCGTACGCGGACGGGATCGGGACGGGGCGGAACTCGCCGGGGATGACGAAGATCGTGCGGGGGAAGATCAAGGGGGACGGGGAGGGCGGGGCGGTGTGGACGGAGCAGGAGACGGTCTTCGAGGCGGACGAGCGGCACTACCTGCCGACGAACCTTCACTTCGGGTGCCGGATGGCGTTCCAGAAAGATGAGGGGACGGGGAGGCACTTCCTGTACTTCACGATCGGGGAGCGCGGCATGGGGGAGCACGCGCAGGACCTGTCGCGGCCGAACGGGAAGGTGCACCGGGTGTACGACGACGGGGAGGTTCCGGCGGACAACCCGTTCAACACGGAGGAGGGGAAGAGGAAGGGGTGGCTGGGGACGATCTGGTCGTACGGGCACCGGAACCCGCAGGGGCTGGTGTTTGATGCGAGCGGGGAGCTGTGGGTGACGGAGCACGGGCCGCGGGGGGGCGACGAGCTGAACCGGATCGTGCGCGGGGGGAACTACGGGTGGCCGGAGGTGTCGTACGGGATGAACTACGTGGGGTCGCCGTACCGGACGCCGTGGCCGGAGGAGGGGAAGCGGTTCGAGATGCCGGTGGACCGGTGGCTGCCGTCGATCGGGGCGTGCGGGCTGGATGTGGCGGGCGGGAGGGGGCGCGGGGGAGCGTTTGGGGGGTGGGATGGGGACCTGCTCGCGGGGGGGCTGTCGGGGCAGAACGTGGACCGGTTGCGGGTGCGTGACGATGGGGAGGGGAGGCTGGTCGTGGTGGAGCGGGAGGAGCTGCTGCACGGGCTGGGGCGGGTGCGCGACATCTCGGTGGCGCCGGATGGGACGGTGTTCATCGCGCTCAACGGGCCGGATCGGGTGATCCGGCTGGTTCCTGCGGGGGAGTGAGGGCGGGGATGGGGGCAGGGATCGCGCGGCGCGGCGCGGGATCCGCGCGGCGCGATCCGTGCGGCGCGGGCGCTGGTGAAAGGGGGGGCGATGAACGGGAATTCACCCGTCGGGGCCGGCTGATTGGCCGTATATTCAATCGAAACCGGGTGGCGCGCTCGTCCGCGTGAGGCGGTCGTGACGGCACTGATATTCAGGCTCACGGGAACACTGGGTATCAACAAAGGACGCCATGGTTGAGACACAACAGGACACCGTCAGCGTGCTGCTGGTTGACGACGATGCGCGGATCCGGGAGTCGGTGCCGCGGATGCTCGCCTCGTGGGGGCACTCGGTCGTCGCGGTGTTCTCGTCGGCGGATGCGCTGATCGCGGCGGTGGTGAGGCACCAGCCGGACGTGGTGCTGATGGACCTGGACATGCCGGGGCGGAGCGCGGTGGAGGCGATCTCGGACCTGCGGTACCGGGGGAGCAAGGCGAGCGTGATCGTGCTGTCGGCGCTGGACGATCCGCGGTGGGTGAAGATGAGCATGGACGCGGGGGCGAAGGGGTACATCGTCAAGACGGATGGGCCGCTGGCGATCCACATCGGGATCAGCACGGTCCGGAGCGGGCGGAGGTACCTGAGCCCGAGCCTGATCGAGCAGGGGCTTGGTGGGCTGATCGGGCGGGGCGCGCAGGACGCGTAGGGCCGCGGCGGCGCGCGGGAAAGGGGCCGGCGAGCCATGACCACGGGGATCAGGCCGCGGACGTCGGCCGTGAGCGTGCTGATCGTTGACGACGATCCGATCGTGCGCGGGGTGCTGAGGAAGATCATCGAGCGCACGCCGGGGGCGGTGTGCGTGGGGGAGCTGGGGGAGGCGGACTCGCTGCCGGAAGCGGCGGAGCGGCTGCACCCGGACGTGGTGCTGCTGGACGTGCGGATGCCGGGGCGGGACCCGCTGGAGGCGGCGATGGAGGTGCTGTCGATGGTGGACCCGCCGAAGATCATCGTGGTGGCGGCGTCGATGCAGGGGTGGCTGGTGAGGGGGGCGCTGGCGTTCGGAGCGGCGGGGTTCGTGCTCAAGGACGATGTGCCCTCGTCGCTGCCGACGGCGATCCGTGAGGTGATGCAGGGGAGGAAGTACCTGAGCCCGACGGTGCGGCTGATGCACCCGGACGAGGTGTAGGGGCGGGGCGGGGTCGGCGGGGGCGAGGGGGCGCGTGCTATGGTTCCGGGCGCGGAAGGCGCCGGAGTGGCGGAACTGGCAGACGCGACGGATTCAAAATCCGTTGCCCGAAAGGGCGTGCAGGTTCGATTCCTGTCTCCGGCATTCCCCCCCTTCCCCCCCACCCCCCCACTTCGTTGGCGTGCGCCCTCGTGGCGACGCTGGGAGAGGGCGGGGGATCCGCGGGCGGATCGGAACCCGGCGGGGGGAGGCGGCGTACCTCGTGCGGCGGATGACTGGTGACGAAGGGATGCATGAGGGCTAACCTTCGGGTCCCCGCGCCGGCCGCAAGAGGCCGGTCCTCGTGAGGGCGGGTCCCCCGACGGAGGGCCTGCTCCGAACCGCTTGGCCCACTTTGACAGGCTTTCACAAAGCAGAAAGGCTCGATACCCATGGCCGATCAACCGCAGCAGCAGCAGGTCCAGCTCCGCATCGACGAGTCCAAGATGCACTCGACGTACGCCAACACGATCCGTACCTCCACGACGGCGGACGAGGTGGTGCTGGACTTCGGGATGAACCTCCCGATGCCCGGGCAGGAGGGGCAGCAGCCGGTTCTGCTCTTCTCCGTGGGGTCCCGGGTGGTGATGAACTGGCGCGGCGCCAAGCGGCTGGCGATCAGCCTCGGGCAGGTGATCCGCCAGTACGAGGAGCGCAACGGCGAGATCAACCTCGGGATGCCCGGCCAGCAGCAGGGCCAGGGCGGCGGTCCCCGCCTGTCCGAGTAATCCGGGCCGTCCCCGGTTCCCGGTATGACCGTGATCCCGGCCTTGCAGCGCAAGGTCCGGGAACTGGCGGCGACGCAACAATCCCACGCCCTCCCCGGATCTGCGGATCCCCGGGGCGGGTTTCCCCGTAGACTTTCCAGCCGGGAGCGCCGGCGGCGCGGTCGATGCGCCCGCCGGCGGCCGGCGGGAGGCTGGCGGGGATCCAGGTTTGGGGTGGGCCGGAACGCCGATGAGCGAAGGCCAGACAACCAGCACGCAGAGGGCCGCGGGCGCGCCCGTCCAGGTGTCGCGCCGGCAGGGCGTCGAAGGGGCGGCGGCGGCCGTGCCGAGGGGGGCGGGGAGCGCGGCCGCGGAGCTGCACAGCTTTCTCGTGTCGCTGCTGGAGCAGCAGGCGGGGCTGATCGGGGCGACGGGGGGGGTGGTGTACCTGGTGGGGTCGTCGCTGCGGCCGGCGGGGATCGCGGCGGTGTACCCGTCGCCGGGGGCCGCGGCGGGGGGGCGGCGGGGAAGGCGCGCGGGGCGGGGACCGGGACGGAACTGGACGCGTCGATGCTGGCGCGGATGGAGCGGATCGGGGCCAAGGCCGCGGCGGAGGGGCGCGGGGTGGTCGAGGCGGTCACGCTCAACACCGACGACGGGCTGTACCACACGGAGGCGACGCACCGGCTGATCGGGTGCCCGCTGGTGGCGGCGGAGCAGGTGCACGGGGCGAGCGTGCTGCTGGCGCCGCTGAGCGGCCCGGCGGCGCGGCTGCCGGCGGCGGAGGGGATCGAGCGTCTGAGGCTGACGGCGGCGCGGTTCGAGGCGTTTTTGTGGCACCAGCAGGCGATGGGGGAGGCGCACGCGAAGGCGCGGCTGCGCGAGACGCTGGAGCTTCTGGACGCGGCGCAGCAGGGCGGGGACGCGGAGACGATGGGGTCGCTGTTCTGCCACGAGCTGGCGCGGCGGTTCGGGTGCACGCGGGTGTCGGTGGGGCTGGTGCGGGGGAGCGGGCTGAGGCTGACGGCGGTGAGCGGGGCGGACGAGCTGGACCGGCGGAGCGCGGCGGCGGTGGCGCTCGAGGCGGCGATGGAGGAGTGCGCCGACCAGGATGCGGAGATCGTGTACCCGCAGCCGCCGGAGATGCAGGCGGACCCCGCGCTGCGGCGGGTGACGCGGGCGCACGAGGAGCTGAGCACGAAGTTCGGCCCGGCGGCGATCCTGAGCCTTCCGCTGCGGGTGGAGGGGGACCTGGTGGGGGTGGTGGTGCTGGAGCGGGAGGCGAGCGACCCGTTCCCGCCGGGGGCGGTGCCGCTGATGCGGCTGATCGCGGAGTTCATCGGGCCGGCGGTGTGGACGCGGCGGATGGCGGACCGGGGGGTGCTGGCGGTGGCGCGGGACCGCGCGGTGGAGATCGCGACGATCGCGGTGGGGCCGCGGTACACGGGGGCGAAGGCGGTGGGGCTGCTGGCGGCGCTGGTGGTGACGCTGATGGCGGTGGTGCCGATCCCTGGGCGGGTGCTGGCGGACGCGGAGACGCGGGCGTCGGTGTCGCGGGTGATCTCGCCGCCGTACCAGGGGTACATCGCATCGGTGGAGGTGAAGCCGGGGGACGAGGTCGCCAAGGGGCAGGTGCTGGCGACGCTGGAGACGGAGGAGACGCTCAAGCAGCTGGCGTACCTGATGAGCGAGGCGGAGAAGGCGCGGACGCAGCAGAGCGATGCGCGGGCCAAGGGGATGCACGGGGACGCGGCGATCCTGGCGGCGACGATCGAGTCGCTGGAGCTCCAGATCGGGCTGATGCGCGACCGGGTGGAGCGGGCGCGGATCACGGCGCCGATCTCGGGGCGCGTGGCGCAGGGGGACGCGGAGCTGCTGGTGGGGGCGCAGGCGACGCCGCAGGAGCCGCTGTTCGAGATCGTGGGGACGGACCCGGCGGTGGTGGTGCTGGACGTGGACGAGCGGGACATCGGGCGGGTGGAGGTGGGGCAGGAGGGGTGGGTGTCGTTCGCGGGCGAGCCGGGGAGGCGGGTGCCGGTGCGGGTGGTGCGGGTGAGGCCGGCGGCGACGGCGGGGGAGGGGGCGAACGTGTACAAGGTCGAGGCGGAGATGCTGGAGGAGCAGCCGTGGGTCCGCCCGGGGATGACGGGGACGGCGCGGCTGCAGGACGGCACGACGACGGCGCTGGCGTGGCTGATGCGGCCGCTGATGGACCGGATCCGGCTGTACCTGTGGTGGTGAGGCGATGCTGCAGCGCGAGATCGGGACGACCTTCAGCGACCTGTGGTACCGGACGGGGCCGACGCGGCCGCGGCTGAGCCCGCACGCGCAGATCGTTCGGCAGCGCTACGGGCCGGAGGTGTCGTACATCATCGAGGAGCCGGCGGGGGGGACGTACTACCGGATCTCGGAGGCGGCGTACTACTTCGTGGCGGCGCTGGACGGGACGCGGACGGTGCAGGAGGCGTGGGACGCGTGCAACGCGCAGCTGGGGGACGCGGCGCCGACGCAGCGGCAGTGCATCGACGTGCTGTCGCGGCTGCAGCACCACGGGCTGCTGCTGGGGGAGCTGCCGCTGGCGCCGGACATGGTGCTGGAGCGCAAGACGCAGGCGCGCCGGCGTCGCGTGGAGCGGCGGACGGGCCGGTGGCTGTTCTACTCGGTGCCGGTGCTGAACCCGGAGCCGTGGCTGGAGCGGCACGAGCGGGCGATCCGGCTGATGTTCTCGTGGGCGGGGGCGGCGGTGTGGCTGGCGGTGGTGGGGGTCGCGCTGGGGATGGTGGCGGCGAACTGGGGGCGGTTCACCTCGGCGCTGAACATGGCGGGGCTGCTGCACCCGGAGAACCTGGCGTGGATGGGGGCGGTGTTCCTGGTGCTGCGGGGGCTGCACGAGATGGGGCACGCGATGGCGTGCAAGGCGTTCGGGGGGCGGGTGACGGAGATCGGGCTGATTCTGATCATGCTCGTGCTGCCGCTGCCGTACTGCGACGCGAGCAGCTCGTGGCGGTTCCCGGGCATCCGGCACCGGGTGCTGGTGTCGATGGGCGGGGTGATCGTGGAGGGGTTCGTGGCGGCGATCGCCGGGATCATCTGGGCGGTGGCGGAGCCGGGGCTGGTGAGCTCGATCTGCTACAACGTGATGATCGTGTCGGGGGTGGTGACGCTGCTGTTCAACCTGAACCCGCTGCTGAGGTACGACGGGTACTACGTGCTGTCGGACCTGGCGGGGAGCCCGAACCTGGCGCAGCGGTCGAAGGACCTGTGGAAGGCGGGGGTGCACCGGTGGCTCTTCGGCGTCAAGTCGATGCACGGGCCGGCGATCCGGGACGGGGCGGAGGCGGCGCTGCTGTGGGTGTACAGCGTGCTGTCGGTGCCGTACCGGCTGATGATCCTCTTCGCGATCATCATGGTGCTCTTCGAGTTCGCGCCGACGATCGGGGTGATCCTCGGGGCGATCATGATCGCGGTCACGGCGGTGTGGCCGGTGATCAAGGGGATCGGGTACCTGGCGAGCTCGCCCGCGCTGGTGGGGCACCGGGCGCGCGCGGTGGCGGTGACGGCGGCGGGGATCGGGGGGCTCGGGGTCGCGCTGGGGGTGGCGCCGGTGCGGGGGTCGGCTTCCGCGCCGGGGGTGGGGGAGGCGAGGTCGGCGGCGCGGGGGCGGGCGGGGGAGGCGGGGTTCGTCCGCGCGGTGCTGACGGAGCCGCACGGGAGCGTGGAGGCGGGGGCGACGGTGGTGGAGCTGGAGAACCGGGAGGTCGAGGCGCAGCTGGAGGTAGCGCGGGTGGGGGTGCGGCGGGCGCGGGCGATGCTGCGCAAGGCGCGGGACGCCTCTCCGGCGGAGCAGGAGCTGGCGGAGCGGGACCTGGCGGTCGCGCTGGCGGAGGTGCGGCGGCTGGAGGCGCGGGCGGCGGCGCTGCGGGTCGCCGCGCCGGCGTCGGGGCGGTTCGTCGCGGCGTCGGTGGAGTCGCCGGACCTGCGGAACGAGCACGGGCGGTTCATCGAGCGGGGGATGCTGCTGGGGTCGGTGGAGGCGGAGGGGGACCTGGTGGTGCGGGTGCTGGTCTCGGACCGGGAGTACGCGCGGCTGCGGCTGGCGGGGCTGGGAGAGGGGGAGGAGGCGCCGGGGGGGCGTGAGATCGAGGTGAAGGTGCGGGGGATGGCGGAGCGGACGATCGCCGCGAGGGTGGTGCGGGACGTGGCGGTGGGGAGCCGCGAGCTGTCGGACCCCGCGCTGGCGGCGCACACGGGGGGGACCATCCTGCTGGACCCGAAGGATCCGTCCGGGGGCATGGCGCTGCGGCCGCACTTCCTGATCGAGCTGGCCGCGGCGGAGGGGGCGGCGCTGCCGGCGACGGCGCAGCCGGGGCTGCGGGCGTGGGTGCGGTTCCCGCTGCCGGCGGAGCCGCTGGCGTCGCAGTGGCTGCGGACGGCGAGGCAATATCTACGCGGGCGGCTGGGATGAGCGGCGCTGCGGCCAGGGCACTGACGCCGTCGGCGCCGCGGGCGTGCTCGCTGCGGTACGGGCGGATGACGGACGACCGGCTGTGGCCCGCGCTGTCGAGGCCGCCGTCGAGGCCGATCCCGGTGCGTGGGCCGGACGTCTTCGGGGAGTGGGTCGCGGGGTCGGTTGCGCGGATGCGGGCGCGGGCGGGGCTGCGGCGGCGGGCGGAGGCGGTGGTGAAGCGAGCGGAGGGGCTGCGCGACCTGTCGGAGGGCGCGCTGGACGCGGTCGTGGAGGAGGCGCGGCACGCGGCGGTGGTGGGGCGCGACGACCCGGGGGCGGTGGAGGTGGCGTTCGCGGCGGCGTACGAGGCGGTGCGGCGGACGGCGGGGCTGTCGCTGTACATCGAGCAGGTGATGGGGGCGCTGGCGATCAGCGCGGGGTGCTGTGCGGAGATGGCCACGGGCGAGGGGAAGACGATCACGGCGGTGCTGCCGGCCGCGCTGGACGGGTGGAGCGGGCGGGGGGTGCACGTGCACACGGTCAACGACTACCTGGCGAAGCGGGACGCGGAGGTGACGCGGGCGGCGTACGCGCGGCTGGGGCTGAGCGTGGGGTACCTGCAGGACTCGATGGAGCCGGGGGAGAGGCGGGCGGCGTACGAGTGCGCCGTCACCTACGGGGCGGACAAGCAGTTCATCTTCGACATGCTGCGGGACCGGCTGGCCTCGCCGATCCGGCCGAGCTTCACGTCCCACCTGCTGGACCAGGTGATCCGCAACGCGGAGCTGGAGCGGGGGAGCGCGCGGGCGAGGCGGACGTGGGGGGATGCGCTGGTGCAGCGGGGGCTGCACGCGGCGGTGGTGGACGAGGCGGACTCGGTGCTGATCGACGAGGCGGTGACGCCGGCGATCATCGCCAAGCCGGCGGAGCAGGGGGCGGCGTGGGGCGGGGAGGAGCACTACCGGACGGCGGCGCGGATCGCGGCGGAGTTCCGATCCGGGGAGGACTACGTGGCCGCGGCGCGGCTGCGGGAGGTGGAACTGACGGAGAAGGGGCGGGCGAAGCTGGCGGAGCTGGCGCGGGAGCTGCCGCCGTTCTGGGCGGGGCCGCGGCGGCGGGAGGAGCTGATCCTGCAGGCGCTGGGGGCGAAGGAGTTCTTCAAGGCGGGGGACGACTACATCATCCGTGAGGGGGAGGTGGTGATCGTGGACCGCTCGACGGGGCGCGTGCTGGAGGGGCGGCAGTGGCAGCACGGGCTGCACCAGGCGGTGGAGGCGAAGGAGGGGCTGAAGATCACGGGGGCGCACGAGGCGTCGTCGCGGACGAGCTACCAGCGGTTCTTCCAGCGGTACCGGCGGCTGGGGGGGATGACGGGGACGGCGTGGGAGGTGCGCGGGGAGCTGTGGCGGGACTACAAGCTGGCGGTGGTGCGGATCCCGACGCACCGGCCGGTGGCGCGGCGTCGGCGGCCGGACCGGGTGTTCACGGAGGAGAGCGCGAAGTTCGAGGCGGTCGCGGAGCGGGCGGCGGAGCTGCACAAGACCGGGCGGCCGGTGCTGATCGGGACGCGGGCGGTGGAGGCGTCGGAGCGGCTGGGGGAGCTGCTGGCGGAGCGCGGGGTGCCGTGCCGGATCCTGAACGCGACGCGGGAGGCGGAGGAGGCGTCGATCGTGGCCGCGGCGGGGCAGAAGGGGGCGGTGACGGTGGCGACGAACATGGCGGGGCGCGGGACGGACATCCTGCTGACGCCGGAGACGCGGGAGATGGGCGGGCTGGTGGTGCTGGCGACGGAGCGGCACGATGAGTCGCGGGTGGACCGGCAGCTCTTCGGCCGCGCGGGCCGGCAGGGGGACCCGGGGGAGGCGCAGGCGTTCGTGTCGCTGGACGATGCGCTGATCCGGCGGTTCGGGCTGGGGCCGCTGCGGGCGCTGGTGCGGGCGACGCACGGGCCGCTGCGCCGGCCGGCGGCGGCGCTGCTGTGGCGGCTGGCGCAGTCAACGGCGGGGCGGCACGCGGCGATCATGCGACGGGAGACGGCGCGGCACGAGGCGTGGCTGGAGCTGTCGATGTCGAGCGAGACGCGGTAGAGGGGCTTTGGGGGAGGGAGAAGAAGAGCCGCCGCAGAGGCACGGAGACGCAGAGGGGGCGCGGAGAGAAGAGGGAGGAAGGGGTTGAAGGGGGCGGGGGCGGGGTTGGGTGCGTGTTCTTCTATCGATTCGGTGCGTTTCCCGCTGTGCGCGTGTCCCGCCTTTGAGGATTCGTGCGCACGGGAGCAGAAAACCCCGGGCTTGCGCCCGGGGCTCCCTTTTGTGGGAATCGGCTGGTGGGCGGATCAGCGGGCGCCCTGGTTGCGGCCTTTGAGGGTGACCTTGAGGGGGACGGTCTTGCCGTCGCGGAGGACGGTGACGTCCACGACGTCGCCGGGGTTGGCCTTGCGGAGGAAGGTCATCCAGCCCTGGACGTCGGGGATCTCCTCGCCGTTCCAGGTCATGAGGCGGTCGCCCTTGAGGACGCCGGCGTCGGCGGCGGAGGTGCCGGGGAAGACCTCGCCGACGAGGACGCCGGCCTCGCCGTCGGAGTAACTGCCGGGAGAGATGCCGAAGCGGACGCGGACGGAGCCGGGGCCGGAGCCGGACTGCTGGCCGGCGTGCGGGTCGTTCGCATCGGCGCGGGCGCGGTCGGTGCTGCGGAAGACCAGGGGCTCCTCGCGGGTGGCGAGGGCGTAGGTGATCCGGGTCGCGAGGGAGGCGACGCGGGCGCCCCCCTCGATGTTGATCAGCTCGGCGACGTCGCGCGGGGTGTGGTACTCCTCGTGCAGGCCGGTGAAGAGGTGCAGGACGGGGACGCCCGCGGCGTAGAAGCTGGCGTGGTCGGAGGGGCCGCGGCCGCCGGGCTGGGGGCCGACCTCGAGGCCGGAGGCGGCGAAGAGGGGCTGGAGGAACTCCTCGAAGCCCTCGGCGGTGCCGGTGCCGTGGACCTCGAGCTTGTTGTCGCGGAGGCGGCCGATCATGTCCATGTTGACCATGGCGTAGGTGTCGGAGGCGTTGATCGGGGAGTTCTGGACGTAGTAGCGGGAGCCGACGAGGCCGATCTCCTCGGCGCTGAAGCCCATGAAGATGATGGAGCGGGCGTCGGCGTCGTCGGGGAGGGAGGCGTAGAGCTCGGTGAGCTGCTCGGCGGCGAGGAGGAGGCCGGCGGTGCCGGAGGCGTTGTCGTCCGCGCCGTAGTGGATCGCGCCGGGCTCGCTGGAGCGGGAGCCGCCGAGGCTGCCGTCGCCGACGTGGTCGAAGTGAGCGCCCACGACGATGAACTGATCGGCGAGGTCGCCCTTGCCGGGGAGGAGGGCGGCGACGTTCTCGGTGGTCTTTTCCGGGCGGGCGATCTCGGCGGCGAGATCGGCGCTGACGCCGCGGAGGGGGACCAGGGCCTCGCCCTCGTCGGCGACCTTGCGGAGATCGACGAGCGAGTTGAGGTTGTCCTCGCCGGTCTCGGCGGCGCGGACGAGCGCCTCGGCGGCGTCCATCGTCATCATGATGACGGGGATGTCGAGTTGGCGGGTGATGCGGGTGGTCGCGGCGGTGGTTTCGAGGTCGTTGATGAGGGGGTCGTCGGCGCCCGGGGGGGAGGTGAGGATGATGGCGGAGGCGCCGCGGTCGGCGAGGGTGCGGAACTTGGCGGAGAGCGCCGCGGCGTTGCTCCAGGTGTTGCCGGTGAAGCGGCTGCGGCCGCTGTCGTCGATGGGTTCGAAGCGCATGACGAGGGCGATCTTGCCCTTGAGGGCGTCGGCGCTGCGGGGGGGGAAGCTGGTGAAGCCGTGGGGGCCGCCGTTGATGGCGTAGCCGGCGAAGACGACCTCGCCGCGGACGGAGCCGTTGCCGGAGACGCCGAGGACCTCGAAGTCCTTGCCGCGGGTGAGGGGGATGGGTTCGCCGGCGTCCGGGGCGATGGTGAGGGCGGCGTGCTCGACGGCGATGTCGCGGCCGTAGGGGAAGGCTTGGCGGTAGGAGGCGCGGGGGGTGATGACCTCCGCGCCGTCGGCGGCGGTGGTGGTCTCGGGGAAGATGGGGTGGAGGCCGAGGCCTTTGAACCAGTGCTCGAGGTAGTCGGCGGCGAGCTCGTTGCCGCGGGTGCCGGGGCGGCGACCCTCGAAGAAGGGGTTGGAGAGGGTGTAGAGGTGCTGGCGGTAGCGGGCGATGTCGGAGTCGGAGATGGTGAGGGTGGGCGCGGGGGCGGCCTGGTTGGCGGTCGCGGCCGCGGGCTGGGCGAGGGAGATGGGGGCGGCTGCGAGGAGAGCGGCGAGTGCGGCGACGGGGAGGCCGAGCCGGTTGGGGCGAGCCGGGGTGGTCATGTCGGTTGGTCCCTTGTTCGTTCGGGGGGCGGCGACGCGGGTGGTCGCCGGGTGGGGAGGGTCTGCGAACTGTACCCGTGGGGGTGGTGGGAGGATGCGGG
>JBIQJK010000095.1:0-13608 GCA_044507535.1 Planctomycetaceae bacterium | reverse complement strand
GGGGGGGCGGGGAGGGGGGGTCAGATGCTGAAGTTGGCGTAGGGGTCGGTGGTGTTGAGGGTCGAGGCGACGGTGCCGTGGCCGACCATGCCCGAGACGCTGATGCCGATGCGGTTGACGACCGGGCCGTAGGCGTTGTTGGACTGGATGCCCCAGTTGGTCTGGTTGGAGGAGCAGGCGCTGCGGACGGCGGTGTTGCCCGCACCGTTGACGAAGATGCCGTAGGTCGAGGAGCCGGTGCAGAAGTTGCCCTCGATGCGGCTGCCGGAGCCCTGGACGACGATGTTGCCGGCGGAGTTGACGGAGCAGCTGTTGTCCGCGATGAAGCTCCCTCCCTGGGGCGAGAAGATCCCCTCGCCGGAGCTGCCCCGCACGACGCACCGAGTGATCCGGGCGTCGCGCGAGGCGAGGATGCCGGCGCCCTGGTTGGAGTAGGCGACGCTCTCGCTGATGACCGAGCCGACGCCGAGGTCGAAGCCGTGGGCGACGAAGCTGAACTCAGGAGCGACCCCGAGGGCGGCGACGCAGCCGGAGAGGGTGCTGTGGCCGCCGGCGGCGATGCCCGCGGCCTTGTTGGCGCGGGCGGAGCAGCCGTCGATGGCGGCCTCGGCGGTCTCGATGCCGCGGAGGGTGTTGCTGCTCACAGCGCAGGAGGCGATGCGCGAGCCGCCGACGATGCCGCTGGAGGCGTTGCCCGAGCTCACGCACCGGAGGATGTCGCTGCCGGCCAGGGCGGTGATGCCGCTGGCCGCCGAGCCGGTGGAGATGCACGCCTCGACCGTGCAGCCCGCGCCGGCGGCGATGCCCGTCCCGGCGTTGCCCCGGGCGATGCAGCGCCGGACGGCCGAGCCCTCGCCGACGCGGATCCCCGCGGCCAGGGCGGGGGAGGCGCCGGATGCGTTGGCCTCGGCGAAAACGCCGGTGACCGAGGCATGGTCGCCCAGGTGCAGGCCGACGCCGGCGTTGCCGCGGAGCGTGACGTCGGCCACGGCGGCGCGCCGGGTGAGGGTCAGGGCGATGCCCTGGCCGCCCATGGAGACGATCGTGCCATTCCGGACGGCGACGTCGGCGAGAGCCGCGCCGCCGTCGGTGATCCCCACCGAGCCGGGGGCGTCGTTGCCGCTGAGCCGGAAGCCGCACAGGTCGATCCGCACGCCGCCGGCGCCGACGAGGATGCCCGCCTTGCCGGCGGGGACGTCCACGTTGCCGGTGAGGTAGTACGCCCCGGGGCGGGTGATGCGGAAGACCGCCGTCGCGTCGCCGGGGGTGTTCGCGGCGTTGATCGCCGTGCGGGGCTCGATCTGCGAGATCGTCTTGCCCGTGGGAGCAACGGGGCCGGGAGGGGGATCGACGGGGCCGGCGCGGGTGTGCGCGGCGACCGCCGCGACGCCGGCGATCGCCGCCGTCGCGGCGCCGATCAGGGCGCGGCGGTCGTGCGCCTCGGGCGCGACGCCCGCCGGGTCGGCGGGGTGAGCAGGCGGAGGTTCGGGGAGAGATGGGGACTCGTGCGACGGTGTGGTACGAAGCATGGCGGGAACATAGCAGCTTTGCGCCCGGGCTCAAGCGCCGCCACACCCCGGTGTGAGCGCACTGGAACCGGCCATGACGATCAATGGGACCCGAACCCGAACGCCGCGCTGCGACCCTGGGAGAGATGGGAAGCGTAGAGAACCTGAAGGGCCACCACGATGACGACGAAGCGGGCCGGAGAGCCGCCAACGGTGTGGACGATCGGGCACTCGACGCGCAGCGTGGAGGAGCTGATCGGGCTGCTGCGGGGGGCGGAGGTCGAGGTCCTGGCGGATGTGCGGCGGTTCCCGGGGTCGAAGCGGATGCCGCGGTTCGGGGCCGAGGCGCTGCGGGAGGAGCTGGAGCGGGCGGGGATCGGGTACGTGCACCTGCCGGAGCTCGGGGGAAGGCGCAAGGCGACGCCGGACTCGCGGAACACGGCGTGGCGGAACGAGGCGTTCCGCGGCTACGCGGACTACATGCAGACGCCGGCGTTCGAGACGGGTCTGGAGCGGCTGATGGCGCTGGCGCGGGGGAGGCGGACGGCGATGATGTGCGCCGAGGCGGTCTGGTGGCGGTGCCACCGGGGCCTGATCGCGGATGCGATGAAGGTCCGCGGGTGGCGTGTGCTGCACATCATGGAGGAAGGAAAGGTCGTCGAGCACCCGTACACGAGCGCAGCACGCATCGTGGACGACCGGCTCAGTTATGAGGCGACGGAGAGAGAGGGAACGCTGTGGGACGGGTAAGGCGGGGGGAAGGGGGGAGCCGGCGTGGCGGCGATGCTCACTCGCCGGGCCCGACCGGCGTGAGCTTCTCAATGGCCTCGTCCACGGTGAAGCTCGCCGGGCGCTGGCGGGGCGGGAACTCCTGGAACGACTCGAAGAGGCGGCCGGCGACCGTCTGGAGGGGAACCAGCAGGAAGGCGCGGCGGATCATCCAGTCGTCGTAGTTCATGCCGACGTCCCCGCGCTCGAAGGGATCGACCCGGAGGTCGAACAGGAGCGGGACGCGGAGGTGCACGAACGGCTCGCGCCAGACGTCGAAGCCCTCGGCCCGCTGCACGATGAAGTGCGCCTTGAGGCGGTCGAAGCGCATGGCGAGAAGATCCCCGTCGTCGCTGAAGTAGAAGAACTCGCGGCGCCTGCTCGGGCCGTAGCCGTGGAGGAGGTCGTTCTGGTCGTACCCGTCGAGGTGGACGCGGTAGTGGCGGCCGCCGACGTCCTGCCCTCTCAGCAGCCGCTCCTTGACGTCGGGGACGCCCGCCGCGGCGACGAACGTCGGGAGCCAGTCCTCGCTCGCCATGATGTCGTTGATGACGGTGCCGGGCGGGATGTGGCCGGGCCAGCGGACGAGGCAGGGGACGCGGAAGCCCCCCTCCCATCCCGTGTTCTTCTCGCCGCGGAAGGGAGTGGTGCCCGCGTCGGGCCAGGTCGCGAGCATGGGGCCGTTGTCGGTGGTGTAGACGACGATGGTGTTCTCCGCCAGGCCGAGTTCGTCGAGCTTGTCCAGGAGCCGGCCGACGTCGGCGTCGTGCTCGACCATGCCGTCGGCGTACTCCCCCAGGCCCGTGCGGCCCTGGAGTTCCGGCCGGACGTGGGTGAACATGTGCATGCGGGTGGAGTTGAACCAGATGAAGAAGGGGCGGCCGTCGCGGGCGGCCCGCTCGAGGTGCTGCTCCGTGGCGCGGACGAACTCGTCGTCGATCGTCTCCATGCGCTGGCGGGTGAGAGGCCCGGTGTCCTCGATGGACTGGGAGCCGTCGGGGTTGGCGTAGGAGCGGATGACGCCGCGGGGACCGAACTGCCGGCGGAAGGCGGGGTTCTGCGGGTAGTCGGGGTTCTCGGGCTCCTCCTCGGCGTTGAGGTGGTAGAGGTTGCCGAAGAACTCGTCGAAGCCGTGGGCGGTGGGGAGGAACTCGTCCCGGTCGCCGAGGTGGTTCTTGCCGAACTGGGCGGTCTGGTACCCCAGCGGCTTGAGGAGGGTGGCGATCGTGGGGTCCTCGGGGCGGAGACCGATGTCGGCCCCGGGGAAGCCGACCTTGGTCAGACCCGTGCGCACGGGCATCTGGCCGGTGATGAACGCGGCGCGGCCGGCGGTGCAGGACTGCTGCGCGTAGTAGTCGGTGAACCGGGCGCCCTCGCGGGCGATGCGGTCGATGTTGGGAGTGGAGTAGCCGAGCATGCCGTTGTGGTAGCAGGAGAGGTTCCACATGCCGATGTCGTCGCCCATGATGACGAGGATGTTGGGCGGCCGGTCCTGGGGCGCCGGGCCGGACCGCGGCTGGCGGCCCCGTTGCTGCTGCCCGGCGGCGCTGAGCGCGAGCGCCAGGGTGGAGAGGAGCACCGCGATGGTCCGGCAGACTGTGGTCCACTTCATGGCCGACTCCTTTGCTCCGGCGCCGGGCCATCCGGCGGGGCGAAGATCGTGTTCCAGTCGTCACGCATGCTGATCACCGTCCAGCCGCGCTGCGCGGCCGCCCGCAGGGAGGCGCCGTCGCGCTCGGCGTAGGCGAACTCACGGTCGGCGTCGTCGTGAATGACGAGCAGCTGGAGCGAGGGGCCGCGGCGGTCGTCGGAGTAGGTGAGCATCGCGACGTCGCCGCCCGAGCGGGCGTTCCCCGCGGCGAGAATCGGCCGCCTGCCGATGTGGAGCGCGATGTTCGCCGGCTTGGCGTCCTTGTCGTTGAACGAGCCGAGCTCCGCCGTGCGCCAGACGACCCGCTCGCCGCCGCGCTCGACGTACTCCAGCCTGGGCGTCGTGCCGACGACCTGCTGCATCGGCACGCCGTACATCTCGTCGGCGATGACGCGGACGAAGTCCTGCGTGCCGCCGGAGACGATCCAGGCCTGGAAGCCGTTCTCCCGGAGGTAGTCGAGCAGCTCGACCATCGGCCGGTAGGCGAGCTCGGTGTAGGGACGGCCGAGGGCGGGGTGCGTCGCGGTGCGGAAGAACTCGCGGGCCCGATCCTCGAACTCCTCGGTGGACATGTCCCCGTGGGTCCTGGCGAGCAGCTCGTTGACGGCCGGCAGACCGGCGCTGCGGATGTACGCGAGGTCGCCCCCGAGCGCGGCCTTGAAGGGCTGGCGCTCCCGGAGGGTCGGGTCGTCCGCCGCCAGCTCACGCAGCCGATGCAGGGCGAACTGCCCCTCGATCAGCGGCTGCTCCGGCCAGAGCGTGCCGTCGTTGTCGAAGACGGCGATGCGCTCCTCCTCCGGGATGAACTCCGGACCGCCCTCGGTGGTCACCCGGGCGACAAAGTCGAAGATGTCCTCCCTGGCGGGGCCATCTCTCCACGAGGGGAGCGGGTCGCGCTGCCGCGCCGCTTGCTCGCGCGGCTGCTCGGCCGGGGCGCTCGGCGTTGCGCGCGGCGCGGGCCCGCCGGCCAGCAGCAGCGCCAGCCCCCCCGCGGCAACCATCTGGAAGACCGAGGTCATGGGGCGGCACCGTGCCCGGGCCTGCCGTCCGACCCGGGGCTCAGGACGCACCGGAAGCCCAGGTGCGACATGCCGGTGTCCGGCGGCGTGCCGCGGCGGGCGGCCGGGCGGTAACTCTCGCAGTAGCTCTCGTGACAGAGGAACGACCCGCCGCGGGTGACCCGCTTGGGGGCGTACGGGTCGGCGGGATCGAAACTCCGCGCCGGGCCCTGGGGGTCGATGCAGCACGCGCTCGATCCGGCGGCCGCGGCATCGGAGGCCGGTGCGCGGGAAGGGGCCGCGTAGGCGTCGGCGCGGTACCAGTCCGAGCACCACTCCCAGACGTTGCCGGCCATGTCGTACAGCCCGTAGGCGTTGGGCGCGAACGAGCCGACAGGAGCCGTGCGTTCCCAGCCGTCGCGGCCAGTGTTGAGGATCGGGAGACGCCCCTGCCAGATGTTGGCTCGGGGCTCGCCCGTGTCGCTCGGCGGCTCGTCGCCCCAGGTGAAGCGGGCGCCGTCGAGGCCGCCCCGTGCGGCGTACTCCCACTCGGCCTCCGTCGGCAGGCGCTTGCCGGCCCAGGTCGCGTACGCCGCGGCGTCCTCCCAGGCGACATGGACGACCGGGTGATCGTCGCGCCCCTCGATCGTGCTGCCGGGCCCCTCCGGGCATCGCCAGTTCGCCCCCGGGGTCCAGCGCCACCAGAGGTCGTAACGGTCCAGCGGCGCCGGCCCGGCCGCGCCAGGAGGCGGGACAAACACAAGCGAGCCGGGGCGGAGGGCCTCATCAGGGGGGCGGGGCGTGCCCGGCGGGAGCTGCTTGCGGAGCTCCTCCCAGTCCACGGGACGCTCGGCGACCGTCACATAGCCCGTGGCCTCGACAAAGGCGCGGAACTGCGCGTTCGTGACCTCGTGCTCGTCGATCCAGAAGCCCGCAAGGCGGACCCGGTGCGCGGGGCGCTCGTTCGCCGGCGCGGCCGGGTCGGTGCTGCCCATCGTGAACTCGCCGTGCGGGATCCACCGCATGCCCGGCGGGGCGGCGCTGAGGATCAGAACGGTGGCGAAAGTGACCCGCATCCAGGATCCCCCGACGGCAGCGAGAGTCTTGCGCGGAAGCGGATCAGCGGCGAGAAGGGCGCGCGGACGGCGGCGGCGATTCTGGTGTTCTTCCGGGCCGAACTCGGGGGCCGCCGACCTCCGCAAGCGAAGCGGCGCACCGGCGGGCCCCGGAGCGCACGGTGCGTCCAGGGCCGGAGGATCAGGAGAAGGGGCACGGGCCGGAAGCCCATGCCACGGACACGCGGCGTCAAGCAGCGGAGGCGGACTTGGCGATGTGCTCCTCGGTGACCATCGGGATGTTCTGCTCCAGCCACGTGGCCATGTTCTGCTCTTGCTGGAGGATCTGCTCGCACGCCTTGGCGGTCTCGTGGTCGCCGACGGCGCGGGCGCCGGTGATGAGGGACTTGTAGCAGGCGATCTCGAAGTGCTCCGCGGCGTAGTCGGCGAGGCAGTTCTTGACCAGCTCATCCTTCGCGACGGCGGTGCTGATCCCCTTGAAGAAGCCGGAGACCTGCCCCATGGCGTTCTTGAGCGCCGAGGTGCTCTCGCCGTAGCGCTCCAGGCACCCGCGGAGCGTGTCGGCCTGGCGGCGGGTCTCCTCCAGGTGCTGCTCCATGCGCGCCTGGATCTCCGGGTGGCTCTTGGCGTCGCGGGCGTGGGCCTCCAGGACCTTCATCTGCGCCGTCTCCATGGCGTAGGCGTCCCGGAGCCATTCGACGACGGGCTTCTCGGCGTTGGTGTGCGACGGATTCGTGGTCGTCATCGGGCGTACTCCTGGGCGGCCGCGGGCTCTTCCCGGGCCGCGGTTTCGATGTAGTCCGGCAGCGGGCGGCGGCGCGGGTCCAGGACGGCCTTGATCATGCCGTCCTCCTTGTCGCGGAACATGCGGTAGGCCTTGGGGGCCTCCTCGAGGGACATGTGGTGCGTGATGATGAACGTGGGGTCGACCTCGTCCCGCAGGATGAGCTCCAGCAGCGGCCGCATGGAGCGGTGCGGGTTCACCGGCCCCGACCGGATCGTCAGGGCCTTGTTGAACGCCGCGCCGATGGGCAGCCGGTCGGCCATCCCGGCGTAGACGCCGGCGACCGAGAGACGGCCCGCCTTGCGGCAGCAGGTGATCATCTCGCGCAGCACGTACGTGCGGTCCGTCTCCAGCGCAAGAGCCTGGCGGGCGCGGTCCACGAAGCCGCCCAGCCCCAGGCCGTGCGCCTCCATGCCCACCGCGTCGATGCAGCAGTCCGGCCCGCGCCCGCCGGTCATGTCCCTCAGCAGGTCGGGGACGCTCTGGTGCTCGAGGTTCAGCGGCTCCGCGCCCGCGTCGGCCGCGAGCAGCAGCCGCTCCGGGATGCGGTCGATGGCGATCACCCGCTCGGCGCCCAGCAGGAAGCAGCTCTTGACCGCGAACTGGCCGACGGGCCCGCACCCCCAGACGGCGACGGTGTCCCCCGGCTCGATGCCGCACAGCTCCGCCGCCTGGTACCCGGTCGGGAAGACGTCCGACAGGAACAGCAGCCGGTCGTCCGGCACGCCCCCCCTTCCCCCGTCCGGGACCTTCAGCGGCCCCACGTCCGCGAAGGGGACGCGGACGTACTCCGCCTGGCTCCCGGCGTAGCCGCCGGCGAGCTGGCCGAGCCCGAAGACGCCCGCGGTGGCGTAGCCCATGGTCCTCTCCGCCAGCCCGGCGTTGGGGTTGGAGTTGTCGCACTGGGAGGACATGTCGCGCTTGCAGAAGAAGCACGCCCCGCACGCGATGGTGCACGGCACGACCACCCGGTCGCCGACGGAGAGGTTCTTCACCGCCGGCCCCACCTCGACGACCTCGCCCATGCACTCATGGCCGAGGATGTCCCCGCGCCGCACGCCGGGGAGGAGGCCGTCGTAGATGTGCAGGTCCGAGCCGCAGATGCTCGCGGCGATGACCCTGACGATGGCGTCGCGCGGCGAGAGGATCCGCGGGTCGGGGACGTCCTCGACCTCAACATGTCCGGGGCCGCGCCAGCAGAGGGCTCTCACTGCGGGAACTCCGGCGGGCGGGGAGACTCGGCCCCGCCGCGGGGCGTCTGCTCAGGATTGACGGTGGTGGCGCGGAGATTGACGCCGGTCTCATCGGTGGGGGCCGCGCCCGCCTGCGCCGGCGGCGCCGCGGCGGGCCCGCCGACGGAGCCGGAGGAGCCGGCGCCGGAAGCCTGCGTCGGCTCGGTCCACCCCTGGGTCATGCGGCCGTAGGTGGCGCGGCCCGTGGGCTGGCCGCGGGTGGTGGGGACCTCGCCCGTCTCGAGGATCTGCCGGAGACGGCGGAGATCGTCGCGGATCTGCCGGCGCGGGTCCTCGCCGAAGAGCCCCGCGACGGCGGCCCCCAGCCGGCCGGCGGGGGGGATGTACTCGATCGTGACCTTGACCTCCGTGCCGCGGCCCTGCGGGGCGTCGCGGAAGCGGACCGCGCCGCGGTTGTCCACGTCCGCCCCCAGCAGAGAGCGCCAGGCGATCAGCGAGCCGGGCTCCTCGTTGATGATCTCGGCGTTCCACTCCACGCCGTAGCCGGCGGGAGCCTTGGCGACCCAGCGGGAGGTCTTGTCGTCGATGATCTCGACGCTCTTGAGGTGGTTCATGAAGCGGGGAAGGTTCTCGAAGTTGCGCCAGAACTGGTAGACCTCCTCGCGCGGGCGCTGGATGGTCACGGCCTCCTCGACGTGGATGCCGCGGCGGAAGAAGCGCGTGGCGGGGTCCTCGTAGCGGTCGGTGGTGTCCACGCCCAGACGCTCGTAGAGGAAGGAGCGACCGGTGATCCCGCGCCGGACGAGCTCGGCCCCGACCAGGGCGCCGATGAGGCCGGCGAACGTGCCGCGCTTCAGGCCGGCGAAGACCAGCAGCGCGCCGCCGATGACCGAGACGGCCCGCTCGGGGTCGCCGATGTTCATCTGCTCCTGGCGCCGGTGGCGGAGGATCATCCTGTCGCGCTCGGAGCGTGTGATGCGAGACGAACTGGGGCGCGCGAACTGCATACGTCGGCTCCTTGCTTGGCCCGTTGCCCGGCTTGGCCCGTTGCCCGGCCCGGCGGCCCGACCCGCGCGGTCCGGCCCCGCGGCCGCCGCCTCTGTGGGACACTACCGCGGGGGCGCGGGAGTGCGGTGAAATGTGGGTGAATCAGCGCGGCCCCGCTCGGCGCGGCGGAGGCGCCGATGAGCGGGCGCTCGGCGGCGGCCGGGCCGGTGCGGCTACGCTTGGCGGTCCCCGACACCAGGCTGCGCGCATGGAGGCCCCGCGATCATGTCCACCACCCAAGCCCCGCTCATGCTCAGCGTCTCCGGCTGCCGCGGCATCGTCGGCGAGAGCCTGACGACGGACGTCGCCCGCGCCTTCGCCGCCTCCTTCGGCGCCTGGCTCTCCGAGCGCGTCGGCCGGGCCGAGCCGGGGCGGGACCTGGGCGTGCGCCCGGTGACCGTGGCGATCGGGCGCGACGGCCGGGCCCGCGGCGAGACGATCCACAAGGCCGCGATCCGCGGGCTGCTGGGCGCCGGCTGCCGCGTGCTCGACCTCGACGTCGCGACGACACCCACCGTCGCCGTCGCGGTGGACCGCCACGAGGCCGACGGCGGCATGGTCGTCACCGCCAGCCACAACCCGCAGGAGTGGAACGGGCTCAAGTGCCTCCTCGGCGGGGACCGGAACATGGACCACGTCGGCGCGTGCGCCCCGCCGGCCGCGCTGGCCGCCGAGATCATCGAGCGCTTCAGGTCCGGCGCAACAGGCGGCGGACGGACGGGCGAGCTCGAATCAGCCGAGGACGCCGCGGCCGACCACGCGCACCTCGTCGGGGCCGCGCTCGAGCACGTCGCCGGGCCGGAGACGGGCGCGATCGGCGCCGGCAGGCGCGTCGTGCTCGACTCGGTCAACGCCTCGGGGGCCCGCCCCGGGCGGCTGCTGCTGGAGAGCCTCGGGTGCGAGGTCGTGCACCTCAACGACAGCGACTCCGGCCTCTTCCCCCACCCGCCGGAGCCGACCCGCGAGAACCTCGTCTCCCTCTGCGACGCCGTCCGCCAGCACCGGGCCCACATCGGCTTCGCCCAGGACCCGGATGCGGACCGCCTGGCGATCATCGACGAGCAGGGCCGGTACATCGGCGAGGAGTACACCCTCGCGCTCGCCGCCGAGGCGGTCCTCGGCTCGCCGATGTTCCGCGATCGCGCCCGCGGGAGCATCCTCGCGGCGAACCTCTCGACAAGCCGCATGATCGACGACGTCGCCGCCGCCCACGGCGCGACGGTCGTCCGCACGGCCGTGGGCGAGGCGAACGTGGTCGAGGCGATGAAGTCGCGCCGGGCCGTGCTCGGCGGGGAGGGCAACGGCGGCGTGATCTGGCCGCGGGTCACCTACGTCCGCGACAGCCTCGGCGCGATGGCGCTGGTGCTGGCGCTGATGTCGCGGACGGGCAAGAAGGTCAGCGAGCTCGCCGCCGCCCTGCCGGCTTACGCGATCGAGAAGCGGAAGATGGACCTGGCCAGCCGCGACGAGGCCGCCGCGGCCGTCGACAAGGTCACCAGGGCGTACAGCGGCGAGCGGCTGGACACCCAGGACGGGGTGCGCGTGGACTTCGACTCCAAGCGCGCGTGGCTGCACGTCCGCCCGAGCAACACCGAGCCGATCATGCGGCTGATCGCCGAGGCGCCGACGCCGGAAGCGGCGCGGGAGATCCTGGATGAGGCGGCGCGGGTGATCGGGTAGGGGCGGGGGCTTCGATCAGTCCCATAACTTCGGCCGCCCGCCGATTCATTTCAGCGATGAGTTTCCTTTGCTGCGCTTACTTTGACGATAGATCCAAACACAAGCCACAACAATGATTAGCTTCGTCGACAAACTAATCGCATAGAAGGAAGTTCGCCGCACAGTCTAATCAAGCGCCTCCACACCGAGGCGCCCCGGGCCACCCCCATCGGACTCGACGGGCTCGGCCGCTTGGGGATCTCGCCGCAGGCCGCGGCAAGGCTCGCCCGGGATGGCTGGCTCGTCCGTCTCGGGCACGGCGTGTACGTCCTCCCCGGCGAGGAGCCGGGCATGCACGAAGCCGCGAGGTTCCTCCAGGAACGGGTCGCGGGGCTGCACATCGGCGGCAGGAGCGCGCTCGCGCTCCAGGGCGTGCGCCACAACCTCGCGCACCGCGAGACGCTGGTGCTGTGGGGCGAGGCTCGCGCCGCCCTGCCGAAGTGGTTCACCTCACGCTTCCCCGCGCGGTACGCGCACGCGCGGCTCTTCGAGTGGCCGGATACAGAACTCCCCGCGCTCACGCTCACCACGCCCCCCGGCGTGCTCCCGGGCCTGCGCGTCTCGACGCCCGAGCGCGCCGCCCTGGAGATGCTCTACGAAGCCGGCGTCGGCAAGA
This sequence comes from Planctomycetaceae bacterium, assembly GCA_044507535.1. Lineage (GTDB taxonomy): Bacteria > Planctomycetota > Phycisphaerae > Phycisphaerales > UBA1924 > CALAFV01. Next base: position 2,248 of record JBIQJK010000095.1, on the reverse strand, counting down.
GCCCCGAGGAGGCCCGCGCCGTCTTCGAGGGCCTGCGCAACCTCCGCACGCACGTCGCCGGCCGGCTGCTGAGCTGCTGCACGAGCGTCAAGGCCGTGCGTCTGTTGCTCGCGTGGTCGCGCCAGACGGGGCTGCTCGACGTCGACGCCCTCCGGGCCCGCTACCCGCTGCGGGTCGGCAGCGAGGCAAGGTGGATCGGCCGCCTCCGCGACGGGAGCCTCCTTGCGCTCAAGCCCTACGGATAGCTTCTACGCCGACGCCGTCCGGCTCCTGCTGTCCGTCGCGCCCGACGTCTTCGCCGAAGACGGCTTCGCGATGAAGGGGGGCACGGCCATCAACCTGTTCGGGCACGACATGCCGCGGCTGTCGGTGGACACCGACGTCGCGTTTACATCCTGGGACCTCCCCCGCGCCGACGCCCTCGTGGAGATCGCCGCGCGCCGCAAGGCGGTCGAGGACCGGCTGACCCGGCGGGGGCTCGCGACATCGCTGATCGCCGCCGCGGGAGAGGGTGAGACCAAGATCTTCGTCAGCGACGGACGGACGCAGGTGAAGGCCGAGGTGAACCGCGTCTTCCGCGGCGCGCTGCCGCCGGTCGAGCGTCGGCCGCTGTCGCCGCGCACCGCCGCGACCTTCAGCGTCGAACTCGAGGCGCCCGTCCCCGCCACCGACGAGCCCTACGGCGGGAAGCTCGTCGCGGCCATGGACCGGCAGCACCCACGCGACCTCTTCGACGTGTGGCGGATGCACCAGGCCGGCGGGATCACCGACGGAGCCGTCGAGTGCTCCGTGGCCTACCTCGCCGGGCACAACCGCCCGATGCACGAAGTGCTCCGCCCCCGCCGCAAGGACCCGGCGGTCGAGTACTCCCGCGGCTTCGCGGGCATGACGGCGGAGCCGATCTGCCTCGAGACGCTGGAACGCACCCGCGACCGCCTCTTCGACGAGCTGCCGCGCCGGCTGACCGCCGAGCTCCGCCGGTTCCTCGTCGGCCTGGCGCGGGCCGAGCCGCGGTGGCCGCTCCTGAAGTGCCCGCACGCCTCGGAGCTGCCGGCCCCGCGGTGGAAGCTCCGGAATCTCCCGGCGCTGAAGGCGAAGCAGCCGGATCGGTTCGAGCGGCAGGCGGAGGCTCTGGATTCGGCGCTCGCCTGGCGCATCACGCCCCCTTCGGGTCCGGGGCGCCGCGCCTCCCCCTCCTCCGCGCCGGAAAAATCGCCGTGCTCTGGTTCTGCGCCAGCCCCAGCCGCACCGGGCCGTCCTTCATCCGCTGCACCGCGCTCCCGGCGTTGGCCGCGCTGTACTCGCACCCGATGAAGCGGCGGCCCAGCGCGTGCGCGATCACGCCCGTGGTCCCCGAGCCCAGGAACGGGTCCATCACCAGCTGCCCCTCGTTCGAGCACGCGCGCACGACGCGCTCCAGGTACACCTCCGGGAGCTGGTTGTCGTGCTTGGCGCGGCGTTCCTTGTTGTTCCCCTGGATGCGGCCCCAGTACTGCCCGTACCAGACGTCCATCGGCACCCGCTTCCCCGGCGGCATGCCGTCGTTCTTCTGCTCCGTCCGCGGGTCGAAGTACGTCGAGGCCCGGTCGGAGATCTCCAGGATCTCCCCGGAGTTCCACACCCGGCTCAGCGGGTTCTTCGCGAAGTACAGCGCGTGGACCTTCGAGTTGATGAACCGCGTCGTGGTGTTCTGGCCGAACCGGTAGTGCCAGATGCACCAGTTCACCATGAACAGCCCGCGCTTCTTCAGGTGCACCACGATCTCCGCCGCCGTGTCGTCCGGGATGTTCACCCACAGCGACCCGTGCGGCGCCAGCGCTCCGACGCACGCGTCCAGCCACTGCTCGGTGAACCTCAGGTAGTCCTCCCGCGGCAGCGCATCGTCCCACTCGTCATACGCCCGGTTCCAGTTGAACGGCGGGTCCGCGAAGACCAGGTCCACCTCCCCCTTGGCGCACTCGGGGATCGTCGGGATGATCTCGCGGCAGTCGCCCACGTAGACCCGCGCCTCCACGCCCGTCTCGGGGTGAAGCCACTGGTACACCCGCTTGCGCCCGCGCGCTCGGGCCCCCGCCGCGCCGCTCCTCACGGTTCCGTTCGTTGCCGTCGTCATGTCGTCCACCGGTCCCCGCCCCCCTCGACGCGGTGAGTGTACCCGATCGCGGCGCCCGCGCCAGCGGCCCCGCCGGGGGACTCCGGGGGAACTCCCGCACGGGTGGGGGCTGTTGGGGCCGCGCCCCCGCCCCCT
>JBIQJK010000094.1:0-13782 GCA_044507535.1 Planctomycetaceae bacterium | reverse complement strand
CCACACCCGACCCGCGCCCCCCCGCCTCCACCTACCGCCTCCAGTTCGGCCCCACCTTCCGCTTCGCCGACGCCCTCGCCGCGGTCCCCTACCTCCACCGCCTCGGCGTCACCGACCTCTACGCCTCCCCCCTCTCCGCCGCGGCCCCCGGCTCCACCCACGGCTACGACGTCACCGACCCGACGCGCCTCAGCCCCGCCCTCGGCACGGAGGAGGACTTCTCCGCCCTCGCCGATGCCCTCGCCTCCAGCGCGATGGGCCTGCTGCTGGACATCGTCCCCAACCACATGGCCGCCCACCACGACAACCCGTGGTGGTGGGACGTCCTCGAGAACGGCCCCGCCTCCGAGTTCGCGCACTTCTTCGACATCCGCTGGGACGACGACCCCCACCGCCGGCTCGTCCTCCCTGTCCTGGGCGCGCCCCTGGATCGGCTCCTCTCCGAGCACGCCCTCACCCTCGGCGTCGACGCCGATCGCGGCGTCGCGCTCCGCTACGGCGCGGCCCTCTTCCCCATCGACCCCGCCCACTGGGCCCCCCTGCTCCTCCCGCACGCGACCGACCTCACCGCCGCCCTCGGCGAGTCCTCACCCGGCGTCGCCGCCATGAATCGGCTGCTCTCCAAGTCCGGCCCCCTCCCCAGCCGCATCGAGACCGACCCGCGGCGGCTCGCCGAGCGCCGCGCGGCCGTCGCCGCCATCAAGCGCGACCTCCGAGACGTCCTCGCCGCCGACCCCGCCGCTCACGTTCTGCTCTCCAGCGCCCTCGCCGCGGCGTCTCGCCCCGAGGAGCCCAACGTCCTCTCCCCCATCGGCGCCATCCTCGACCGGCAGGCCTACCGCCTGGAATACTGGAAGGACGGTCTGGCCCGCATCAACTACCGCCGCTTCTTCGACATCTCCGGCCTGGCCGCCCTCCGCGCCGACGACCCCGGCGTCTTCGACGCCGCCCACGCGTTGACCCGCACGCTCCTGAGCCGCGGCAGCATCACCGGCCTCCGCGTGGACCACATCGACGGCCTCGCCGACCCCCTCGCCTACCTCCGCCGCCTCCGGGCCATGGCCGGCGACGAGACGTTCATCATCGTCGAGAAGATCCTCGCCCCCGGCGAGGCGACCCCCGGCGAATGGCCCGTGCAGGGGACCACCGGCTACGACTTCCTCACCGCCCTGTCCAACGTCTTCGTGGACCCCGCCGGCGCCGAGGCCATCGGCGCGCACGCGCAGCGGACGCTGGGCCTCCCCCCGACCTTCCACGACGCCGCGTACGACGCCAAGCGCTTTGTGCTCGACCGCCTCTTCCCCGCCGAGACCCGCTCGCTGGCCGCGCACCTGGCCCGCCTCCCCGGCGCGGCCCCCGCCGGCGAAGAGACCCTCCGCAACGCCATCGGCGCCGTCACCGCCGCCCTGCGCGTCTACCGCACCTACCTCCCGACCGACGGCTCGCCCCCGCGCGAGCCGGACCGCCAGCGCATCGAGGCCGCCATCGCCGAGGCGCGCCGGCGCGACCCCGCCCCCGGCCCCGCCTATGACGCGCTGCGCGATGCGCTCCTCTCGGGCCAGCCCCCCTCCGCCGAGCGCGCCGCCTTCATCCGGCGCTGGCAGCAGCTCACCGGACCCGCCGCGGCCAAGGGCGTCGAGGACACCGCCCTCTACCGCTACCTCACCCTCGCGGGCCTGAGCGAGGTCGGCGGCGAGCCCACCCCCGAGCCCGACCCCGTCGCCGCCTTCCACCGCCTGAACGCCGCCCTCGCCGCGGGCGCCGGCGCCCGCGCCGGCCTGGCCGCATCTTCCACGCACGACACGAAGCGCTCCGAGGACGCCCGCGCCCGCCTGGCCGTCCTCTCCGAGATCCCGGACCGCTGGACCGCCGCGGTGGACCGCTGGCGCGAGGCCAACGCCGCGTGCAAGCGCGACATCGGCGGCCGCCCCGCCCCCTCCGACCTCGCCGAATCGCTCATCTACCAGTCGCTCCTGGCCGTCTGGCCCCTCCGGGCCGGCGGCGCCGCCGACCTGATCGCCCGCGTCCAGGCCGCGATGATCAAGTCCGCCCGCGAGGCGAAGCTCGAGACCTCCTGGTCCGACGTCAACGAGCCCTACGAGGCCGCCCTGACCGGCTTCATCGCCTCCATCACCGGCGGCCGGCCCGGCTGCGCCTTTCTTCCCGAGCTGCTCGCCATCGTCCGCGACGTCGCCCCCGCCGCGGCCGCCAACTCCCTGGCGCAGCTCACGCTCAAGCTCGCCTCCCCCGGCGCGGCCGACTTCTACCAGGGCACGGAGCTGTGGGACTTCAGCCTCGTCGACCCTGACAACCGCCGCCCGGTGGACTTCGCCGCCCGCTCCGCGGCCCTGGCCGACATCGAGCAGCGCGCCGAGAGCGACACCCCCGGCCTGGTCGCCGACCTCCTCCGCCGCTGGCGCGACGGCCGCATCAAGATGTACGCCGCCTGGCGCGGCCTCCACGCCCGCCGCGAGCGTCGCGACCTCTTCGCCCGCGCCGAGTACCTCCCCCTCTCGCCCCGCGGCCCGCGCGCCGCCAACCTCGTCGCCCTCGCCCGCCGCCTCGGGGGCGACTGGGCCGCGGCCGTCGCCCCCCGCCTGACCCTCGCCCTGCCGCGCGACGCGGGCGCCGACTTCCCGCTCGGCGAGGCCGCCTGGGCCGGCACGACGATCCCGCTTCCCCCCGATGCGCCCGCGAGCTGGCGGAACATCTTCACCGGCGAGACCGTCGCCGCTCCGGACGGCGCGCTCCCCGCCGCGGGGGCGCTGCGCGCCTTCCCGGCCGCCCTGCTCGTCCCGGCCTGACGGTCGCGGCCGCTACGCCGCCCGCGCCCACCGGAGCCCCTCGCCGATCAGCGCCGTCGCCTGCTCGGGCGTGAGCGACTCCGAGACGTGGAACCCCTGGATGTAGTCGCACCCCAGCGCCAGCAGCTGGGCCAGCTGCTCGGGGGTCTCCACCCCCTCGGCGATCACGCGCATCCCCATCTCCCGCGCCAGCGTCAGCACCGCGTGCACCACCGCCGCGAACTGCCGGTTCTGCCCCATGTTCACGATGAACGAGCGGTCGATCTTCAGCACGTCGATCGGGAACTGGTGCAGCGTGCTCAGCGAGGAGAGGCCGGTGCCGAAGTCGTCCATGTGCAGCCGCACGCCCAGCCGCTTGAGCTCGTGCAGCACGCCGGCCACCGCGTCCACCCGCTCCATGACCGCGCTCTCGGTGATCTCCAGGTTCAGCCGCGCCCCCTCCAGCCCCGTCTCCTCCAGGATCCGCGCCACCTCCGACACCAGCCCCGGCTCGACCACCTGCCGCTTGGACAGGTTCACGCTCACCGACAGGTCCGCCCGATCCGGGAACCGCTCGCGCCACTGCCGCAGCTGCTCGCACGCCGCCCGGATCACCCAGTACCCCAGCGGGACGATCAGCCCCGTCTCCTCCACCGCCGCGATGAACTCCGCCGGGTGCACCAGCCCGCGCTCCGGGTGCTGCCAGCGCAGCAGCGCCTCCAGGCCCATCACCTCCCCGCGGGCGGTGGTGACGATCGGCTCGTACACCAGGCGGAACTGCCCCTCCTCCACGGCCCGGCGCAGGTCGTTCTCCAGCCGCAGCCGCGCCAGCGCCTCGCTGTGCAGCCGCTCGTCGAAGATCGCGTGCCGCGCCTTGCCCGCGCTCTTGGCCCGGTACATCGCCGTGTCCGCGTCCCGCAGCACGTCCTCCGGGCGCTCGTAGTCGCGCTCGACCACCGCGATCCCGATGCTCGTGCTCACCGCCACCTCGTGCCCGCGCAGGTCGAACGTCTCGCCGAGCCGCTGCTGGATCCGGTCCGCCACGATCACCGCGTCGCTCGCCCTCCGCAGCCCGTCCAGCAGCACGATGAACTCGTCCCCACCCAGCCGCGCCGTCGTGTCCTCGGCGATGTGCACCACCGAGTCCAGCGCCCGCACCGCGCCGGTCAGCCGCTGCGCGATCGCGATCAGCAGCTCGTCCCCCGTGTCGTGCCCCAGCGAGTCGTTGATCAGCTTGAAGTTGTCCAGGTCCAGGAACAGCACCGCGAAGCGGTACCCCGGCTCGCGCTTGCGACGCTCGATGCACTGCTGCATCCGCCTCATCAGGTACGCCCGGTTGGGCAGCCCCGTGAGCGCGTCGTGCATCGCCATGTGGCGCATCCGCTCCTCCGCCGCCCGCCGCTCGGCCACCTCCTGGCGCAGCGCGCTGGTCTGCTCCTCCGCCAGCCGCTCCAGCTCGCTCATCCGCAGCGCCGCCTGCCGCCCCAGGTTCCACTTCGTCGTCAGCCCCGCCGCCAGCAGGCACACCTCCGCGTTGTCGAACGGCTTGCGGAGGAACAGCAGCCGGTCCGTGTACCCCAGCCGCCGCACCAGGTCCTCGCTGGTGTAGTCCGAGTAGGCCGTGCAGATCACCACCTGCACGTCCGGGTCGTCCCGCCAGATCAGCTCCACCGTCTCCAGCCCGTCGATCCCCGGCGGCATCCGCATGTCCACGAACGCCAGCGCGTACGGCCGCCCCTGCTCCCGCGCCCGCCGAACCATCTCCGCCCCCTCCCGACCCTGCGTGGCGCTGTCGATCTCGTACTCGATCCGCCCCACGTCCGTCGCCCGCCGGCCGAACAGCACGTCCTCCGCCGCCTCCAGCTCGGCCGGGCCCCGCGGCGGCGTCAGGATCTTGCGGAAGTCCTGGTGGATCGACTCGTTGTCGTCGATCACCAGGATCCGGCGGTTGGCTCCCGTGTCGCTCATCTCGCCTGCACCTCCGCCGCCGCCGGCCTGACCGGCAGCTCAAGCACGAACCTCGCGCCCCGGCCTTCCCCCTCGCTCCGGGCCGCCAGCGAGCCCCCGAGCTCCTTGGCCGACAGCGCCGAGGCGTGCAGCCCGAACCCGTGCCCCTGCTTCTTGGTCGTGAACCCGTGCGTGAACACCCGCGTCAGGTTCTCCGGCGCGATCCCGACCCCGTTGTCCTCCACCTCCAGCCTCACCCCCTCCCCGCCGTCCTCCCCCCGCGCCGCCAGCCGCACCGTCACCACCCCCTCCCGCCCCGGGCACTCCTTCACCGCGTCCTTGGCGTTGCTCAGCAGGTTCACCAGGATCTGCAGCACCTTGTGCTTGTCCGTCTGCACCACCCCCACCTCCGCCAGCTCCCGCTCCACCCGAACCCCGTGCCGCCGCAGCGACTCCCCGACCATCCGCAGCGCGTCGTCCACCAGCTCCCGCAGGTCCACCGGCTCGATCACCCCCGCCGTCTTGGCGATCGACTGCTGCACGCTGATGATGTCCTTGATGTGCCCGATGTGCTTGTTCAGCTGCGACAGCTCCCCCAGCGCCCGCTCCTGCTCCTGCGCCAGGTGCTCCGACAGCTGCGACAGGTACCCCGGCACCATCTTCCCCCGCTCGTCCGAGGTCAGGAACGCCCCCAGGTCCGAGGCGTGCTCCCCCAGCAGCTCCGCCAGCTTCCGCACCTGCGCCACCCGGCTCTTGCGGAGCATCTCCTCCACCGTCGCCGCCGACACGTTCACGCTGTTGAGCACGTTCCCCACGTTGTGCAGCACCCCCGTGGCGACCTCCGCCATCCCCGCCTGCCGGCTGGTCTGCACCAGCTTCCTGTTGAGCTGCTCCCGCTCCGCCTCCGCCGCCTTCCGGTCGCTGATGTCCGTGCCGATGCAGACGTACCCCGCGCTGCGCCCCTGCGCGTCGCGGATCGCCGACCCCGACAGGCTGATCGGCACCTGCCGCCCGTCCCTGGCGAAGTACGTCACCTCGTGGTCCCGCTTGGTCCCCTGCCCCAGCAGCCCCTCCAGCGCCTCGGCCGTCAGGTGCTTCCCGTCGGCCATGCAAATCAGGCTCGCCGTCCGCCCCACCAGCTCCCGCTCGCTGTAGCCCAGCAGCTCCACCGTCGCCCGGTTCACCGTGCGGATCCGCGCCTGCTGGTCCACCACGATCAGCGTGTCCGCCATCGACTGCACCATGTCGCTGATGAACGTGGACTTGGCCGACAGCATCTGCATCTTCGAGTTCACCTCGCTCAGGCGCAGCGCCAGGTCGTCCACCTCGCGCCCCAGCGCCACCAGCTGCCGCGTCCCCCGCAGCGGCGCCCGCGCCGCCTCCCCGGTGGTCATCACGCGGACCGCCTGCTGGATGTGCTTCAGCGGCGCCACCACCGCCGACGCCCCCGCGAACGTCGCCGCCGCGATCAGCGCCATCATCGCCGCCGACGCCGTCAGCCACGTCCGCGCCACCCCCATCACCGCCGCCCCCGCCTCCCCCGCCGACAGCCTCACCCGCGCCGAGCCGATGTGGATCCCGCTGCCGCTCTCGATCGACACCTCCGCCACCGGCCCCGGGAACACCCGCCGCAGCAGCGGGTCCAGCCCGCGCCACCCGGCCAGCACCCCCGGCACGTACCCCCCCGCCACGTGCGCATCCGCCCGCGCCCGGGCCGGCTCGCGCAGCATCTCCTCCCCCCACCCGTCCATCACCGTCACCTGCAGCCACTCCGGCTCCACACCCAGCCGCTCCCGCAGCGCCACCGCCATCGCGGCCCGGTCGTCCGCCACCAGCCCCGCCGAGAGGGCCCGCGCCAGATCCCGGACCTTCTCCTGGTTCGCCTGCGCCGCCTGCGCGCACGCCGCGGCGTGCTGCCCGTCCAGCGCGACCTTCATCGACGCCGCCGACGCCAGCGCCACCGCCACCAGCACGTAGACCACCAGCTTGAGCCGAAGGATCAGCATGGCGCGCAGCGTCCCGCGGGGCGCATCCCCGGCGCAGCGTCCCCCGCCGCGCTCCAGCGCCCGTTCATGTATCGACCTTCTCCGGCGCGCCTTCACTCCGCCCCGCCCGCCGCCCAACTTTTACAGCCCGAACCCGGTTATCGGCCCTCGCACTGCCCCCGTACACTCGCTCAAACACCCCACCATTCCAGCCCGCACCCCTTTCCCAGAGGCCCCCGATGCCCCTCTTCCTCAACACCCTCGCCGCCCCCCTGCTCCTCTCCCTCGCCCTCCTCGCCCCGCCGGCGCCCCCCGCCGCGGACGCCCCTCCCGCTGACGCCCCTTCCGCCGACGCCGACGCCAGGTGGGACGTCCAGAACCCACCCTCCTCCTCCGCCGGCTCCCACCGCGAGGCGGTCATCGACACCGACGAGGGGACCTGGATCTCCCTCGACGTCTCCCCCGACGGCACGCAGGTCGTCTTCGACCTCCTCGGCGACCTCTACCTCATGCCCATCACCGGCGGCGCGGCCACGCCCCTGACCTCCGGCCTCGCCTGGGACATGCAGCCCCGCTTCAGCCCCGACGGCTCCGAGATCGCCTTCACCAGCGACCGCGCCGGGGGCGACAACATCTGGGTCGTCAAACCCGACGGCTCCGGCCTCCGCCAGATCACCAACGAGTCCTTCCGCCTCCTCAACTCCCCCGCCTGGACCCCCGACGGCCAGTTCATCGCCGCGAGGAAGCACTTCACCAGCCGCCGCTCCCTCGGCGCGGGCGAGATCTGGCTCTACCACCGCTCCGGCGTGGACGGCGGCGCGGCCGAGGGCCTCCAGATGACCACCCGCCCCACGGAGCAGAAGGATGTGGGCGAGCCCGCCTTCAGCCCCGACGGGCGATACCTCTATTACAGCCTCGACGTCACCCCCGGCCCCACCTTCGAGTACTCGAAGGACCCCAACCCCGGCATCTACGCCATCGACCGCCTCGACCGCACCACCGGCAAGACCGAGCGCTACATCGCCGGCCCCGGCGGCGCGGTCCGCCCCACCCCCTCCCCCGACGGCAAGAGCCTCGCCTTCGTGCGGCGCGACCGCGAGCGGACCGTCCTGTTCGTCCAGGACCTCGCCTCGGGCCTCGCCCGCCCCATCTACGACGACCTCGAGCGCGACATGCAGGAGACCTGGGCCATCCACGGCGTCTACCCCGCCATCGCCTGGACCCCCGACTCCCGCTCCATCCTCTTCTGGGCCCGCGGCAAGATCCGACGCGTCGACGCCGCCACCGGCGAGCACGAGGTGATCCCCTTCCACATCAAGGACGCCCGCGCCGTCGCCCCCGCCCTGCGCTTCCCCGTCGAGGTCGCCCCCGACGAGTTCGACGTCAAGATGCTCCGCTCCGTCCGCGTCTCCCCTGCCGGCGGCCTCGTCGCCTACCAGGCCCTGGGTCACATCTACGTCCGCCCCCTCCCCGACGGCGAGCCCCGCCGCCTCACCACCCAGACCGACCACTTCGAGTTCTTCCCCTCCTTCTCCCGCGACGGCAAGTGGATCGTCTACTGCTCCTGGGACGACGACGACCTCGGCGCCGTCCGCATCGCCCCCGTCGCCGAGGCGGGCGCGATCGCCGCCGGCCGCGCCCTCACCCCCACCCCCGGCCACTACGTGGACCCCGTCTTCACCCCCGACGGCTCGCAGGTCGTCTACGGCAAGGTCTCCGGCGGCTACCTCACCAGCCCCCTCTGGTCCGGCGACGCCGGCGTCTACCGCGTCGGCGTGGACGGCGGCGACCCCGTGCTCGTCACGAAGACCGGCGCAAACCCGCAGTTCGGCGCCGACCCCGATCGCGTCTTCCTCATGACCGTCCAGCGCGAGAAGGACAAGGACCGCCGCTCGCTCATCTCCATTGACCTGCGCGGAGGGGACGGCGCCGAAACCCGCACCCACTACGTCTCCGAGAACGCCGTCCAGTACGCCCTCAGCCCCGACGGCAAGTGGGTCGCCTGGTCGGAGCGCTTCCAGGTCTTCGTCGCCCCGTTCGTCGCCACCGGGCGCGAGGTGGGCATCGGCCCCAAGGCCGCCTCGCTCCCGGTCGCCAAGGTCTCCGACGACTCCGGCTGGAACCTCCACTTCTCCGGTGATTCCTCCACGCTCCACTGGTCCCTCGGCCCCGACCTCTACACCCGCGAGCTCGCCAGCGCGTTCGAGTTCCTCCAGCCGGGCGCCGCGGCCGGCGGCCCATCCCCCTCTCCCTCCGACTCCACCGCTTCGCCGCCGGCCGTGCCCGCCGCCCCCTCCAGGCGCAACATCTCCTTCACCGCCCGGCACGACAAGCCCGCCGGCCTCATCGCCCTCACCGGCGCCCGCATCATCACCATGCGCGGCGACGAGGTCATCGAGGACGGCACGGTCGTCATCGAGTCCAACCGCATCAAGGCCGTCGGCCCCCGCGCCTCAACCCCTGTCCCCCCCGGCGCCACCGCGGTCGACCTCCGCGGCCGCACCATCATCCCCGGCCTCATCGACGTCCACGCCCACGGCGCGCAAGCGGTCAACGGAATCACCCCCGAGCACAACTGGCAGCAGCTCGCCAACCTCGCCTTCGGCGTCACCACCTGCCACGACCCGTCGAACGACACCGAGTCCGTCTTCGCCGCGGCCGAGCTGGCCAGGACCGGCCGGCTCCTGCTCCCCCGCACCTTCTCCACCGGCACCATCCTCTACGGCGCCGCCGGACCCGCCAAGGCCGAGATCAACTCCCTGGACGACGCCCTCTTCCACCTCCGCCGCATGAAGGCCGTCGGCGCGATCTCCGTCAAGAGCTACAACCAGCCCCGGCGCGACCAGCGCCAGCAGGTCATCGAGGCCGCTCGCCAGCTCGGCATGATGGTCGTCCCCGAGGGCGGCTCCCTCCTCCAGCACAACCTCACCCAGGTCGTCGACGGCCACACCGGCATCGAGCACTCCCTCCCCGTCGAGCGCATCTACGCCGACATCCGCCAGCTCTGGTCCGCCTCCGACGCCGGCTACACCCCCACCCTCGGCGTCGCCTACGGCGGCATCTGGGGCGAGGACTACTGGTACGACAAGACGGACGTCTGGGCCGACGATCGACTCGCCGCCTACGTCCCCCGCTTCGTCCTCGACCCCCGCTCCCGCCGCCGCACCAAGGCCCCGGACGAGGAGTACAACCACCTCCGCTCCGCCGGCATCGCCAAGGCCCTCCTCGACGGGGGCGCCACCGTGCAGCTCGGCGCCCACGGCCAGCTCCCCGGCCTCGCCGCCCACTGGGAGCTCTGGATGCTCGTCCAGGGGGGCATGACCCCCCACGAGGCCCTCCGCTCCGCCACCCTCCACGGCGCGCACTACCTCGGCATGGACAAGGACCTCGGGAGCATCGAGTCCGGCAAGCTCGCCGACCTCGTCGTCCTCGAGCACAACCCCCTCGAGGACATCCGCCACACCCACTCCGTCCTCATGACCATGCTCAACGGCCGCCTCTACGACGCCGCCACCATGGCCCAGCTCGCCCCCACCCCCACCGACCCGCCCGAGCTCTTCTTCCGCGCCCTCCAGTCCGGCCGCGGCGTCATCCCCCCCGCCGCCGGCGCGTGCGCCGGCTGCACCGCCCCCGGCGCCCCCTGCAACCTCACCCCCTGGCACGAGGAGCCCGAAACTTCAGGCTACCGCTGACCCCGGGTGGCATGCTTGTGCCTGCACAAGCGTGAATGAACGCACCCACCCCCCAGCTCCAAACGCCCGATCCTCCATCCACCATGCTCACCATCGACGGCACCCGCGGCGAAGGCGGCGGGCAGATCCTCCGGACCTCCCTCGCCCTCTCCATCCTCACCCAGCGCCCCTTCCGCATCCACTCCATCCGCGCCCGCCGCTCGCGCCCCGGCCTCCAGCCCCAGCACCTCGCCGCCGTCAAGGCCGCGGCCGCCGTCGGCTGCGCCGAGCTCCGCGGCGCCCAGGTCGGCTCCCTGGACCTCACCTTCGTCCCCGCCGGCCTCGCCCCCGGCGAGCACCGCTTCGTCATCGGCACCGCCGGCAGCGCGCCCCTCGTCCTCCAGACCGTCCTCCCCGCCCTCCTGCACGCCGACGCCCCCTCCCGCCTCATCATCGAGGGGGCCACCCACAACACCCACGCGCCCCCCTTCGAGTTCCTCGACCGCGTCGTCCTCCCCCTCGTCTCCCGCCTCGGCGCCTCCGCCAGCGTCACCCTCGACCGCCACGGCTTCTACCCCAAGGGCGGCGGCCGCATCACCGCCGACATCGCCCCCTGGAACGCCCCGCGCCGCCTCGACCTTCACACCCGCGGCCGGGTCCTGAGCCGCCGCGGCGCCATCCTCCTCTCCCGCCTCCCCCTCCACATCGCCCAGCGCGAGATCGCCGTTCTCGCCGCGGCCCTCGACTGGCCCGAGAGCTGCTTCTCCATCGACGAGATCACCACCGCCTTCGGCCCCGGCAACGCCGTCATCCTCGATATCGAATGCGAGCACGCCCGCGAGGTCGTCAGCGCCATCGGCCAGCGCGGCCGCAGCGCGGAGGACGTCGCCGCCGCGGCCGCCGACGAGGCCCGACGCTACCTCGCCGCGGACGTCCCCGTCGGCGAGCACCTCGCCGATCAGCTCGTCCTCCTCCTCGCCGTCGCCGCCGGCGGCTCCTTCACCACCCTCACCCCGACGCTGCACACGACGACGAACATCGACACCATCCGCCTCTTCCTCGACCGCGACATCACCGTCGCCGACCTCGCCCCCGGCCGCACTCGCATCGACGTCGCCTGAGCACTCGCACGACCCCACCCTTCCATCCCTCCACCATCCCCCTTCGGCCCCGAACGGGGCCGCGGATTGCAGCCACGGGCGGAGCGACGCCGCCTTGAGCGTCGCGGAACCCGTGGAAGACCACACCCGGCCGACCCCCCAGCCCAGCCCGGCCACACCCCTGAGTCCCTACCCCCCTCCCGATCCGGTAGACTCCCCCCATGCCCCCCCGCCGACACCCGCTCCGAGTTGTCGCGATCTCACTCCTCCTGGGGCTCCTGACGACCGTCGCGCTCGCCTGGGCCTCCGCCGCCTTCATTCCATACCCCGCCAGGATGCCCACCCTCCGCGCCGAGGCCCTCAGCCAGCGCGAATGGTGGGTCCTCACCACCAAGTCCGCCCCCGGCGCGCGCCGGTACTACTCCGTCGTGATGATGCGGGCCAGGGAGTACACGCCCATCGAGCAGACGACGCCCCTGCCCCGCTGGGCCGACCTCCCCGCCCCCGAATCCCGCCCCGATTTCCTGACCAACTCCCACTACGAGATCACCGACGCCCGCGGCTGGCCGATGCCCGCCCTCGCCTACCGCTTCCGCGGCGGCGGGCGGGCGCCCACCCGCACCGGCGAGGTCTCCGGCGGCCTCCCCCTTTCCCCTCGCTCCACAGGGGCGTGGTATGACCCCCGCGCCCTCCCCCTCACCCCCATCTGGCCCGGCTTCCTCGCCGACACCGCCCTGCTGACCCTCCTCTGGCTCGCCCTGCTCGTTGGCCCCGGCGCTGTCCGCCGCGCCATCCGCCGCCGCACCGGCCTCTGCTCCGCCTGCGGCTACGACCTCCGCCCCACCCCCGCCGCACCCGCCTGCCCCGAATGCGGCACGCCGACCCCCGCGGGGCGCCCCTTGCCCACGCGGCCGGATGTGCCATAATCGTCCGGGGCCCGCCGCGGCACGAACCGCCCGAGCCCCCACAGCCCAGCGCCGCATCGAAGGGCTTCATCTCGGCGCACCCCACACATGAGCAGAGACGAACGGACCCGCAGACAGGTGGCGATGATCGCCGCGCGCCTGATGTACGAGCGCGCCGAATCCGAGTATTTCACCGCCAAACGCAAGGCCGCCAAACAGCTCGGCCTCGACCCCCGGGGACACCCCGGCGACCTCCCCTCCAACCGCGAGATCCGCGAGCAGATCGACATGCTCGCCCGCATGCACGAAGGCGAGGAGCGGACAAAGAACCTCCGCACCATGCGCCTCGACGCCCTGCGGATGATGCGCAAGCTCCGCCGCTTCCACCCCCGCCTCATCGGCTCCGTCCTCACCGGCCACATCCGCAAGGGCTCGGACATCGACATCCACATCTTCGCCGACTCCACCGGCGCCGTCACCACCACCCTCGACGACCTCGGCCTCGCCTATGAGGTCGAGCACAAGCGGGTCATCAAGCACTCCGAGGCCCGCATCTTCACCCACATCCACGTCCGCGACCGCTCCACCATCGAGCTGACCCTCTACCCGCTCGACAAGCTCTCCTACGTCTTCAGGAGCTCCATCACCGGCCGCCCCATCGAGAAGGCCTCCACCGCGCAGCTCGAGGCCCTGCTGCGCCGCGAGTACCCCGGCATCGACCTGGACGACGAGGTGGACCGCCTCGAGGACTCGATCGACCCCTTCGAGCTCTACCGAATGCTCCTGCTCCCGCTCGAGCAGGTGAAGCAGAACCCGAAGCACCACCCCGAGGGGGACGCCCTCTACCACTCCCTCCAGGTCTTCGAGCTCGCCCGCGACCACCGCCCCTACGACGAGGAGTTCCTCCTGGCCGCGCTGCTGCACGACGTCGGCAAGGCGATCGACCCCTCCGACCACGTCGGTGCGGCCCTGCACGCCCTGGAGCACGCCGTTACCCCGCGCACGCGCTGGTTCATCGCCCACCACATGGACGCGCTCGAGCTCGCCGAGGGCCGCTTGGGCCACCGCGCCGCCCAGCGCCTCCGCGCCAGCGAGGACTTCGACGATCTCATGCTCCTGCGCCAATGCGACTCCGCCGGCCGCCGCGGCGGCGTGCAGACGTGCAGCGTGGACGAGGCGCTCGATTACATCCGCGCCCTCGGCGACGAGTCCTACCTCGACGACCTCTGACCCCTCACCCGGACGCCACGGCCGCCGGCCGTGCCGCGACAACCCTCACACCCGCGGCGCATCTCGCGATCCGTGCGCCCACCGCGGACGATCCCGCGCGCCCCACCTGGAGCGACCGAAAAAGATCTGGACTCAATCCCCGCAGCCACTTGCGCACCCCA
>JBIQJK010000093.1:0-13968 GCA_044507535.1 Planctomycetaceae bacterium | reverse complement strand
CTCCACCGGCCCCGCAACCTCCACCCCCGCCCCCCGCAGCCGCTCCTCCCAGTACCCCAGCGACCCCGCCGGGACTTCGAACGCCGTCGCCGTCACCTGCGGCGGCCCGATCCGCCCCCGCGGGATCCCCGGCCACTCGAAGAACGTCAGCGCTGTCCCCGGCCGCCCCAGCTCGTCCCCGTAGTACAGGTGAAAGCTCCGCGGGTCATCGAAGTTCACCGTCACCTTCACCAGCCGCAGCCCCAGCACCCCGCAGTAGAAGTCGATGTTCCGCTGCGCATCGGCCGTGATCGCCGTGACGTGGTGGATCCCGCTGATCGTCGGATTCATGCGTCGCTCCCACCGCCCCTCCCCTCCCCGATCATCCGCAGAAGGTGCCCCCGCGCCGCCTCCAGCTCATCCCCGCTCACCATGTGCCCCTTCCCCGGGTACCGCCGCACCTCCACCTCCGCCCCCATCCCCTCCAGCACCTTTGCCGTCTCCTCCACCCGCCGGAAGGGCACGTGCGGGTCCGGGTCACCCGCCGCCAGCAGCACCGGCGTCCCATCCAGCGACCCCTTGTACTCCCGCGCTGTCCCCTCCGGCCCGATCAGCCCCCCGGTCAGCGCGATCACCGCCCCGTACCGCCGCGGCCGTCTCGCCACAAACTCGCACGCCAGGCACGCCCCCTGCGAGAACCCCAGCACCCCGATCCGCTCCCCCGCCACCCCGGCCGCGAGCAGCCCCGAGACGACCGACTCCACCCTCGACAAGGCCGAGTCAAGAAACGGCTGGTTCGACTCCAGCGGCGCAAGGAACGAATACGGATACCACGTCCCGCCCGCCGCCTCCGGCGCCACCGCGCCCAGCGACCCGATCCCCAGCGCCCCATGCAGACTCAAAATGTCCTCCGCGCTCGCCCCACGCCCGTGCAGCATCACCACCACCCCCGCGGCCTCCTCGACTGGCGGCCCCGCGTAGCGCATCGGCGTCCCCGCATGCGGACCCAAGTCCCCTCCGATCTGCCCACCGCCGCCACCACCCATGACAACCCCCTCTGCCCCCCGTGCCCCCGCCGCATCATTCGCCAGCGCCAATGGCCCCGCTCGGATTCGAACCGAGGACCAAGCGATTATGAGTCGCCTGCTCTAACCGCTGAGCTACAGGGCCTCTCGATGTGGATTCTAGCGGAAGCCCCCCGGGGCCGTTCCGCCGTGACCAGCCAGGGGGGCAGGAGAAAGGAAAACCGCCCCGCGCCCCATGCCAACTGGCCGGGAGCGCGGAGCGGTCGTGTCGCGACCACTGAGGGTTCGGGTCGGGCGATCAGCACCCGCCCTGGACCGCGTCGAGCCAGGCGGAGAGGAACGCGCTGATGTCGTTGGAGTTCACGCTGCCGCTCTGGTCGAAGTCGGCGTCGGTCGTGCCGTTCTGGACGTCGGCGAGCCATGCGCCGAGGAACGCGCTGATGTCGTTGGAGTTGACCGACTCGTCCCCGTCCCAGTCCGCCGGGCAGGCGGTCCCGCCCGCCGCCGGGGCGCTCACCGCCACCGCCAGCGAGCCCGGCGTGCCGGGGCGGAACAGCCCCAGCGTCGCCTCGGCCTCCGCCGGCGGGCGGTCGGCGTCGAACCAGAAGTTGTACATCGTCCCCCAGCGCAGCGCGTTGGAGTTCTCGTTCTGCTCGAAGCTCTGCGGGCTGGACCAGGTCACCGAGCCCTCGGAGACGCTGATGCTCCAGTCGGTGTTGTCGTAGGGCTCCCCGGAGTGGTAGGGCACGTCGTGGAAGCCGGCGTTGGTCACCGCCGCCCCGGGGGCCACCGGGACGCTGAAGGAGCCGCCGGCGCGGTGGCTGTTGAGGTTGAACACCGCATACTCGTAGCGCCAGGTGCCGTCGCCGTTGTCGCGCACGGCGTGGGCGACCACGAAGCGGCCCTCATCCGGGACGTCCACCTCCTGGATGACCACCGACGGATCCGGCGTATCGGCGCCCAGCCCGTGGTCGCGCCAGGCGTAGATCGCGGGGATCGTCGACTGCATCGTGGAGACCAGGCTCAGCGAGTTGCCCGAGCCCACCGTGACGCGCCGGTGCGACGCGTTGTTCATCTTCTTGTCCGGCGCCTCGTCGGTCGCGACGTAGACGCCCTCGACGAAGTACAGGGCCCCGGGGAAGTTCGCGGGCGAGAGGTCGGCCGTCTGCACCTGCAGCCGCCGGTCCACCGAGCCCGTCGGCCCGTTGATCGTCCCGGAGAACTGCCCGGTCCACGGATTGACCCTGCTCCGCGGCCGCAAACCGCCGTGACCGCCGTTGTAGCTGGCGCCGTAGACGTCCCGGCAGCCGGCGCCGAGGACGTCGCCGCCGTTGCCGTTGCACGTGCCGCACCCCCCATCATGAGCCGCGGCGCAGCAGGCGATCTTCACCCAGCTCTGCCCGAGCTGCACCAGTCGCCCATCGTGCAACCGGTACATATTGAACCCCACCCCCGGCGACCCCCCGTTGTTCCAGGCCAGGTCCATGTTGCCGATGTTGCACGTGTCCGTGCCCAGGGCGTACGCGACGACCCCGCCCACCGGGGCATACTGCGCGATGCCGTTGATGTTCTGGAACGTCACGTCCGGCCCCGACCCGGGGGGCGGCGGCTCCTGGTACGAGATCGTCAGCGTGTAGCTGCCGCTGTTCGTACCCCAGCCCGCCAGGCGGATGTAGTAGGTTTCCCCCGCGCTCACCACCGTGTTGATCCGTGACCGCGTCCCGTCGCAGGCGTCGTCGTTGCAGGCGATCTCATTCGCCGTGGTTCCGGGGCATCCGGTGTGGATCGACAGCACCGTGTCGTAAAGGCTCCCGCAGGTCGCGACCACCAGCGTCGCATCCTCGCTCGGCGTGATCTTGAACCACACATCTTTGCTGTTCGACGAGTTGCCGCAGCTTGCCGTTGCCCCCTGGCTCGGCGTCGCCGTCGCCGTCGTCCCCATGTACGTCCCCGGGCCGACCTCAAGCGCATCCACGCACTCGTCGTTTGCCAGAGCCGACCCCGCCGTCCCGGCGACAGTGACCAACGTGGCCGCGGCCAACGCCGCGGAGTGACGGAGCAGACAGGACATCTTCATGAAGGGGGCACTCCTCTCTGAGTTCCAAACATTCCCCAATCCCCCCCCCGCGGCCGCTCGACTCCGGCCGCCCGATCGGCCAGAGTACCACATCCCGACGCCATCACAACTTCCGGGCAGCGAAACGCCCCATGACCGCAACCTGTCCGGTGCCAACGAGATGCAGCTCGGCCCGAGAACGAGCCGCCGGCGCGGCAAAGGGCCCCGGCCCGCGGTGGCACCCCCCGAGCAGGGGGGTGCCGCGGCAGGCCGGGGCCATCGTCTTGATTCCCCTGTTTGGGGGAGTGACTCGCGTTACTTGATGAAGAGCAGGTCCCGGTACGTCGGCATCGGCCACAGGTCCGCGGCGACCTCCTCCTCCAGCTCGTCCCCGAGCCGGCGCAGCTCCTCCATCGCCGAGCAGACCTTCTCCTTGACCAGCCTGGCGTGCGCGAGCGTGTCCTCGTCGTGCAGGCCGCACGCGCTGTCGAGCGCGGCCGTCGCCTCCCGGAAGCGGTTGATCAGCGAGACGACCCGCTCCAGCTCCGCCCGCTGCTCGCCCGGCTCCACGCCGGCCGCGACCGTCGCCGACACCGCCGCGGCCAGCCTCGCCTGGTGCTCGATCGCGGCGGGCAGGATCATCGTCCGCGCCATCGAGACCATCGTCTCCCCCTCGATGGTCACCTGCTTGATGTACTTCTCGAGGTTGATCTGCGCCCGGCTCTCCAGCTCGGCCTTGCTGAGGACCTTGTACTTCGTGAACAGCTCCATGCTCTTGGGGGTCCGCAGCGCGGGGATCGCCTCCACGGTGCTCCGCAGGTTCGGCAGCCCGCGCCGCGCGGCCTCCTCGTGCCACTGCGGCGAGTAGTTGTCCCCGTTGAAGATCACCCGCTTGTGCTGCTTGATGATCTTCTGCATCAGCGCCTTCGCCGCGGCGATCACCTTCGCCTCCGAGCGAGACTTCCCGGTCGCCGCCTCCAGCTCGGTGGCGATGTAGTCCAGGCTCTCGGCGACGATCGTGTTGAGCACCGTGTTGGGGAACGCCGAGGTCTGGCTCGAGCCCACGGCCCGGAACTCGAACTTGTTCCCCGTGAACGCGAAGGGGCTGGTCCGGTTGCGGTCCCCGCTGTGGCGGGGGATCTGCGGCAGGCTCCGCGAGCCCAGGTCCAGCTCCCCGCCGCGGATCGTCCGCTCGGGCGTCCCCTTCTCGAGCTGCTCGACGATGTCCGTGAGCATGTCGCCCAGGAAGATCGAGATGATCGCCGGCGGGGCCTCGTTGGCCCCCAGCCGGTGGTCGTTGCTCGCGCTGGCGATCGACGCCCGCAGCAGGTCCGCGTGCAGGTCCACCGCCCGGATCACCGCGCACAGGAAGACCAGGAACTGCATGTTCGTGTGCGTCTGGTCCTGCGGGTCCAGCAGGTTCACCCCCGTGTCGGTGGACATCGACCAGTTGTTGTGCTTGCCGCTGCCGTTGATCCCGGCGAACGGCTTCTCGTGCATGATCACCTCGAGCCCGTATCGGGGCGCGACCCGGCGCAGCGTCTCCATCAGCACCATCTGGTGGTCGCACGCCACGTTGGTCGTCTCGAACAGCGGCGCGATCTCGTACTGCCCCGGGGCCACCTCGTTGTGCCGCGTCTTGACCGGCACCCCCATCCGGAACAGCTCCCGCTCGACCTCCGCCATGAAGTTCAGCACCCGCGGCGGGATCGACCCGAAGTAGTGGTCCTCGAGCTGCTGCCCCTTCGGCGGCTTGGCCCCGAAGAGCGTCCGGTCGCACGTCACCAGGTCCGGCCGGGCGTAGAACAGCCCCCGGTCCACCAGGAAGTACTCCTGCTCCGGCCCCAGCGTGGACTGCACCCGCGACACCCCCGCGTCGGTCCCGAAGAGCCGCAGGACCCGCATCGCCTGCTCGCTCAGCGCATCGATCGACCGCAGCAGCGGCGTCTTCTTGTCCAGCGCCTCGCCGTTCATCGACACGAACGCCGTCGGGATGCACAGCGTCACCACGCTGCCGCTGCGGTTGAGGAACGCCGGGCTCGTCGGGTCCCACGCGGTGTACCCGCGGGCCTCGAACGTCGCCCGCAGCCCGCCGGAGGGGAAGCTCGACGCGTCCGGCTCCCCCTGCACCAGCGCCGAGCCGCTGAACTCGAAGAGCATCCCCCCCTGCCCGTCCGGCACCATCAGCGAGTCGTGCTTCTCCGCCGTCAGGCCGTTGAGGGGCTGGAACCAGTGCGTGTAGTGCGTCGCCCCGTTCTCGATCGCCCAGTCCTTCATCGCCGCGGCGACGATGTCCGCGACCTTGGGGTCCAGCGGCTGGCCCTGGTGCGTCGTCCGCATCAGCTGCCGGAAGACGTCCTTCGGCAGCCGCTGCCGCATCACCCGCTCCGAGAAGACGTCCGCCCCGAAGGCGGCCTGGATCGACTGCCCCTCCGTGGACTGGCGGCCGTTCCACTGCTGGCTCCACGCGGTCGCGGCGGCGACCGCGTCGGCCCGCGTCGAACCGGCAAGAACGGACACACGAGTACCGTTGGAGTGGCTCATCCTGAAACCCCTTTCAGACAAGATCCGCGAGCATGTGGCGTGTTGTGCCGCGGTGGTGCGTCCCGCGCTCCGAACGCCGGGCTCCCCTCCCGGCCTCCCCCCGAGACTCCCGCCCGGCCTGCATCAGAAAGCCAGATTGTTGCAGCACGACCGCCCGTAGCAAGGGTTGGCCTGCAGAAGGTTGATCGATGCCCGGCGATCCCCCCGCCCCACCCGCACGCCCGGCCCCGCCAACCCTCGGACCCGGCCCCGCCCGGGAGGGGAGATGCAAACCGGACCCGATCATCCCTCGCCGCCGGGCTCGTGGGAGAGCGGCAGGAGGAGGGGGGAAGGGGAGGGGGAGGGGGGGCGATCAGCCGACGATGTCCGGCAGCTCCTCCAGCCCCTCGGTCAGCACCCGCGGGCCGGTCTCGGTGATCATCACATCGTGCTCGTAGTGGACGGTGAGGGAGCCGTCGGCGGAGAAGACCGGCCACTGGTTGGGGTGGGAGCGGGTCTGGCTGGTGCCGATGGCGACCATGGGCTCGACGGCGACGATCGCGCCGGCCTGGCACGGGGTCGAGGCGTCGGGCCACTCCATGCTCGTGCGGCGGACGCCGAGGTCCGCGGGGCGGACGTTGGAGATGAAGGGGGGCTCGTGGAGCTTGCGGCGGTAGTAGCCGTGGCCCCCCAGGCCGCGGATGAGGTGGAAGCCGAACTCCTTCTCGACGGTGTCCTGGACGACCTCGGCCCAGGCGAGGTAGGTGTTGCCGGGGCGGAGCTGCTGCACGCCCCGGATGAGGGACTGCTTGCCGGCCTCGATGAGCCGCCGCGCCTCGTCGGAGGGGAAGGCCTTGAAGGTGTAGGTCCAGGCGGCGTCGCCGATCCAGCCGCGGTGGAGGACCCCGATGTCGATTTTCAGGACGTCGCCGTCCTTCATCGGGGCCTCGTAGTACCCGGCGGTGCCGTGGACGACGCACTCGTTGACGGAGAGGCAGGCCTGCGAGGGGAAGGGTGGGAGGCGGCCCTGGCGGTACTTGAAGAAGCACGACTCGCACCGGAGCTCGCCGAGCCACCGGGCGACCATGGCGTCGATCTGGGCGAGCGTCTGGCCGACGCGGAGCTGCGTCGCCAGGCGCCGGTGGATCTCCACGACGCATTGGGCCGCGGCGTAGGCGGCGTCGGCGTCGGCGGGGGTCATCGGGCGGGGTCGGCTCATCATCACGCCCGCATCGTAGCGGCCGCCTGCCGCCCGGCGCAGATGACCAGCTCCACCGGGTTGTCGCCGAACTCGTAGGCGAGGAGGCGCTCGTCGCGGTGGCGCAGGAGGATGAGGTCGGCCCGCTTGCCGGGGGCGATCACGCCCCGGTCGGTCAGGCCGCAGGCGGCCGCGGCGTTGACGGTCGCGGCGGTGATCGCCTCGGCGGGGGTGAGGCCGTTGAAGCGGACGGCGAGCGCGATCGCCATCGGCATCGACAGGCAGGGGGCCGAGCCGGGGTTGTCGTTGGTCGCCAGGGCGACGGCGCCGGGCGTCGGGGAGGCGTCGATGAGCTGGCGGGCCCGGGCGTACCGGCCGTCGGTGTGGAAGCCGGCGCAGGGGAGGACGACGCCGATGGTGGGCGTGCCGCCGAGGAGGGCGAGGTCCTGGGGGGTGGAGGCCTCGAGGTGGTCGATGGTGCGGAAGCAGCGGTGGGCGTCCTCGGGGCGCTGGGCGCGGAGGATGTTCTCGCGGAGGATGCCCAGGGAGTTGAACTGGTCGGCGTGGACGCGGATCGGGTGGCCGAGCTCCTGGGCGCGGTCGAAGAGGCGGAGGGTGTCCTCGAGCGACCAGGCGCCCTGCTCGCAGTAGGCGTCGATCGGGATGCCGGGGAACTCGCGGCTGACGGCGGGGAGGGTCTCGGTGATGGTGCGATCGACGAACTCGGCGGGGGAGGGGGCGTCGGCGTCGATGGCGTGTCCGAGGAGGGCGGTGGGGACGATGGTCCCCGGGAATCGCCCGGCCGCGGAGCGGATGGCGCGGAGCATCTTCAGCTCGTCTTCGGTCGAGAGGCCGTAACCGGACTTGACCTCGACGGTGGTGGTGCCGAGGGCGAGCATGCGGCGGAGGCGCCCGAGGAGGTTCTCGGTGAGCTGCTCCTGCGTCGCGGCGCGGACGGCGCGGACGGTGGACATGATGCCGCCGCCGCGGGCGAGGATCTCGAGGTACGGCACGCCGGCGCGCTTCTGGTCCCACTCGTCGAGGCGGTCGCCGGCGAAGCAGGCGTGGGTGTGGCAGTCCACGAAGCCGGGCATGAGGACGCGGCCGGCGGCGTCGATGACCGTCGCGCCGGGCGGGGCGACGAGGTTCTCGCCCACGGCGGTGATCACGCCATCGGCGATCAGCACGTCCCCCTCGGGGAGGAAGCCGAGCTCGGCCATCTCGCGGCCGCGTCGGGGTGTCTCACCAGAGGCGAGCGTGAGGACGCGGGCGCCCCGGATGAGCGTCGGGGCGTGCACATGACAAGGATCTGTTACCAACTCCGGCACTCCAACAGGCGGCAGACACACGTCGAGACACCGTAGACCTTGGCGAATCCGGTCGCGACGCTGGTGGCGTGATCGAGATCGGGGGTGAGCTTGATCAGCGCCCCTGCGCGCGCGTACGCGACCTGAGGGTCGCCAAGGACGGCGTAGTCCCCCTGGCGAGCCCGCGGCGGCCCCGGGTCGTCACGGGAACTGTGCAGGGGGGGCCACCGACGCGGCGAGTCCGCGGGATTGACGGAGACGACCTCGAGAACCCAGAGATCCGTGTTGCCGCGCCGGAACGACGACGGCAGCCGATCGGGAGGCAGCGAGTCGAGGTCCGGCCACCGCTCCAGGATGTAGGTCCACGCGACGACTCGGTTCAAGAGCAAGAGGAAGACGCTCCCCTCGCTCCCGGGCTGAAACGGGGTGAGGCGGGGGACGATCGTGCCGGGGAAGCCCGGCTCGTAGACGACCTCTTCGTCGACGCGGGAGAGGCGCGGCGGGCCCGCCGCAGAGTCCGCCACGCCCGCTCCCCGCGGGGCGCCGCTGCGAATGAGAACGACCAGAGCCCCGAGGGCGACCGCGACGGAGGCACATCGGAGGAGCGCCGCCCCAAAGGCGGCCCGGAGACCTCCGCCACGCCGGAGCCAGACGACCGGCGTGGCCAGCGCCGCGAGCGCCACCGCGAGCGGAAAGAGCAGCTTGAACACCAGCTGCCCCCGCTGGACGGCGTCGCGGCCTTTCGCGCGTTCAACGTGGAGCCCCGCCTCGGCGGTCATGCCGGCCTCTCGGCGAACCCGCGGAGGAACTCGAGGAACATGCGCGCCGCGAGGCGGGCCGTGCGGCCGCCCTCGTCGTGCGGGGGGGAGAGCTCCATGATGTCGAAGCAGCGGACGACGGGGCTGCGGCCGGCGGCGCGGACGTAGCGGGCGACCTGGTGGGGGGTCAGGCCGCAGGGGTTCATCGCGCTGACGCCGGGGGCGTACGCGGCGTCGAGGGCGTCGAGGTCGAGGCTGACGAAGAGGTGCTCGGGCTCGCCGGCGGGGCGTGACGGGTAGCGGGGGAGCGGGGCGAAGGGGAGGGGGCTGATGTGGTCGAGCTCGGCGTGGGCGGTGCGGCCGCCGTGGGCGGTGAACCACTCGTAGTGCTCGCGGGTGTTGGCGAGCTCGTCCACGCCGATGCAGGTGAGCGAGGCGACGCCGCAGTCTTCGATGAGCCGGCGGAAGGGCATGCCGGAGCCGACCTCTTCGCGGACGTCGAGGTGGGCGTCGAGGTAGACGCCGGCGATGGGGGTGAAGCGCTCGGCGACGGCGCGGACGAAGGGGAAGGTCAGGTCGTGGCCGCCGCCGATGCCGACGGGGAGGAGGCCGCGGTCGAGGATCGCGCCGACGGCCTCGGTGACGCGGGCGTGGGTCTCGTGGATGTCCTGGGCGGGGACGATGTTGCCGGCGTCGAAGATGTGGGGGTACGGGGCCTCGTATCCCGGCGCGCCGGTCTCGACAGAGACCTCGGCCATGGGGATGGCCGCGCCGTAGCGGGCCAGGGCGGCGCGGAAAGCGTTGGGGCCCTCGGCAGCGCCGAGGCGGCCGCCGTTGAGGCCGACACCGGTGTCGTCGGGCATGCCGAGCAGGGCGACGCGGCACTTGGCGATGGCGTCCGCGGCCTCGGGGGCGTCGAGGAGGTCGGTGGAGTTGCGCAGGATGGCCGCGGCGAAACGGCCGTGCCGGGTCTCGGGCCAGATGGGGGGGGTGGTGTGGGGGATCACGGGGGATTGTAAAGGGCCAAACGGCGGGGGGCGAAAGGGCCAAATGGCAAAGGGCCAAAGGGCCAAATCGGGCGGGTGGGGAGAGGGACGCGGCTTCTATCTACCGGTCGTACGGCGTGCCCTTGAAGTAGTGCCGCGGGGGCCTGAGCGTGTCTCTCGCCCAGTCGAGCATGACCCACTCGCCGTCCGCGGCGGCGGTCAGGCGCGACGAGATGAGCGGGTGGGTGATCTCGCCGAGCAGGGCCCGGCGGATGCGGTCGGCGTCGCCGAAGTTCTCGTCCATCCAGGCGAGCAGCCAGGTGAATGCTTCGGCCATCTCCTCTGGGGGCATGGTGTCGTCGTCGTCCTGTTCGAGATCGCGGAACTTGTCCTGGTGCGGCGACTCGATCGCGGCGGCCCGCATCGAGAGCGGCCAGTACTCGGGGCCGGGCGGGGCGGCCTTCGTGATGTGCTCGGTCGGCATGAGGCCGAGGTTGACGTACATCCCGCCGCCCCACCGGCTGCGCTGGAGGTGGATCATCGTGGTCAGGCCATCGCGGGAGCGCCACAGGAGGCCGCCGCGGCGGCGGTAGCCGAGCGGCTTGGCGATCTCGTGGACCAGCTTCGCGAGCGGTTCGGTCTTCATCGCTTTCTCCAACGGCTCTCCGGCGCGGCCGGACCACGGGTCACGGCGCAGGGAGCTCGTATCCGCTGCGGCGCTGGTAATCGCGCCAGGTGTTGGCCTCGGCGTCGCCGGGGAACTCCCACGCGTGCGGGTCCCACTTCAGCGGGCGGCGGCGCCAGTAGGCCAGGTTGGCGAGGTGGCAGACCGTCACGCTGCGGGCGCCGATCTCCTCGTGGCAGACGGGAAACTCGCGGAAGCGGATGCAGTCGAGCCAGTTCTGGCGGTGGTCGGAGATGGGGTCGAGGCGGGCGTCCGGGTCGAGCGGCAGCGGCTCCTCGACGATCCTGGCCGGGTGAGACGAGAGACTGTCGCGGCTGACGAAGAGCGAGCCGTTGGCGCCGTTGAAGATGATCCCGTAGGGGGGGCCGCCGTGGTAGACCTCGACGCCGCTGGCGTAGACGAGCTTCGCGCCGTGCGTGGCCTTCTCATCCCGCGGGGGGATGATCTCGACGGGGCCGCTCGCGTCGGCGTCGAGCGCCCACTGGACGATGTCGAAGTGGTGGGCGCCCCAGTCGGTCATCATGCCGCCGGAGTACTCGCGGTAGAGGCGCCAGTCGGGGTAGTGGGAGTTGACGCCGCGGGGGGAGAGGATGGAGTTGTAGGGGCGCAGCGGCGCGGGGCCGAGCCAGCGGTCCCAGTCGAGGCCGGGCTCCATGGGCTCCCCGGGGAGGTCGCAGGGGACGCTGCTGGCGCCGACGCCGACGTGGACGGTCAGGAGCGTGCCGAGCCGCCCGGAGCGGATGATCTCGACGGCTCTGCGGAAGCGGCCCTCGTGCTCGGTGCGCTGCTGCGAGCCGGTCTGGAGGACGCGGCCGTGCTTGCGGACGGCGTCCATGATGGCCCTTGCTTCATGGATCGTGTGGCAGAGGGGCTTTTCGCAGTAGATGTCCTTGCCGGCGCGGGCGGCGTCGATGACCTGGATGGCGTGCCAGTGGTCGGGGGTGGCGATGACGACGGCGTCGATGTCGGAGCGGGCGAGGACATCCCGGTGGTCGTTGTAAGCGGCGCAGCCGGAGTCGCCGTAGTGGGCATCGACGCGAGACTTGGCGTCGTCGCGCCGGGTGGCGTCCACATCGCAGACGGCGAGGATGCGGACGCCGGGGTTGTTCA
Organism: Planctomycetaceae bacterium; assembly: GCA_044507535.1. Taxonomy (GTDB): domain Bacteria; phylum Planctomycetota; class Phycisphaerae; order Phycisphaerales; family UBA1924; genus CALAFV01. The sequence continues at coordinate 2,341 of JBIQJK010000093.1, read as the reverse complement.
GGAAGGCGGAGAGGTGGAAGCGGTTCTGGATGCCCATGCCGATGAGGGCGAGGGCGATGCGGTCGCTCGGGCCGCGGCGGGCAAGGCGGGCGCTTGCGAGGGAGGTTGAGGGGATGAAGAGCGGGGCGGCGAGGGCGGCGGCGGCCTTGAGGGCGTCGCGGCGGGTGAGATGCGGGGTGGCCATGGCTCGCTCCTGTCGGATGGGGGCGAGTATAACGCCGGGCGGAACGGAGCGAGGCCCGGGTAGACAGCCGGGGCGCCGCCCGTATCGTTGCCGGTGCGGGGCGGGACACCGAAACGAAGCAAGGAGGGCCGATTACTGGATCAGGACCAGCCGCAGCACCAACGACGCGTCGAGAGCGCCGCCACCTCCGGGGGCCTGCCGGTCGCGCCGACCCTCGGGCCGGCGCTGGCGGAGGCCCATCTCCCCGCCCGCCGCTCCATCGTCGACCGGCGCGTCGTCGTCGTCAGCGGGATCGCGGTGCTGCTGGGGATCGTCGCCGACGCCGGCGGCGCAGGGGCTGCTGCTGCTGATCGCGCTGATCACGAACCGCGCGTTCCGCGGGGAGGTGGGGACGGAGTACCTCGCGCCGGGGGAGAACGACCTGGGCGCCGTGGTCGTGGCGATCCCGGTGATCGGCGGGGTGATCGTGGGGCTGATGGCGAGGTACGGGTCGCCGGCGATCCGGGGGCACGGGATCCCGGAGACGATGGAGAAGGTTCTGCTGGCCGAGAGCCGGATCCCGGCGCGGGTGACGTTCCTCAAGCCGCTGTCGGCGGCGGTGTCGATCGGGACCGGCGGCCCGTTCGGGGCGGAGGGGCCGATCATTGCGACGGGCGGGGCGCTGGGGTCGCTGCTGGGGCAGCTGCGCCGGACGAGCGCGGCGGAGCGGAAGACGCTGCTGTCGGCGGGGGCCGCGGCGGGGATGGCGGCGACGTTCGGCTCGCCGGTGTCGGCGGTGCTGCTGGCGGTGGAGCTGCTGCTGTTCGAGTACCGGCCGCGGTCGATCATCCCGGTGGCGCTGGCGGCGACGGCGGCGGCGGGGGTGCGGATCGGGTTCGAGGGGGCGGGGCCGGTGTTCGAGATGCCGGCGCCGGGGGTTCCGGGGGGTGCGGCGCTGGCGACGTACGTGCTGATCGGGGCGGCGCTGGGGGTGCTCAGCGTGCTGGTGACGCGCGCGGTGTACGCGATCGAGGATGCTTTCGAGCGGCTGCCGATCCACTGGATGTGGTGGCCGGCGCTGGGGATGCTGGTGGTCGGGGTCGTTGGGTGCTTCGCGCCGGCGACGATGGGGGTGGGGTACGGGGTGATCGAGGACCAGCTGTCGGGGAAGATGGCGGTGGGGGCGGTGGCGTTCCTGTGCGTGATGAAGTTTCTGTCGTGGTCGGTGTGCCTGGGGAGCGGGACGTCGGGGGGCACGCTGGCGCCGCTGTTCATCATCGGGGGGGCGTCGGGGTCGATGCTGGCCGCGGCGGCGTCGGCGGCGCTGCCGGGGGCGGGGATCGACCCTCGGATCGGGGCGCTGGTGGGGATGGCGGCGCTGTTCGCGGGGGCGTCGCGGGCGCTGCTGGCGTCGGTGGTGTTCGCGTTCGAGACGACGCTGCAGCCGCTGGGGCTGCTGCCGCTGCTGGGGGGGTGCAGCGCGTCGTTCCTGGTGTCGAGCCTGCTGATGCGTCAGAGCATCATGACGGAGAAGATCTCGCGCCGGGGGGTTCGGGTGCCTGGGGAGTACGAGTCGGACGTGCTGGACCGGGTGGCGGTGCGGGACGTGGCCTCGGCGCCGGTGGTGACGCTGCGCGGTGGGCAGACGATCGAGGAGGTGCGGGCGTGGCTGGCGTCGCGCCGGGAGGGGTCCGCGCACACGGGGTTCCCGGTGGTGGATGAGGCGGGGCTGCTGCTGGGGGTGCTGACGCGGCGGGACCTGCTGGCGGAGGGGCGCGCGGGTCGGGAGACGCTGCGGGAGCTGCTGCGCCGGCCGCCGGTGCTGGTGTACGACGACCTGTCGCTGCGCGACGCGGTGGACCACATGGTGCGGCACCATGTCGGGCGGCTGCCGGTGGTGCGGCGAGGGGAGCGCGGGGTGGTGGTCGGGATCGTCACGCGGAGCGACGTGCTCGCGGCGTACCGGCGGCGGCTGATGGAGCACCGGCGCGCCGGGACGGAGGGGTGACGCGAGGGACGTTGTCAGCAGCCGCGTGCGGCACCATGTCGGCTGTGAGGGCGGCGGGCCAGGCCATCAGGGACGCGGAGATGTCGTGGGAGCCGGTGGCGCCGTCGGCGTTGGAGTCGGCGGGGCAGCGGCGGGCGTCAGCGGTGGTGGGGGAAGGGGGGCCGGCGCCG
>JBIQJK010000092.1:0-14072 GCA_044507535.1 Planctomycetaceae bacterium | reverse complement strand
GCCCCCAGGATCTTCGCCCCCGCCCCCACGTTCACCCGCGCCCCCAGCACCGGCGCCTCCTTCGGCCTCGCCAGCGACCGGTTCCCCAGCGTCACCCCCTGCCGGATGATGCACCCGTCCCCGATCTTCGATGCCCCGTGGATCACCACCGCCCCCTGGTGCTCGAACACCACCTTCCGCCCCAGCTCCGCCGAGTACGGCAGCTCGATCCCGTAGCAGTTCCGCACATACCTGAACATCGACCGGTACAGCACGCTCAGCGGCGCCCGCAGCAGCTTCGGCCTCACCCGCATCCGCCACACCCCGAACCGGTGCACCGCCACCGCCCGGAACCCCGGACGCGTCCAGTCCCGCCCGTGCGCAACCCAGTCCTCCCGGATCTGCGCCAGCAGCGACATCCGCTTCTCCGCGCCCCCCGCGCTCACGCCCGGAACCCCTTGAGCAGCACGCTCTGCCTCACGAAGTCTCCCAGCAGGTTCTGCGGATCCGGGTCCGGCCGGCGCAGAACCCGCCGCCGCACCCGCCACAGCGCAAACCCCGACGCCCACGCCACGTCCGCCAGCGCCGCCCTCACCCGCCCGTGGTTGGTCACGAAATACCGCCGCCGCGACTCGAACCAGTACGCCGGCCGCCGCTTCGGCCTCGCCTCCCCGCCCCGGATCCCCGACGCCTGCCCCACCAGGTGCACCACCCGGCTGCTCGGCACGTACCAGCACGCCCACCCCGCCCGCCGCGCCCTCAGGCAGAAGTCCACCTCCTCGTAGTACATGAAGTACCGCTCGTCCAGCCCCCCGAGCGCCTCGATCACCTCCATCCGCACGAGCATGCTCGCCCCGGCAACCCAGTCCGTCTCGTGCTCCTCCCCCCGCGGCGCGGGCGACGTCCTCCACCTCGACAGCAGCCGCGACGCCGCCCCGATCCGCAGCCCGCTCTCCAGTTCGCTGAGCACGCCCGGGAACCGGAACGCCGACACCTGCACGCTCCCGTCCGGGTCCTCCAGCCGGCTCCCCGCGATCCCCGCCCTCGGCGTCCGCTCCATGAACGACACCAGCGCCCCGATCGCCCCCGGCCTCACCACGGTGTCCGGGTTCAGCAGCAGCACGTACGCCGGCCTCTCCCCCCGCGACAGCCCCTCACGGATCCCCACGTTGTTCCCGTACGCGAACCCCCCGTTCCGCTCCGCCCCCACCACGCTCACCCACGACCCCCACCCCTTCGCCTCCACCTCCCCCCGGATCGCCTCCAGCGACCCGTCCCCCGAGCAGTTGTCCACCACCGTCACGTCCGCGCCCCACCCCTCCCCGCGCACCTCGCCCACCAGCGAGCGCAGGCAGTCGATCACCAGACCCCCCGTCCGGTAGTTCACGATGACGATCAGCACCCGCATCGTCAGCATCAACGCGAACGTGCGCCGCGCCCGGCCTCCGCCTCATCCGCCTCCCCCTCCCCCTCCACGCCCCGCGCCGCCGCAGCCGCGTGCTCCCGCCGCCTGCTCCCCTCGCTCGCCCGCCCCGACGCCGGCCCGTACATCTGGATCGGGTCCCCGCAGAAGTGCTTGAAGTAGCTGTCCTCCGTGACCTGCTTGTCCCGCGGCAGCTTCACCGCGTACCCCAGCCCGCTCCCCTGCCCGATCCCCAGCGGCACCCCGGACCCCGCCCCGATCAGCCCCGGGGGGTCCTCCCCGAACGTCTCCTGCCACCACGCGCGATCGAAGAACCTCGCCACGTAGTCCAGCTGCTGCGCCTCGTGCGTGAACAGCGCGCCGTACGTCTCCAGCCGCGGCCACAGGTTCACCAGGCACGTCTTCAACGACTCGTGCAGGTCCACATCCAGAAAGATGAACGCGTACCGCCCCTTCAGCCCCGGCAGCGTGTCCTGGAAATACCCCTTCACGAACTCGCAGCACGAGATCGCCCCGTACCTCCTGACGTTCTCCCGCACCTCCTCCAGCTCCCCGCGGTACTCCCCCTTCTTGTAGATCTCGTACCGCCGCGCCTCCAGGCTCACGTGCAGCTCGTCCTCCGGCGCCACCTCCGGCAGCCCCTCGAACGAGTCGCACACGATCAGCCGCCGCCCCGTCATCTCGCACGCCAGCGACAGGCTCGCCGTGCTCGAGCCCTTGAAGCACCCGCACTCCACCACGTCCCCCTCCAGCGACCGCGGCAGCGCCAGGATCCGCGACACCAGCATCAGCTGCTCCAGCCAGCCCGTCGCGCTCACGATCTCCCTCGTGTTCCGCTTCACCTTCCGCATCAGCGACAGCTTTTGCCGCAGCCCCACCCCGTACTCGCTCCCCACCCCGCTGTGGAGGAAGAAGTGCGTGTACCCCGGCAGCGCAACCACGCCGGTCGTCCGCATCACCAGCCCGTACAGGCCCAGACCCATCGCGCCTCCCTCCTCCCCGCCCCCGGCCGGCTCGCCCTCGTGCCCGGTCCCACGCGGCCCCCGCCCTCAGCTCCCCTTCACCTTCCGCTTCAGCGAGTAAATCTTCTTCTTCACCGACTTGGCCAGCTTCTCCGCCGGCATGAGCACCGACCCCTTGAGCTTCTCGTCCGGCCGCGCCCGGAAGACCGTGGACCGCGCCTCCCCGCTCCAGTGCGCCGGCGCCTCCTTCGTGTAGTAGTACCCCGCGAACGACTTGCGGCTCACCCCCTCCGGGCACCGCACCGCCGACACCCCGTGGTAGCTGATGTCCGACGTCTCGAACACCACGCACCGGTTGAAGATCGGCATGAACGAGTGGTGGCAGACCTTCACCTCCCGGTCCCACAGCTCGATGTTCCCACCCCACCCCTCCTCCCAGTTCTTGTTGAAGTAGGCCAGGATGTTGATCCGCCGGTGAAGCCGCCGCTCCTCGATGTAGTTGAAGTCCACGTGCACGTCCAGGTGCCCCCGCGGCCCCGTCTCGTGGATCCCCCCGCCCACCAGCTCCGGGTCCGCCAGCAGGTTCGGGATCCCCATCACGTACGACAGCGTCTCCAGCCACTCCGGCGACGCCAGCGCCTCGTGCAGGCGGCGGATCGGCGGCGGGAACTTGCTCGAGTCCGTGATCTGGACCTTGTTCCGCTCGTTCACCGTCGCGAACATCTTCCCCATCGTCCCCGCCTGGTCGAACGACGGGAACGCCGCCAGCGCCTCCTCCGCGAACGACTCCTCCAGGAAGCCGTCGATGCAGAAGTGAGGAAACGGCTGCGCCGCCTCCACGCGCCGCCGAAGCTCGTCACGGTCGAATGGCCGAATAACCATGCTGCCTCCATGATGCCCGCCCGACCCCCGCCGGCCGCTCCGACCCGGCGGGTCGGGCCGCCGCCAGCCGAAGCCCGCTCACGCCCCCCGCCGCCAGCACGAACACAGGATTGGAGATCGCATTGAACAGGCAGTCCGTCGTGAACAACGCCAGAAGCACGGCCATCGCGGCCGCGCCCCCGACCCCCGGATGATACCACAACCCCGCCCGGACCCGCGACGCAAATCTCAGCGCCGGCCATAAAACCACGGCAAGCATGAGCGTCAGCCCCACCACCCCGTTCTGCCCCAGCGCGATCACCCACATCCCGTCCGTCACGATCGTGTCCCCCGCCCCCTCCGGCCGATTCCGGCCCCACCCGCCCCAACCAAACACCGGCTGCTGCAGCGCCCGCTGGATCAAGACATCTTCATTCTTCAGCCGGAAGTTCAGCGACGCCGCCCGATCATCCCCCGCGATCGCCCGCGCCGCCTCCACCATGCTCGCCCCCGTCCAGATGTCCGTCGTCCGCAGCCCGATGTACGCCAGCGGAGCGACCGCCAGCGCGACGACCAGCGCCCTGGTCCTCAGCTGCTTCGTCGCCTCCAGCGCCCCCAGCCCCGCCGCCAGAAGCACCAGCGCGCCCACCGACTTGCACAGCACCGTCGTCCCCAGCAGCACCGGAAGCATCCACGACACCGGCGCCCCGCACACCTGCCTCAGCGCCCCCGACCGCCACAGCCACACCCCCGACAGCGACGCCGCGGTCATCCACATCCCCACCGCCAGCCCGTGCTGCATGAACACCGTCGGCCGGTACCCCCCGAACCGGATCGACTGCGCGAAGACGTGCTGGTGGAACCCGTAGAACATCGTGTGCAGCTGCGGGCTCATCCGGACCTCGTACAGGCACAGCGGCACGTACACCATCCCCCCGATGAAGACCCCCGCCGCCAGCTCCCGCAACCCCTCGAAGTCCGAGAAGTACAGCCGCCCCAGGAAGTAGGGGATCAGCCACCGCTGCGCCGCCGGGATCGCCGACGCCACCCCGTCGTACAGCCCCAGCCCGTTGCTCAGCGACGACGCGATCGGCGCCAGCGTCCATCCCAGCGCCGCGACGTCGATCAGCCGCGGCCGGAACCGCGTCAGCCGCCCCGCGTCGAACAGCAGCACCCCCAGCAGCGCCCCCATCGCCGTCGCCGAGGACTTCCCGTAGTTCGGCAGCCCGCTCAGCTGGAACTCCACCATCGGCAGGAACAGCCACCCCGCGATGATCGCCGCCAGCACCGCCCGGCGCGCCGGCAGCACCGCGAAGAGCAGCACCGCCACCGGCGCCCACCCCCACACCGCGATGGCCGCGAACGCGTTCATCGATCGATCACCCGCCGCTTGACCCGCACCAGCACCCACGCCCCCAGCGGCAGCAGGATCGCCGCCGCCACCAGGACCTGCACCACCGGATCAGGCGTCGCCGTCACGCCCCCAGCCGCCAGCCGAGGCAGCACCGCCCCCGCCCCCGCGACCACCGCCGCCGCCAGCGTGAACCTCATGTCCTGCCCGATGATCCCCACCCTGTTGCGGGCCAGCGCCGCCTGCACCACCGCGTGCCCGACCAGCGTCCCGACCGTCATCGCCACGATGAACCCCGGCAGCCCCCCGCTGCGGAACCCGTAGTACCCCGCCGCCGCCGTCGCGCACAGCTTCAGCAGGTTGCTCAGCGCCAGCCACTTGTTGTCCCCCAGCGCCGGGATCGCCCGGTCCGCCGACAGGCTCAGCAGCGTGAACCACGTCGGGATCGCCAGCAGCTGCGCGATCCACGCCGCGTCCGCGTACTGCTCGTGGTACAGCACCCCGAACAGGATCGGCGCCCCGCACACCACCCCGGTCACGATCAGCACGCAGACCGGCAGCACGATCCCACGCGCCGCCTTGAGCTTGTCCCCCATCAGCGACGGATCCTGCCGCCCGTGCTCCGACAGCACCGGGAACAGCACCCCCGCCGCGAGCTGCCCGCACACCGCCGTCGGCACCGACAGCACGCTCACCGAGATGCTGTACACCCCGAACATCCCGATCCCCAGCCACGTCCCCAGCAGCAGCTTGTCCGCCTCCCGGGCGAAGAACGTGATCACCGTGCTCACGAAGATCCACCGCCCGAACCGGTACATCTGCCCCGCCGCCGCCCGCTCCCACTGCAGCCTCACCCGCTCCTGCGGCAGCACCGTGTGGCTCATCACCAGCATCACCAGCGCCGCCCCGATCCACCCCGCCACCAGCGACCACACCGACCGCGTCAGCCACGCCGCCACGATCGAGATCGCCACCCCCGCGAACATCGACACCACCCCGATCATCGTCACCCGCCCCAGCGCCAGCTTCCGGTTCGCCGTGAACATCGCCGGCGAGTTGAACCCCGCGATCAGCGACGTCAGCCCCGCCACCGCCAGAAGGGGCGCCAGCTCCGGCTCCCCGAAGTACCACGCCGCCGGGTACGCCAGCACGCACGTCGCCAGCCACAGCAGCACGCCCCGGATGATCTGGATCGTCCACGCCGTGTTCAGGAACGCCGGGTCCTCCCCCCGCTTGTTCTGGATGATGCTCGGCCCGATCCCCACATCCGAGAACATCTTCAGCCCCTGCAGCACGACCCGCACCAGGGCCATCAGCCCGAACGCCTCGCGGAACAGCAGCCACGCCAGCACCAGGTTCGCCACCAGCGACATCGTGTGGCCGAACCCGAACCCCACCAGCGTCCACACCGACCCCCGCACGACCCGCGACCGCAGCGAGTTCCCACCCCATGCGCGAGCGAACCCCAGCCGCCCCATCACCTGGCCGACCAGCCCCGCCACGCCCGACACCGGCGCCGCGATCCTGTCGATGAATCGGCCTTCTGCTTCCATGTTCGCTCCGCTCCCGCTCCTGATGCGATGCGCGCGCCCGCCGCCCATCGGGCGGCGCCCGGCCGCTCCCCGAAGAATCATCATTGCCGCCCCCCCGCCGCCGCCCCCTGAACTCCTCGTCACCGCCCCGCCCCTTCCCCGACCCCCTCCCCGTGCTCACGCCCGCCCCCACCCGGGGGCGGAATGAAAACCCGGGGAGCCGATGTCTCGGTTCCCCGGGTGAGTTGACCCTGGAGTCTCGCGTTCCCCCCCGCTTCCGCGGGCGACGCGGCGCGCGTTACGGGTACTGCATCCCGAACCCTTCGCGGATGTAGTCGTTCGCCGCGCCGGCGGTCAGTTCGTCCCGCCAGTTGGACTTCGACTGCTTCCGGGCTTCCTCGAGGAACGCCTCGGTCGTGCTCGCCAGGCCCAGCGACGCCGCGTAGCTCCCCAGCGACCGGTTGGCGTTGGGATACTGCCGCGCCGACGCCTGCGCGTTCTGCTCGCCCGTCTCGGCGACCCACTGCGAGAACGACCGCCCCGACGACCCCACCGTGAACCACGACGAGCCCGCGCGGCTGCTGTGGTACGTCCCCGACGAGAACCTCACCACCGACGGCGAGGTGGAGAACGTCGAGATCAGCGGCGCGCTCGTCGCGCCCCCGTCCTGGAAGTCGTTGTTCGAGAACGAGTTCCCCGCCACCGACGAGAACGACGACGGCGACGGCGGGCTCGACGGCGCCGGCTGGATCGCGACCGACCCGCGCCAGTTGTACACGATGTTGTTGTTCACCTGGATGTTGTTGCACCCCACGCCCGCGCCGTAGCCCGAGCCGATGAAGGTGATCGCGCCGCCCGAGTTGTTCGCCTGCTTGTGCGCGATGATGTTCTTCTCGACCACCGCGCCCTGCAGCCCGATGTTCGTCAGGTCGATCCCCAGCCCGCGCTGCAGCGAGCTGGTGATGTTCTTGCCCTCCAGGATCACGTTCCCCCGGAGCGCCCCCGTCACGCCGTGCGTGTGCGAGTGCTCCGTCGGGTCGCCGCCGCCCAGCAGCAGGCCGATCGCGTTCTGCACCACCAGGTTGTTCTCCGCCAGGCCCCCCGGCCGCAGCTGCACCCCGTGCGAGGAGCCCCGCGCCACGATGCAGTTCCGCACGGTCACGTTCGTGCACGCCGTCCCGATGTACACGTTGTGGTTGAAGATCGTCGCCTCCGCCACGCCGGGGTTCCACCCGTTGCGGTCAAAGACGCACTCCTCGATCAGCAGGCCGTTCACGCCCCAGGCGTACATCCCCTGAGAGTGGGCGCCCGTCGTGTACGAATCCGCCACGATCGTCCGCCGGATCTTCGTGTTCGTCGGCGAGGCGGCCGAATCCGACTGCACCACCAGCCCGGTCCCGAACCGCTCGAAGTAGCAGTCCTCGATCAGCAGGTTCGCGCCCCCGCCCACCCAGAACACCCCCATCGGGTTGCCGCTCGCGCTCCGCGTGTGCGGCACCGCGTGGATGCCGACGATCGCCAGGTGGCTCCCGCCGGTCGCCCCGTTGCCGCTCCCGCCGCTGCGGGTGATGAACGAGCTCGACCCCGTCCGCACCAGCGGCCGCGCGCCCGTCCCGTACGTCCCGATCAGCATCCGCTCCGTCTCCGAGCGGCCGGACTTGTTGATCACGATCGTGTCCGTGTCGAACGTCTCGCCGCGCTTCAGCAGCAGCCAGTCCGGGTACCCGCTCCGCAGCAGCGAATACCCGCGACCGATCGTCCGCACCGCCCGGTCCGGGGCGGCGCCGTCGTTCGAATCGTTCCCGCTCGTGCTGCTCACGTAGATGATCCGGGTGTCAGGGCTCGGCGTGAACACCGTCCACCCGCCGCTCATCCCGATCGTCGTCCAGGCCGTGAACGGCGAGTCCCCGGCGAAGTTCGTCGCCGCGATCCGGTACCGGTGCGTCCCCTGCCCCGCCTGGTCCATCAGCGTCGTCGCGTCCGCGACCGCCGTCAGCGTCGTCACCGACCCCCACGACCCGTTGGGCTGCTGCGTCTGACGCTCGATCCGGAAGCCCGTCTCGTTGTCCGAGTTGTCCGTCCACGTCAGCCGCACCCCGTCGCTCCCCTCCGCCGCGGCCCGGAGGTTGCTCGGCGCCGCCGGCGCGACCTCCGACACCGTCACGTTCGCCCACGACGAGTACGCCGATGCGCCCGCGTCGTTGATCGCCCGCACCCGGTAGCTGAACTGGCCGGCGCCGCACTGGTCGATGTACCCGACCACGTTCGCGGCCACCCGCACCGTCCCGCCGGGGAACGACGGGCTCCGCTCGATCTCGAACCCCGTCTCGTTGTCCGAGTTGTCCGTCCACGACACCAGCGCCCGCCGGTTCCCGATGTCCGACGCCATCGTCCCCGTCGGGGCCGCCGGCGCCGTCGGGGTCGCCGAGACCACCGTCCCCGTCGCCCACGGCGTGAACGGCGACGACCCGTACGAGTTCATCGCCCGCACCCGGTACCGGTACGTCCCCGGCCCCACGCTGTCCGTGTACGCCGACACGTTCGCCTGCACCCAGATCGTGAACGTATGGCCCCACGCGCCCCCGTCCCGCTTCTGACGCTCGATCTGGAACCCGCTCTCGTTCGACGAGTTGTCCGTCCACGTCACCCGCATATGCCAGCCGTTGCCCTGCTCGGCCGCCTGCAGGTTCGTCGGCGCCGCCGGCGTCACCTCCGCCACCGTCACCGTCGCCCACGCCGAATACGCCGATGCGCCCGCGCTGTTGACCGCGCGGACCCGGTACCGGTACGTCCCGATCGACGCCAGGTCCGTGTAGCTCGTCTGGTTCGCCCCCGCCGTCAGGGTCTCCGGGTCCTTCCACACCGACCCGGCCTGCGCCTGACGCTCGATCTCGAACCCCGTCTCGTCCGAGGAGTTATCCGTCCACGTGATCCGGATCTCGCTCCCGTTGCCCAGGTCGGCCGCCCCCACCTGCGTCGGCGCCTGCGGCGCCATCCCGACCACCTGCATCATCGCCCACGGGGTGAACTCCGACTCCCCGGCCCCGTTGATCGCGCGCACCCGGTACCGGTACTCCCCGTTCCCGGGGCGGTCCACCAGCGCCGTCGTGTCCGCGTCCGTGCGCAGCGTCGTCGAGCGGTTCCAGTTCGGGCCCGCCTTCCGCTGACGCATCACCTCGAACGCCGACTCGTTCGTCGAAAGGTCCTGCCAGCTCACGTGGATCCCGCCGTCCCCGGTCGGCTGCACCAGCAGCCCCCCCGGCGCCGTCGGCGGCGTCATCCCCAGCCCTGCCTGCTCCGGCGTCCACCCGCTCCCCAGCAGCAGCGGCCGCGCCCCCTCACCCTCAGGGACCTCGCCCCCCACCACCTGCGGACGCGTCGCCGCATCCGTCCCCGCCGTCCCCGTTGTCCCCGTTGTCCCCCCGGTCCCCGGCGACACCGGCCCGAACAGCACCGGCGCCGGCTTCACCGGCTCAGGGGCGACCGCCGACTCCCCCACCACCCCCTTCCCCGTCGCCACCACCGGCGGCGCCCCCACCCCGCGCGAGCCCCTCCAGTTCGGCGACACCCGAACCAGCCGGTGGCCGTTCGGGGTCGAAATCACCATCCACCCGTTCCCCGCATCCCCCTGCTTCGCCCCCGCCCCACTCTCGACCCTCGCCCCCTCCTGCGAAACCACCGTCGCGGCCCCCGCCTCCTGCGCGGCCGCACGGCCCTGCATCAACGGAACACCCATCGCCAACGCCGTTGCCAGCGCGGCCCGAACACAGTGGGCTGCAAACTTCATTCATGAACTCCTGACTCGAGTTCCTGCCCGTTCCTCATTTCGGTAGTGGGGGCCCGCAGATCGCCTCCGTGTCGCCGTCGGGACATCTTTCCCAGGTCAACACGTCGCAAACGGTGCGTAAACAGTGGCGTCAGCAAAGCTTGCGGAGGCCCTTCAGGCGTCAGATTGCTCCTCGCCTCGCCTCCTGGCCGGGTCCTTCGCGGCAATCCTTGCCGCTCTCCCGACCGCCTCCCACCTCCGGGGCAGGTCCCATAATCTAGACTCCGTCCATGTCGGCTGCAACCCAGGTGGAGCCGATTCGCCAAAATTCCGCCGCCGATCCCGAACTGACCCCTATTCAACCGGTCGCAGCAGCGTCCGATCGATCTCCAACTGGGCCGCCCTCGCGATCAACTCGACGTTCAGAACCAATCGGTCATCCCTGACCGCCTCCGCAACGATCCCCCGGATCCCGCGAAACGGACCCGAGGAAACCTCCACAAGGACCCCTCGCTCGATACGCTCGCACCCCCTCAGCGGGGCGCCCCGCGACAGCGCCAACCGGATCTGAGCCAGTTCTTCGCTCAAACGATCCTGGTCCGGGGCCGCCAGCACCTGCGCCACCCGACCCGTCCGGTCCGCCGCGTACGCCTCCTCCACCTCACCCCTCAGGAACAGGTACCCCGGGAACAGCGGCTCCATCACCACCGCCTTCCGCTTCCCGTAATACCGGACCACCCGCGTCAGCGGCAGGAAGTGCCCGATCCGCCGCGCCGCCAGGTCCTGCGCCAGCGCCTTTTCCTGCCGGCTTCGGGTTCGGAGCACAAACCATCTCCCCCGCTCCGCCTCCACCCCCCAGTCGCACAGCTCCCCCGATGCCGACGACGCCGCCGAGGGCGCCGCGGCAGGCAGCACCGCCGCCCCCGCTCCGCCCTCGATCACAGCCTCTTCCGTCTCAGGTCTCATAACCGGCTATTCCGTGCCCGTGTCGCCCATCCCCCCCGGCCGACACTCCATAGTCGGTTCGATCTCTCCCCCACCCCACTCCCACCCCCGCATCGGGCCCGCCCCCGCCGTCCCAGACAGCGACCCCACGCCCGCGGGCGCCCGCCATGGCCGCGATGAGCAACGAGCCTCGACCCTCGCCGCGGGCCCTGTTTCCACCTGCGAAAACGCCAGATGCTACGCCCGGCTCACCACCCGGCAACACAACATACCTTCACACCGCCCCCGACGCACGCCCCATCTTCCCCACACCGCCCCGATTTACACCCGGTCCACCGCCGACGCCGCCCGCAGCACCCGCAGCGCCCGCTGCCCCCGGTGCTGCCCGATGTGCGCCAGGTGCGTCCGCCTCCCCTCCACGCTCAGCACCACCGGCTCCGTCGCCGGCTTCTCCGTCACGATCACGTCCCCCACCGCCAGCGACATCAGCTCCCGCAGCGTGATCGTCGTCTCCGCCATCACCCCCGTCACCGTCAGCGCCGCCCCCGACAGCGACGACGCGATCCGGTCCTGGAGCTGCTTCGACTTCTCGCTCTTGGGAACGTTGAACCAGCTCTGCGCCGACAGCTCCTCCATCACCGGCTCGATCACGTTGTACGGGATGCACAGGTTCATCGTCCCCGCCCGGTTCGCCATCTTCAGCTCGAACCCCACCACCACCACCACCTCGTTCGGCGGAACGATCTGCACCAGCTGCGGGTTGCTCTCCGTCGCCGTGATCGCGAACTCCACCGGCCGGATCCCCGCCCACGCCTCGCTCAGCGCCGCCAGCCCGCGGCTGGTCACCTTCCCGATCAGCCGCGTCTCGATCAGCGTCATCGGCCGCTGCGGGATGAACAGCTCCTGGTTCGTCCCCCCAAGCAGCCGGTCGATGATCGGGTAGATGATCAGCGGGCTGATCTCCAGGCAGATCTGCCCCTCCAGCGGCCTCGCCTCCATCAGGTTGAAGCTCGTCGGGTTCGGCAGCCCGCTGATGAACTCCGCGTACGTCATCTGCTCGCAGCTGGCGACCTTCACCTCCACGATCGTCCGCAGGAACCCCGACAGCGCCGCCCCGAAGTTCCGCGCGAACCCCTCGTGCAGCGTCTGCAGCGACCGCATCTGGTCCTTGCTCACCCGCTCCGGACGCTTGAAGTCGTACGGCCGGACCTCCACGTGCTCCAGGTCCCGCCGGTGCCGGCTGAAGATCTGCACCGGGTTGGACTCCTCCTCCACCTCCCCGGAGTCCACCGCCGCGAGCAGCGCATCGATCTCGCTCTGGTCCAGCACGTCCGCCATCGTGACTCTCCCCGTCGCCTCGCGCCCCGCCCCTGTATCGGATCGCCCCCCATCCCCCCTTCAAACCCGTCGCTGGCCCCCGCGCCCGCAATCGTCGCATTGGTGCCCGCCGCGCCGCTCCACGGCCCCGAGCGGCCCCCCGGGCCCATCCCCAGGAAGGCCCCGCACCCACTCACACCAGGAGCCACCACATGCCCACCCATCGCACCGCCCGCCTCGTCATCGCCGCGGCCGCACTCGCCGCCGCCTCCCCCGCACTCGCACAGGACTACACCCTCCGCCTCGTCCCGCAGCCCATCTACGGCGGAATCTCCCACGTCCTCCGCAACGACGGCACCGTCCTCACCCAGGACGGTGAAAACGTCTACCGCGCCACCCCCGCCACCACCGAAAACCCCGGCGGCATCCTCTACACCCTCGCGGCCTCCGACTGGGTCTCGCCGAACCAGATCACCTACACCGCCCCCGGCGCCGCCCGCAACGGCCACTCCGCCTACCTCCGCACCGTCACCCAGATCGTGGAGATCCCCGGCTGGCCCTTCCCCTACGAGACCGTCGTCGATTGCCGCTTCGAGATCGGACACGACCTCTACCACCCCGTCGCCTTCTCCCGCGGCGACCTCATCCCCGGCCTCCCCTTCGGCGCCGTCTGGGAGTGCGGCTCCTCGCTCATCGACGGCCAGGTCCTCATGACCCCCACCGGCGACGCCGTCTTCCGCAACGGCACACACGACGCCATCTTCCGCGTCCGCCGCGCCACGTCCCAGTCCCCGCCCACCGTCCAGGTCGTCGCCCGCGCCGCCCAGATCTCGCAGACCACCTGGTACTACAACATGTACGCCGACGCCGTGAACGCCGCCGGCGACGTCCTCGTCCGCCACCGCACCACCACCCTCCTCGGCGAATCCTGGGGCCTGCGCATCTACCCCGCCTCCGGCCCCAGCATCTCCGTCGCCTTCGGCGGCGGCATCGCCCCCGGCGGCGGAGCCTTCTCCGCCATCCTCCCCTCGACCCCCGCATCCATGAACGACGCCGGCCAGGTCCTCTTCATCGCCCACGCCTCCGGCGCCGACCCCTCCCTCGACGGCGACGGCCTCTGGCTCTTCACCCCGGACGCCGGCCTCCAGGCCGTCGTCCGCCGCGGCCAGCCCGCCCCCGGCATCCCCGGCGCCACCTTCCGCGGCGCGTACCCGGGCATCAACAACAACGGGACCTGCATCATCGCCGCCGACGGCGCCATCGCCTTCCTCGCACGCCTCGAGGGGCCCGGCATCACCTCCGCCAACGACGCCGCCCTCTACTTCCGCGCCGCCGCC
This sequence comes from Planctomycetaceae bacterium, assembly GCA_044507535.1. Taxonomy (GTDB): domain Bacteria; phylum Planctomycetota; class Phycisphaerae; order Phycisphaerales; family UBA1924; genus CALAFV01. The sequence continues at coordinate 599 of JBIQJK010000092.1, read as the reverse complement.
CCCGGCTCCCCCCTGACCCTCGTCGCCCGCGAGGGCGACCCCACCCCCGGCGTCGAGGGCGCGTTCGACTCCCTCGTTGACTGGTTCTACGCCGGCCTCGACCTCGACCCCGCCGGCAACCTCTACTTCACCGCCTCCTTCCGCACCCCGGCGAACACCGCCGGCACAGGAATGTGGCTCCGCCCCGCCTCCGGCGCCCCCGTGCGCAAGATCCTCGCCACGGGCGACACCGTCGCCGCCGGCGGCGTCACCCGCACCGTCACCGCCGTTGAAGGCCCCCGCTCCAGCTCCGGCCACCAGGACGGCCGCCCCGCCTGGGTCACCGACACCGGCGAGATCCTCCTCGGCGTCCGCTTCCCCAACCGCGCCATCTTCCTCGCCGTCCCCGCCCCCCCCGCCCGCTGCCCCGCCGATTGGAACGACGACGGCGCCATCAACTCCAACGACATCAGCGCCTTCCTCTCCTCCTGGCTCGACGCCGTCCAGAACAGCCTCCCCACAGCCGACTTCAACGCCGACGGCCACGTCAACTCCAACGCCATCTCCGCCTTCCTCGCCGCCCGGCTCCAGGCCGCCCAGCACGGCTGCTCACTTCTCCT
>JBIQJK010000258.1:1472-2142 GCA_044507535.1 Planctomycetaceae bacterium | reverse complement strand
GGTGGAGGTGAAGAGGTGAGCAGGTGAGCGAGGGATGGGGAGGCGGAGGGAAGGGGGGGGAGGGGGTGAAGACGTCTTGCCGGGTGGCCGATGGCGTGATACGGTTTCCGTGGCGGGACGCTCGTGGGTCTCTCAACGCCCTCCCGCCCGCCTTGCCCACCGATGAGGAATGTTCATGCGGCGTGCGACACCGGAGATTCGGGTGGTCGCTATCCGTTTGGTCGTGGCCCGGCGGGGTGATGCGCCCGGCCACGATGTTGTGGCTGTTGACCGGGAGCGGTCCGGCCCGCCGGCGGGTGGTTGCTGGAATCGGCGGCGAGTGGTCGAAAACGGTCAAAGGGCCGCGGCGGCCGCGTGCGCGGGCTGGTCCCGGGAGACGACGTGATGATGAGGAACTGCGCACACCGGAAGGCGCTGGGTCGTGAAGCCGGCAACGTTTGCGCGGGCGGGGCCGCGGCGGTGGAGCGGCTCGAGCCGCGGGTGCTGCTGAGCACGTACGGCTACGAGTCGCTCGCGGAGCATTTCGACCTGGACCGGGCGATCCGGGAGGTGCAGGCGCGGGAGGGGGAGGCGGGGTTCGGGGCCGTGGTCGTGGGTCTGGGGGATGTGGATGGTGACGGGGGGATGGACTTCGCGGTCTCGGCGCCGGGGGTGAGGTCCGAGGGGCTGG
>JBIQJK010000258.1:0-1462 GCA_044507535.1 Planctomycetaceae bacterium | reverse complement strand
TGGGGCTGGAGTGGAGCGGGGGCCCGGGGTCGGTGCGGCTCTACTCCGGGCGGACGATGTCGGTGATCCGCGTGCCGGAGGGTGAGGTGGCGGGGTTCGGCGCTGCGCTGGCGAACCCGGGGGATGTAGATGGGGACGGGGTGGCGGACTTGGCGGTGGGATCGCCGGGAGAAGCTGGGGGCGCGGGGCGGGTGTGGGTCTTCTCCGGGGCGAACGGAGGGGTGATCGCGTCGGTCGAGGGGGCGCTCGCGGGCGGGGCGCTGGGGTGGGCTCTGGCGGCGACGGGGGACGTGGACGGGGATGGGGTGGGGGATGTGCTCATCGGGGAGCCGGGGGCGGACCGGGCGTGGGTGTGTTCAGGGGCGGACTTGGCGGCGATCCACATATTCGAGGGAGAGGCCGCTGGGAGCCTCTTCGGGTACGCGGTGGCGTCGGGGCGGAGTGTGCCGGCGGGGCCGGACAGCGCGGCGGGGGACGGGGTGAACGATTTTCTGATTGGCGCACCGGGGTTTGATGCGGAGGGGGTGGAGGATGCGGGCGCGGCGTACGGGTTCAGCGGTGCGGATGGGTCGGCGCTGGTGACGCTGGTCGGGGAGGTGGAGGGGGGCGGGCTGGGGACGGCGGTCGCGATGCGCGGGACGACGGGGTTGGCGGCGGACATGTTCACGTGGGTCGCCGGGGCGCCGGGGGATGGCGGAGGGGACGGACGTGGGGCGGTGCGGTTCTACGCGTTCAGCGGGAGCGAGCAGGGCGCGACGATCGGGCGGAGCGCGGGGGAAGGGTTCGGCGCAGCGCTGTACACGCTCGGCGACCTCGACGGGTCCGGGCGCGATCACATCGGTGCGCTGGCCCGCGGCGGAGAGAGGGAGGCGACGACGTTCTATCTCCTGCCGGACCATCAGGAGGGCATTCCGCAGGAGCCCCCCGCGGCGATCGCGGGAGCGCGGTCGGTCGCGTACCTCGGCGATGCGGATGGGGACGGGAACCTCGATGTCGTGGCGGGGTTCGTGTCGGAGGGCGGGGGGCGGGCGGCGGTCGTGCCGTTCCCGTTGGTGCGCTACGCGCCGTTGGTGACCGCGGCGAGCGAGGATGGGCGGTGGATGGTGCTCTCGGGCGGGGTCGCGCCGCAGAATGATCGGCCGCAGGGATGGCTGGTGAGGCATGGGGAGCTGGTCGCGCTGGGGAGCGTGGAGGGGCTGATGCCGGGGGAGTCGGTCGTCGCGGTGAACAACGCGGGGCTGATGGTGGCGCAGACGGACCCGGCACGGGGATGGAGTTCGTTCCCGCTGTTCGGGGCCGCGGCGCTGGAGGAGTTTGCGTTCGTGTTCGACGGGGAGCGGGCGCTGCTGTCGGAGGCGATCGTGAGCGTGGATGGGGAGCGGCCGGCGGAGTTGTCGCTGGTGAAGCTGTCCAACGCGGGGGATGCGGTCTTCCAGGGGGGATACCTGTTCCGCGGGGGGGT
>JBIQJK010000091.1:0-14108 GCA_044507535.1 Planctomycetaceae bacterium | reverse complement strand
GGATGAGGTCGGCCCCGGCCGCGGCGGCGAGGGCGAGGGCCTGGGCCTCGGCCTGGATGGGGTCGGTATGCGGCGGGTCGGTGTGGGGGGAGGGGGGGGAGGGGGGGGTGAGGCCGGGGGCGTCGATGTAGCGGACGACGAGGCCGGCGAGGTCGAGCAGGACGCCGACGTGGTCGCGTGTGGTGCCGGGGAGGTCGGCGACGAGGGCGACCTCGCGCCCGGCCAGGGCGTTGAGGAGGGAGGACTTGCCGATGTTGGGGCGGCCGAGGGCGACGACCAGGGGCGGGGCGATGAGGCGGCCGAGGATCGCGCTGCGGGCGGCGACGGCGGGGTCGGACGCGGCGCCGGGGGGCGCCGCGGCCCAGCGGCGGGGCTGGTCGAGGAGGAGGTCGATGGCGAGGGGGCTGGCGGCGCGGGGGAGTGTCTGGAGGATGCGCTGCTCGATGTCGCCGGCGGCCTCGGGGTAGTGAGACGGGCCGGCGTCGTCATGAACAATGCCGGCGGATTCGAGGGCGGCGGCGAGTTGGCGGAGGACGGCGGGGCCGGCGTGGGGCATGAGGTAGGCGAGGCCCAGCGCGGGGCGGGCGACGATGCCGCGGTCGATGCCGGCGAGTGAGCGCAGGGGGAGAGCGCCGACCTCGACGGGGCCGATGCCCAGGCGGGCGAGGGCGGCGTCGACGTCGCCGCGGAGCTCGAGGATGGCGATGGCGGCCGAGCCGGTGGGCGGTGGGGTGAGGAGGCGGTAGGTGGCGCGGGGCGGGGGCACGGGAACGTGTGGCGCTACCGGTCGAGGTCGTCGCCGTCCTCGACGTCGGCCTGGAGGGCGATGTTGCACGCGGCGAGCATGCCGATGAGGGTGAGGTCGGGGACGATGTGCTCGACGAGGGGGTCCTGGTCGAAGAGGAGGGGCGCATCGCCGCCGGTGGCGACGACGCGGGGGTAGGCCTCGTAGAACTCGGCGTAGCGGTCGATGAGCTCGTGGGCCATGCCGCGGACGGCGGCGACGGCGCCGAGGGTCATGGCGCTGGGGGTGGTCTTTCCCCAGGGGTGCTCGGCGGGGTCGTTGCGGCCGGGGAGGAGGTCGGGGTTGAGGTCGAGCCTGGGGAGGGCGGAGGTGTGCTCGTGCATGGCGGCGAGCATGGCGCGCAGGCCGGGGGCGATGGCGCCGCCCTGGAAGACGCCGTGGCCGTCCACAAAGTCAACGGTGACGGCGGTGCCGGCGTCGATGACGACGCAGGCCTGCGTGCTGCGGCTGAAGGCGCCCAGGGCGTTGAGGAGCCGGTCCTGTCCGACGGTGATGGGCGGGGTGAGGGTGTGCTCGACGGGGATGGGCAGGTCGCGCCCCATGCGGAGGACGGGGGCGCGGAGGTCGGCGGGGCCGGCGTAGTCGAGCAGGGCGGCCTCGAGGCGGTCGGCCACAGGATCGTTGACGGAGGCGATCACCGGGCGGAGGCCCTCCACGCCCGCGGCGAGGTCGGCCAGGCGGTCGGGGAGGGTGCCGAGCTCGTCGTTTCGGAGGTAAATGGAAGGCTGGAGCTCTCCTCCACCCCCCCCTCCCCCCCCACTTCCCCCCATCTGCGCCCCGGCCCCGCCGATGGCGACGGCGCAGCGGGTGCGACTGTTTCCGACGGAAATGAGCAGGAGGTTGGCGAGGGGCTGGGGCATGGGGCGAGTGTATGAAGAGGAAATGGCGGGTGAGGGGAGAGGGAAGCAGGGAATCGGGGGGAGGGAAGGGGGGACGGGGCGCGTGGCGGTGGGTTGGGCCATAAAGTGAGCGTTCGGGGACCCGGGCGCACGAAAGGTTTGGATGGCACGTTGCCGCGTGGACAGTTCGATCGAGCGGGTGGTGATGGACGGGTTCGCGTTCCCGCTCGGGGTTTACCCGGTGGAGCCGATGACCCCGCGGGCGGGGTACACCGTGTGGTTCGAGCCGGCGGACGGGGAGGAGGCCGCGGAGGACGACGAGGAACTGGAGGAGTGGCCGGACCGGTACGTCTTCGACATCGCGATCACGGCGACGCGCGTGGAGGCGCTGTGCCGGGCGCTGCTGACGCTGCTGCCGGGGCGGCTGTACCCGATCCTGGATGTGCTGGGGCACGACGCGTACCGGGAGGTTGACCCGTACGTCAGCTACGACCTGATCGGGCAGGACCGGTTCATGGATGCGATCCGCCGGTTCCGGGGGTTCTTCTTTGAAGATGGACTCGTCGGCTTCGGGGCGATGAGCGAGGAGCCGTTCGTCTACATCTTCGTGGACGAGCACAAGCAGGTGACGGTGCGGGTGGAGACGTCGCTGAAGGAGCGGGTGGAGGAGATCCTCGCGACGTTCGACCTGGAGGAGGTGGAGGAGACGGCGGGTGCGGACGCGGCGACGCACGAGCACCGCGGGGTGCTGGATGCGCCGCCGGACCGGCCGGACCTGCTGACGCAGGAGGAGATCGTCGAGGAGCTGATCGACGAGTGGGGGCTGGTGCTCAACGTCCCGCCGGAGGGGAACGTGGACGAGGAGGGGAACGAGCTGGGGATCACGGGGTGGCGGGTGATCGTGCGGTGGGATGCGGAGGGGGATGTTCCGGCGTCGCGCGGGCGGGAGCCGCCGGCGCGGCGGTACGCGGAGGTGATCCTGTCGGCGGGGTCGCTGCGGGCGGCGGAGGACCTGGCGTCCGAGGCAGTTCGGGGGCTGATCCCACCCGAAGTGGTGGACGAAGGGATCGAAACCTTCGTGGTCATGGAGCGGGTGAGGCCGGAGGACCTGGCGGCGGTGCTCGCGGCGCGGGGGGGGGCCGAGGCGGGGGGGAGCGCGGGGGAGAGCGGCGGGCGTGGGGCGGCGACTGCTTCGACGGGCGAATCACCTTCGGGTGAGCCGGCGGGCTTTGCGCCCCCGGAGCCGCCGCTGGAAGAAGAAAAAGTGTGGCGGGTGCGGTGGATGGACTAGGAGTCCTGGTGGGGGCGGCAGGGGATTGGACGGGATCTGGGGGGATCAGGGAGGTGCGGGGGTTGTGGGCGCATAGCCCCAGCCGGGTGGGGGATTTGCGTTGACCAAGGCGGGTCGCTATCTTCGGCGCGGTCGCGGCAGGTTGCCGCGATGGACCGTCGACCTCGCGGGGAAGCGCGGGCTTGCGCGCGGCGAAAGCGGCACGTAAGGCGGTCGGCGGACGGAACCGCGTAGATATTGCTGGGTTATCTTCTTCCGCGGCGCGGGCCGCACGGGCTTGCATTGTGACGGAGATCGGTGATGGCAACTGACGGAAACGGTCCTGTGGCGCGTCTGATGGCGGCGTTCGTACTCGTGGGCGCCGGCGCGGTGCTCTCGCCGTGGGCGATGGCCCAGACGGCGGGGACGGCGGCCGGCTTGTCCGGGGCGAACGGCGCGGCCGCGCCGGGGTCGTCGTTGTCGGATGTGGTGCGTCGCGCGGAGGGGCTGGTGGCGGCGGGGCGGCTGATCGAGGCCCGCGACGTGCTGACGCGGGTGATGGACCGCGACGCGCTGGCGTCGCTGACGGGCGAGGAGGCGAAGCGGGCCTCGGAGCTGCTGGGGGCGATCGATGCGAGGCTGCGCACGGCCGACCCGTTGGAGATGACCCTGCAGCGCGCCGAGCTCGGGCTCACCACGGGCGACCTGCGCGAGGCCGAGGCGCTGGCGCAGCGGGTGCTCTCGCGCGAGGGGGCGGACGATGCGGCGCGGGAGCGCGCGGAGGCGGTGATCGAGGGGGCGCGGCGGCTTCGCGCCGAGCTGGCGCCGTCGGCGCCCGCGGCGGTGGAGCAGGCGATCCGCGACTACGAGGCCCGCCGGTTCGGCGCGGCCAAGGCGCAGCTGGCGGCGCTGGTCCGCTCCGGCGTGGAGCTGGAGCCGGGGTACCAGCGGCTCGTGGAGCAGTACCAGCTGAAGCTGGTGGACCTGGAGCGGCGGCAGGGGGAGCCGTTCGTGGTGGAGGCGGGGGAGATGACGCTGGGGATGCTCCAGCCCGGGAGCGTGCGCCGGACGGGGGAGCCGGCGGCCCAGCCCGGATCGGAGCAGCCCGCGGCGGGTGAGCCCACCCCGCCGCCGGCGGGGCAGGAGGACCTGATCCAGACGGCGATGCGCGCCGAGGCGGAGCGGATCCTGGCGGAGGCGGACGCGGCGTACGAGGGGCGGCGGTACAACGAGGCCGCGGAGAAGTACCGGCGGACGCTGGACAACAACGCCCGGTACTTCGACCAGGCGACGCTGTCGCGGGTCCGGGAGCGGCTGACCGAGTCGCAGGTCCGGCTGCAGACGAACGTCGGCGGGGACCTGGCGCAGGACGAGGCGACGCGGATCGGGCTGGTGCGTCAGCGGACGGAGGTGCAGTTCACCAACGAGATGACCGAGGCTCGCCGGGCGCTGGCGGCGGGGGACACGGCGCGGGCGCGGGAGATGTCGGCGCGGGCGCGGCTGACGGTCAACTCGGCGCGGACGGCCTTCTCGGAGGCGGAGTTCGAGAACTTCGAGGGGCAGATCAACGCGCTGAACCGGGACATCGAGGTGGCCGCGGAGCAGCGGGCCCGCGCCGAGGCGGCGCAGCGGCAGCGGGAGCTCGAGGAGCAGACCCGCCGGCAGCAGCAGGCGACCGCGCTGGACCGCGAGCGGAAGATCAACGAGGCCCTGGACCGGATCCGTGCGCTGCAGAAGGAGCTGAAGTACGAGGAGGCGCTGCAGGTCGTGGACCAGGTGCTGTTCCTGGACCCGACGAACCCCTCGGGGCTGCTGCTGCGGGACGCGCTGTCGGACATCATCGTGTACCAGCGGTACTGGGAGGCGCAGCGGCTGAAGCACCAGCGGTACTCGACCCTGAGCCTGGACAACGAGGAGGCGATGGTCCCGCCGGCGGGGCTGATGGAGTACCCGAGCGACTGGCCGGCCAAGAGCTTCCAGCGCGGGGAGCTGAGCGCGTACTCGGAGAGCCCGGAGGACCGGCGGGTGCTGGCGGAGCTGGACAACCGCCGGATCCCGATCGACTTCACGGACAACACGCTGGCGGACGTGCTGAGCTTCCTGGAGACGGTGACGCAGCTGGACATGGACGTGGACTGGCCGGCGCTCAACGACATCGGGATCCAGCGCGAGACGCTGGTGACGCTGAAGCTGACGAACGTGCCGGTTCGCGTGGCGCTGGAGCGGGTGCTGGACAAGGTCAGCCGCGACCAGTTCTCCCGCGCGGGGTGGGCGGTGGACAACGGGGTGCTGGTGATCTCCTCGGACGAGCAGCTGCGCCGGCAGACGACGCTGGTGATCTACGGGATCCAGGACCTGCTGCTGGAGATCCCGAACTTCTACGACGCGCCGCAGATCGACCTGCAGGGCGTGCTTCAGCAGAGCCAGGGCGGCGGCGGCGGGCAGAGCCCGTTCACGCAGATCAACCAGGACCAGGACCGGGAGGAGGAGCGGGAGCAGGAGCGCCAGGAGCGGATCCGGCAGATCATCGACATCATCCAGAACAACGTTGACTTCGAGGGGTGGCGCGACAACGGCGGCGACACGGGGACGGTGCAGGAGCTCAACGGGAGCCTGATCATCCGCAACACGCCGCGGAACCACGCGCAGATCACCGGGCTGCTGAGCAAGCTCCGCGAGATCCGCTCGATGCAGATCAACGTGGAGACGAAGTTCCTGCTGGTGAACCAGGACTGGTTCGAGCAGATCGGCTTCGACCTGGACATCGTGCTCAACGCGAACAACAACCAGCTCCGGGCGGCGCGGGTGGTGGACCCGACGATCCAGCCGGGCGACTTCTTCGACTTCTCGGGCACGGGCGGGGCCGGCGGCCTCCGGGGCCTGCAGCGGACGATCACGTCGCGCGGGGCCAACGCGCCCACGACGGAAGAGCCGGAGTTCATGACCCAGGGCGTGGTGCACCCGCGTTCGTGGTCGCCGATCGGGGTCGGGCAGAACTCGCTGGGGCTGGCCGCGGGGCTGGCCTCGGGGAGCGACTTCGCCTCTGGCATCCTCGGGGCGGCGCCGGCGCTGGGGATCGCGGGGCAGTTCCTGGACGACATCCAGGTGGACTTCCTGATCCAGGCGACGCAGGCGGACCGGCGGTCGGTGCAGCTGACGGCCCCGCGGATGACCTTCACCAACGGGCAGGTCGCCAACATCTTCGTGGTGACGCAGCAGGCGTTCATCTCGGACCTGGAGCCGGTGGTCGGCGACTCGGCGGTGGGCTTCGACCCGGACATCGCGGTCGCCTCCGAGGGCGTGACGATGAGCGTCGAGGGCGTGATCAGCGCCGACCGGCGGTACGTCACGATGACGATCGACGCGGGCGTGAGCCGGATCGACAGCTTCGGCCGCGAGCCGGTGACGGCGGTCGCCGGCGGCCAGCTGGTCAGCTCCGACGACGTCCAGTCGTTCATCCAGCTCCCGCAGATCACGGTCACCCGCGTGCGGACGACCGTGACGGTCCCGGACGAGGGGACGATCCTGCTGGGCGGGCAGCGGCTGGTGACGGAGCTGGAGGTCGAGACCGGCGTGCCGGTGCTCTCGAAGATCCCGATCATCAACCGGTTCTTCACCAACCGGATCGAGAGCAAGGAAGAGCAGACGCTGCTGATCCTGCTCAAGCCGACGGTGATCATCACCGCGGAGGAGGAGGAGCGGTCCCACCCCGGGCTGAGCGACGCCCTGCGGACGGGGATCGGCCCCCGCTGAGGCGGGGCCGGCGGGCTCCGTGACGCTGTCCGGGAGCCGGCGAGGATCGCGGCCGAGGCCGCGGTGTCGCCGGCTCCCGGTGTATTGGGGACGCCGGGGCGGGGTCGTCGGGGGCGGGCGGCGGGCGCGGTGGAGTGGCGGTCAACCGCGGCCGACGTATAGTGATACCGCTCGGTGCGCCGCTCCCGGCCGGCGCGGCCCGGCCCCTCGGGCCCCGGGGCCGGCTGCGGGGCTCGATCACGGGGACACGGGGCAGGAGGATCTACGGATGGCGACGGCTTCTTCGCGGTTGAGGGTGCGGCGGGACGGGGACGTCACGCAGGTCGAGTTCATCGACCGCAACATCCTCGACGAGGCGAACATCCAGCAGATCGGGGAGGAGATCGGCCGGCTGGTGGAGGCGACCCCCTCGCCCAAGCTGCTGGTGAGCTTCGCCAACGTCGACCACCTGTCGTCGGCGGCACTGGGGACGCTGATCACGATCAACAACAAGGTGAAGGACCGCAAGGGGCAGCTTCGCCTGGCGAACATCGACCCGCAGATCTACGAGGTCTTCAAGATCACCAAGCTCGACCGGATCTTCCAGATCCACGAGACGAGCGAGAAGGCGATGGCGAGCTTCAGCTGAGCGGACGGCTTCGGCTCGGGCAGAGGCCGGGGGAGGGGGTCGCGGAGGGGGCCGGGGGAGGAGGGACGGGGGGGCGCGGGGTGCGATGAGCAGCGTGAAGCAGACCGGCGCCGAGTTCGAAACGATCCTCATCCGAGGCTACCGCCCCGAGATCGACCGCGCGCAGGAGCGCGTGCTGTCGGCCCTGGAGCGGCTGGGGTATCCGGACGCCTCCCGCTTCGCGGTCCGCCTGGCGATGGAGGAGGCGATCACCAACGCCTTCCACCACGGGCACAAGGGGCTCGGGCCGGAGGACCCGGTGCGCCTGGACTTCCGCGCGGGCGCGGAGGAGATCGAGCTGGTCGTCGAGGACCGCGGCCCGGGGTTCGACCCGGGGACCGTCCCGGACCCGACGCGGGACGAGAACCTCGAGGTGCCCACCGGGCGCGGGCTGCTGCTGATGCGGGCCTACATGAGCGAGGTGGAGTACAACGAGCGGGGGAACCGGGTCCGGATGGTGTACCGGCGGCCGGATGCGGCCGGGGGCCCGGGGCACTGAACCCCCCACTGCTCGCCCCCCCCTCCCCACCCAATCGCACAGAACGTTTTTCCGCCGCGGCGATGGCCCGGGCACGCCCCCGTCAGCCTTGCGGCAGGGGGCCGAGCGCCCTAGACTTCCCAGACTGGAATGATTCTAAGATTCAGGCTCTGTCCCGGTGATGGTGGTGCGGGGAGGGACGGAGCCGCGGCGGGCCCGGGCGGGCCCTGGAGAGCAGACCCATGGCGCTGAAGCTGCCCATTTATCTGGATCATGCGGCGACGACCCCCTGCGACCCCCGGGTGGTGGAGGCGATGCTGCCGTACTTCACGGAGAAGTTCGGCAACCCCGGGAGCCGCAACCACCGCTTCGGCTGGGAGGCGGAGGAGGCGACGGACAAGGCCCGGGAGCAGGTGGCGAAGCTGATCGGGGCGGACGCGAAGGAGATCATCTTCACGTCGGGGGCGACGGAGAGCAACAACCTGGCGATCCGCGGGGCGGCGTACATGTACGAGCGGCGCCCGGCGGGGTCGGGCCAGAGCCGCGGGCACATCATCAGCGCGGTGCACGAGCACAAGGCGGTGCTGGACCCGTGCAAGCGCCTGGCGAAGGAAGGGTTCGACGTGACGTTCCTCGAGCCCGGACGGGACGGGATCATCACGGCGGAGATGGTCAAGGGGGCGCTGCGCGAGGAGACGATCCTCGTGAGCATCATGTGGGCGAACAACGAGATCGGGACCATCAACGAGGTCCGCGAGATCGGGGCGGCGGTGCGGGCGCACCGGGCGGCCACGGGGGGCGACACGCTGTTCCACACGGACGCGACGCAGTGGGTCGGGAAGATGCCCACGGACGTGGAGAAGGACAACATCGACCTGCTGAGCATGTCGGGGCACAAGATCTACGGCCCCAAGGGGGTGGGCGCGCTGTACGTCCGGCGGCGCAAGCCGCGGGTGCGGCTGGTGAGCCTGCAGGACGGGGGCGGGCAGGAGCGCGGGTTCCGCTCGGGGACGCTGAACGTCACGGGGATCGTGGGGCTCGGGGCCGCGGCGGAGATCTGCCTGAACGAGATGGAGCGGGAGGGGGAGCGGCTGCTGAAGCTGCGGCGGCGCCTGGAGGAGCGGATCACCTCGTCGCTGGACGTGGTGGCGATCAACGGGCACCCGGAGCGGCGGCTGCCGCACCTGACGAACATCTCCTTCGGGTTCGTGGAGGGGGAGAGCCTGATGATGGCGGTGAAGGAGGTGGCGTGCTCGAGCGGGTCGGCGTGCACGAGCGCGAGCCTGGAGCCGAGCTACGTGCTCAAGGCGCTGGGGGTCGGTGACGAGCTGGCGCACTCGAGCCTGCGGCTGAGCATGGGGCGGTGGACGACGCAGGAGCAGGTGGAGCACGCCGCGGAGCGGATCATCGCGAACGTGAAGAAGCTGCGTGAGCTGAGCCCGCTGTACGACATGTACAAGGAGGGGATCGACCTGAGCAAGGTGGAGTGGGCTCACCACTAAGGGGGAGATGGCCACGCGGCAAAGGGCCAGATGGCCAGATGAAGAGGCGGAATCGGAGCGGGTGAACGGAAGGACAGTTTGATTCGGCCATCTGGCCCTTTGCCATGTGGCTATTTGGATTGGAGCGCAGCGATGGCATACGGCCCGAAGATCATCGACCACTACGAGAACCCCCGGAACGTCGGGACGTTCGGCACCCAGGCGGAGATCAAGCAGCGCAAGGACGTCGGCGTGGGCCTGGTCGGGGCGCCCGAGTGCGGCGACGTGATGCAGCTGCAGATCAAGGTGGACCAGGCGACGGGGAAGATCGAGGACGCGAAGTTCAAGTGCTTCGGGTGCGGCTCGGCGATCGCCTCCAGCTCGCTGGCCACCGAGTGGCTCAAGGGGCGGACGCTGGAGGAGGGGCTGGCGATCCGGAACACGGAGATCGTGCAGGAGCTGAGCCTGCCGCCGGTCAAAATCCACTGCTCGGTGCTCGCCGAAGACGCCATCAAGGCGGCGATCAGCGACTACAAGCAGAAGAACGGCCTCCCCGTGGAGGGGGAGCAGCCGGCGGCCGCGACGACGCACTAACCCCCCTTTTCCCCGCTTACGCCCCCGCTTCCCTCTTCTCCCCCCACTACCCGGCCTTCCGGGGCCTCTCACCCCCCTATTTCCCCCTTCCGCATCCATTTTTTCTCGCGTCGGCTGAACGCGGCCAGGAAAGCGGGCGTACATTTTGGACCAGGAATCGAACGGAGCGGCCGCCCCGGAACCGGGGGGCGAGGGGGCGACCCCAGGCTCCGAGGAGCGAACAGGTATGGCGGCGAACGCAACAGTCAACGGCGCAAGCACGGCCCCGACCGAGTCCGAGGCGCGGGTCTTCCTCTCCGAGGCCGCGGCCCGCGAGGTCAAGGCGATCATCGAGCAGCAGGAGCTCGACGCGGAGAAGATCCGGCTCCGCGTCGGGGTGAAGGGGGGCGGGTGCAGCGGGTTCAGCTACCTGCTGGACCTGACCGAGACGCAGAAGGAGACCGACGAGGTCTTCGAGCAGCACGGGATCAAGGTGATCTGCGACCCCAAGAGCCTGCTGTACCTCAGCGGGACGACGGTGGACTTCCGCGACGAGATCATGGGGCGCGGGTTCGTCTTCAACAACCCCAACGCCACAACGTCCTGCGGGTGCGGCTCGAGCTTCGCCGTCTGAGCGGCGGCGGGCTACCGACCTTCCCCGCTATCCCCGCCGCGCGGCCCTCAATCCGAGGGGCGCGAACGCCGAAGAGCAGAAAGGATCCGCCCGCTGGGTGGGTCCTTTTTCATGCTGCGCCCCGAAAGGCGCGGGCGCGGGCCTCCGCGGGGCGCGGTGCGCCCGGCGGCGGGGCGGGGCGGGGCGGGGAGGACGTATTTTGCCGGTTTTTGATTGCAGAAACCGGGCCGGTCCTGTAACAATGCACTGTTGTGCAACAGGAACCGGGGGTGGCGGGACACGGCGGGAGAGGGCGGGTGCGCCGGAGAGTGGGAGGCGGACGCCGCGAGCCGCGGCGGGCGACGCCGGGCGGCGCGGGGGAGAAGGCCCGCGGCAGGGTGTGCGCGCCGGGCCGATCGGCGGGGGCGTGTCCGGGGGAGGGCGGCGCCGCACGGGGGCAATCGCAGCCGCGGGAGGCCGCGGCCAAGGAAGCGCGAGCATGAGCGAGTCTTCGACGTCGATGGAGACCACCCAGGGCTTCTCACCGCCGACGGTCACGCAGTACAGCGTCTTCCTGGAGAACCGCGTCGGCCGGCTGCACGACCTGGTGCGGGCGTTCGACCGGTCCACCGCGGCGATCTGCGCCCTGTCGGTGCACGATGCGACGGACCACGCGGTGGTGCGGATGATCACCAACGACTCGGCGGAGGCGGAGCTGCTGCTGACGCGCCACGGCATGGCGTTCACGAAGGTGGAGATGCTCGTGGTGGAGCTGGGGCGGAACCACGGGCTGGAGCGGCTGTGCATGTACCTGCTGGGAGCAGAGCTGAACATCCGCTTCGCGTACCCGCTGATGCTGCGGCCCAACGGGCTGCCGACGATCGCGCTGGCGGTGGACGACCTGACGCTGGCGGGGCAGATCCTGCGGCGGAAGGAGTTCAGGCTGTTCGGGGAGGCGGATCTTCCAAGGGGGTCGGTGGGGTGAGCCTCCTGTCCCCGCGGATCGAAGCCGGGGACTTCGGGGACAGGCGGCTGGTGTTCCGGTTGTTCGGGCGGGTGAGGGTCGCGCCGGGGGGGCTGGCGCTCTTCCTTGTCGGGCACGCTTCGCTCTCGGTGGCGCTGGCCGCCCCGTTGCTCGCGTGGGGAATGCCGCTCAGCGAGCCGTACCGGGGCCTGGGAGACCTGGCGCTCGACTACCTCTCCGGCCTGCCGATGCTGGCGTGGCTCATCGCGGCCGCGCTGCTCGTGCCGGTGTGCGTCGCCATCGTCGCCGTCCGGATCTGGACGACGCCGGAGCCGCACGACTGGGCATGGTCGCAGAATGCGCCGGCCCGGATCGCGCTGGCGTCGATGATCGTGCTTCCGGTGGCGTCCGTCGCGTTCTCTGTCGCCGCGGTGCTGGGGCTCGCAGCCAATCCAAAGCTATTCCCGGTGGGCGCTGCGCCGATGCCGCGAGGGTGCGCGTGGCTGCACCCGGCCGGGCTGCTGGCGACGCTGGGCCTGCCGGCGCTGTGGGCGGTGGTGCACCGGCGCGAGATGCGGGCGTTTGAGGAAGCGTGCGAGGAGGCGGGGCCCGCCTGCGCGGGGTGCGGGTACAGCCTGGTGGGGCTGACGACGGGCCGGGTGTGCCCGGAGTGCGGGGCGGCGGGCCTGCCGCGGGAGTTGGCAGGGTAAGCGACGTGAACAGCGGGCCCGACGGAGCTCCGCGTCAATGCACGCCTGGATCGACATCCGCACCTGCATGCTGCCGCTGCTCATCCGCCGAGCGCTTGCGGCGCTTGCCGCGGCAACGCTGCTCTCCGCTCCCGCGGGCTGTGGGCCGGCCATGGGGCCGGGCATCGTCGCGGCGCTCAAGAACGGCCCCATCGCGCCGCGGGACCAACAGCTTGAGGCGATCGAGCGCCTGCCGGCGAAGCGCCGGCCGCAGCGGCTCACAACCATCGAGTGCCGCGTCGGCACGCCCGTCCTGCGGATCATCCATCGCTCTCTCGATGATGGGGTGCTCCTTTCCGACCTCCACATGCTCGAAGGTTGGAGGGCCGACTGGGCGGGGACGTGCCGGCTGTATGCGACGTGAGACCCAAGCCATCTTGACGCATTCACCTCGCTCCACCGGCAGGCGCTCCTGCTGGAGCTTGTGAGTGCAGAGGTATCCATGACGACCGCCCCCGGCATGAACTGGGTCGCAGCGGACTCCTCGGTCGGGTACGGCCTGCCTGGGAAGCAGGATTTTGCGGCCGTGGTGGGCCTTGCGTCGTCGCTGCTGGAGCACGGCTACGGGATGGAGGAGCGACCCTTCTCCGAACTGGGATTGCTCATCTTCAACCGGGAGATGTCCGAGATCCAGCGGCACCCGGCGAACTCCGACTCCGTCGCAGTGGCGATGCTCGCCGCATGGGTACGGGTGAACTACGAGTCGTCCGCCGCGCCGCGTGAGGGAGCACAGACCGCGGCGGGTCAGCGATAACACGCGCGGTGATATGACGCTTTGGATCCTTGCTCGCCGCTCCCCCGAGCTGGCGCTCGGGGCTCCCTTGGAGCTTGATCATCCAATGCGGGCGCCGTCACGGCGCAGACACGGGCTGGAAGCTCGTGCCACGGGTCAGTCCACCCCCTGCGCCGCCAGCCACCGCTCCGCATCCAGCGCGGCCTGGCAGCCCATGCCCGCGGCGGTGACGGCCTGGCGGTAATGGGGGTCGCAGACGTCGCCGGCGGCGAAGACGCCGGGGATGTTGGTGTAGCTGGTGCGGTCGCGGAGGAGGATGTAGCCGGACTCGTCGAACTCCAGGCCGGAGTCCTTGAGGAAGGCGGTGGCGGGGGTGTGGCCGATGGCGATGAAGAGGCCGCGGACGTCCATCGTGCTCACCTCGCCGGTGACCGTGTCCTTCAGCTGGATGCCGGAGATGGACTGGTCGCCGAGGACGTCGGTGACGACCTTGTTCCAGACGACCTTGGCGTTGGGGCGGGAGAGGAAGCGCTCCTGCATGATGCGGCTGGCGCGGAGCTTGTCGCGCCGGTGGATGACGTAGACGGTGGAGGCGAACTTGGTGAGGTAGGTGGCCTCCTCCATGGCGGTGTCGCCGCCGCCGACGACGGCCAGGGGCTGGTCGCGGAAGACGGGGAGCGCGCCGTCGCAGACGGCGCAGGCGCTGACGCCGCCGCCGATCTGGGCGAGGCGGAGCTCGTTCTCCAGGCCGAGCCAGTTGGCGGTCGCGCCGGTGGCGATGATGACGGTCAGGGCGCGGACCTCTTTGCCCCCGGAGGTGTAGAGGGTGAAGGGGCGCTTGGAGAAGTCGCAGCGGACGATGTCCTCGCCGACGACCCTGGTGCCGAAGCGCTCGGCCTGCTTCTGGAACTCGGCCATCATGACCGGGCCGGTGATCCCGTGGGGGAAGCCGGGGTAGTTCTCGACCTCGGTCGTCAGCATGAGCTGGCCGCCGGGGAGTACGGGGCCGGGGTTGGCCTTGGGGACGCCGACGTAGCAGACGGGCTCGAGTGCGGCGCGGGCGGCGTAGATCGCGGCGGTCCAGCCGGCGGGGCCGGAGCCGATGATCACGACCTTGTGGGCGTCGGGGGTGGGGGTCGATGAGGGCATATTGGGATCGTATGGGCCGGGGGTCGGGGATCGG
>JBIQJK010000257.1:0-2152 GCA_044507535.1 Planctomycetaceae bacterium | reverse complement strand
CTCCCCGTCTCCGCCCGCACCGGCCGCGGCATCCCCGACCTCGTCACCGCCCTCCGTGACCGCCTCCTCCCCCCCGAGGCCCTCACCGACCCCGGCCCGTGGCGATTCTGGTAGCCCCGCCCGCGCCCGGCGCCTGCCCGGATACCCATCCTCCTGCCTACCCTTCCCGTCCGGCCGAGCCCGTGCGCCGCGGCCGATTTCCTTTCCGAAGGCTCTCCCGAGCGATCCCCATGGCAGACGACCGCAACAACCTCCCCGGCTCCGTGAACCCCGGCCAGATCCGCGAGGGGGCGGGGCTCGAGGAGTCCCGGATCAACGAGGACTTTGTCGAACTCCTCAAGAAGTACTCCACCCCCGCGCTGCTCATCCTCGTGATCATCGCCGCGGGCTACTTCGGCCTGAACTACTACCGCGAGCTGCAGGCCCGCGCCCTCGACACGGCTTTCACCGAGCTCGACCAGGCCCTCCGCGCCGGCTCCCCCGACGGCCTCCTCGCCGTCGCTCAGGCGCACGAGGGCCAGCGCGCCGTCGCCACCATCGCCCGCCTCAACGCCGCCGACATCCACCTCGCCTCGGCGCGCACCGGCCTGGCCGTCGGCGTCACCAACGCCGACCTCAACCCCGACGGCACCCCCAGGAACGAGAGCGACCTGCTCACCCCCGAGCAGCGCGCCGACCAGCTCGACCAGGCCGCCCGGCTCTACCAGCGCGTCATCGACGACGCCGCCGGTCAGGAGGTCGGCGTCAACATCACCGCCATCAATGCCATGTTCGGCCTCGCCGCCGTCGCCGAGATGCGCGGCGACACCGAAGCCGCCGCGACCTGGTACACCCGCATCGCCGACCGCGCCGCCGCCGCCGGCCTCGCCCGCCTCGAGCAGACCGCGCGGCAGCGCAAGGAATCCCTCGGCGCCCTCGCCGACGCCCCGGCCCTCTACTCCCTCTCGCAGCTCGCCGCCCCGCCGCCGCCGGCCATGAACCCCGGCTTCCCCGGCATGAACGCCCCCATGATCACCGGCAGCGACGGCCAGCCCATCCAGATGGAGCGCATCGAGTACCCCCCCGGCCCGGTCAACCCCGGCGTGGGCGACCCCGGCGACGTCCCCGACCAGCCCGTCATGCCCCGCCAGCCCGGCGAGCTCGACGACGGCATCCCCCTCGCCCCCGGCTCCCCGACGCCCCCCAGCAAGCCCGAGCCGACCCCCGGCGGCTGATCCGTGGCCCGCGCCGGCGACGACCCGCGTAGGCCAAGGCCCCCTCAGTCCGACCTCGTCCGCGCCGGCGGCAAGGTGGACCGCGAGGCGCTGCGCCGCGCTGTCCACAACGCTCCCCCGCCCGTCGCCGCTCAAGCCCCCGACGACCCGGACGCCTCCGAGCTCCTCCAGCCCGCCGACGACGACGCCCCCAACCGCGTCGTCTTCACCCTCCAGCGCGACCTTCAGAAGCGGCTCGACAAGTACCTCACCGACCGCATCCCCTTCATGAGCCGCACCCAGCTCCAGCGGCTCATCGATGCCGGCGAGGTCACCGTCAACGGCCGCAAGCCCAAGCCCTCCACCGTCCTGCGGCGGGGCGACACGATCCAGGTCTTCATCCCTCCCCCGCCGGCGACCGATGTGCCGCCGCAGGACATCCCCCTCGACGTCCTCTACGAGGATGCGCACATCATCGTCCTCAACAAGCGCCCGGACATCATCGTCCACCCGGCGCGCTCCCACCTCGCGGGCACGCTCATCAACGCCCTGGCGTACCACTTCCAGCACCGCTCCGGCAGCGGCGGCGGCCTGTCGCAGGTCGGCAAGGAGTTCGCCCGCCCCGGCGTCGTCCACCGCCTCGACCGCAACACCTCCGGCGTCATCGTCTTCGCCAAGGACGATGAGGCCCACTGGAAGCTCGCCCTCCAGTTCGAGCGCCGCACCGTGGACAAGCGCTACGTCGCCATCGTCCACGGCCGCGTGGAGCCGCTGATCGACGTCATCGACCTCCCCCTCGGCCCCCACCCCTCGCGTGAGAAGGGGTACCGCGAGAAGTACGTCGTCCGCCACGACCACCTCGGCAAGCCCGCGGTGACCATCTACCGCGTCCTCGGTCAGTACAGCGCCGGTGACACGGACGTCCAGCCCGTGCCTCCCTCTTCTTCCCATCCCTCGAC
>JBIQJK010000090.1:0-14210 GCA_044507535.1 Planctomycetaceae bacterium | reverse complement strand
CGAACAACCCTCATCTGGCTCGTCGTCGCGATCCTCTTCGGACTCGCGGCCTACTTCGTCATCAACCGCCCCGGCTCCGCCCCCGGCGCCCCCGGCGACGCCGCGGCCGCCGGCACGGTCCCCGCCGGCGAGCTCGCCCTCCCCGGCTTCGACCCCGCCGCCCTCCGCGCCCTCACCGTCGCCACCCCCGACGGCCGGACCCAGCGCGTCGAGCGCGCCGCAGACCCCGCCCAGTGGAACCTCGTCGTCGCCCGCCCCGACGGCGGGACCGCCACCTGGCCCCTCCTCCCCACCCGGATGCGCAGCATCCTCACCCTCATGTCCACCCTCCGCGCCGAGGCCACCGCCACCGCCGACGCCGCACTCGGCGACGCCCCCACCATCGTCACCCTCGAGCTCGACGACAACACCACCCACACGCTCCGCCTCGCCCAGCGCACCCTCGGCGGCTCCGGCCTCATCGAGTACGAGACCCCCGGGGGCGTCCGCCGCGCCATGGTCACCGACGGCTTCATCAACGTCTTCCGCGCCCCCGGCCCCACCGCCTGGCGCAGCACCCAGGCCCTCCCCGGCGTCGGCCCCGAGGCCTCGCGCATCCGCCTCTCCAGCGCCGACGCCGCGATCACGCTGACCCGCTCCTCCGGCCGCTGGAACCTCACCGAGCCCGTCCGCGCCCCCGCCGACCCCGCGAAGGTCACCCAGGTCATCAGCGCGCTCGAAAAGCTCACCATCACCGACTTCCTCGACGCCCGCCCCGCCGACGACGGCATCA
Source organism: Planctomycetaceae bacterium (assembly GCA_044507535.1). GTDB lineage: Bacteria > Planctomycetota > Phycisphaerae > Phycisphaerales > UBA1924 > CALAFV01. The sequence goes on along the minus strand of JBIQJK010000090.1, from coordinate 13,438 downwards.
CCCGCCTGAATGCTCCCACGGCGCACATCCGCGTCGAAACCGACGAGCGCACCGCCGCCCCCGACCCCGCCGCCCCCCCCCACCGTCACCACCCGCGTGGTGACCCTCGACGTCGGCGGCCCCGCCGACGCCTCCGGCCGCAACCTCTTCGTCGCCGTCGGCTCCGGCTCGGAGACCGGCCGGCGCATCGTCGCCGTGGACGCCGCGGGCCTCTCCGCCGCGCTGACCACCAGCCCCGCCGACTACATCGCCCCCGCCGCGGCCCGGACCGTCCCCGCCGACGTCGGCGCCCTCTCCCTCTCCACCGACCCCGCCATCGTCGCCGACTCCTCCGTCGCCGGCGGCCCCCTCCGCCGCGGCGAGCGCCGCTTCAAGCGCTCCCTCGGCGCGTGGGCCGACGTGCTCGAGGATGGGCGAGAGTCCCAGCTCGCCGACGGCGACTCCAACGCCGTCACCGAGGTCCTGACCTTCCTGAATACCAGAACCCCCCAGCGCATCGCCGTCACCCCCCCCGACGGCTACACCCCCGCCGGCGCGATCGTCCTCGCGACGCAGGCCGGCGAGCCGCTGGAGCTCTTCGAGATCGGAACCCTCCCCGCCGCGGCGATCGCGCTCCGCTCCGGCGACATCTACCGGACCTACCCCGCCGACGCCGCCCCTCGCCTGCTCCGCGACTGGCTCACCGGTGCGGGCATCCGCGTCGGCCCGCCCCCCGCGGACCCCGCCGCCGGCGGCGACCCGGTGAAGTAGGGGTCAGGAGGCCCCCGCGCCGATGTCCGTCCGGTGCGTCTTGCCCGCGAACTGGACCTTGTCGGCCGCGAGGTACGCCCGCCGCCGGGCCTCCTCCATGGTGTCCCCGGTTCCCACAATGTTGAGCACGCGCCCGCCCGTGGTGACGATCCGCCCCTCGGCGTCGCGCTTCGTCCCCGCGTGGAAGACCTGCACGCCCTCAACCTTCGCGGCCTCCTCCACCCCGGTGATCACCTTCCCCGTCTCCGGCCGCTCCGGGTACCCGCGGCTGGCCAAGACCACGCAGCACGACGCCGCCGGGGACCACTTGATCTCCACCTGGTCCAGCCGCCGCTGCCCGGTCGCCATGAGCACCTCCAGCAGGTCGGTGTCCAGCCGGGCCATCAGCGCCTGGCACTCCGGGTCGCCGAAGCGGACGTTGAACTCCAGCACCTTCGGCCCCGCCGGCGTGATCATCAGCCCGGCGAAGAGCACCCCGCGGAAGTCCAGCCCCTCGCGGCGCATGACGTCCACGATCGGCACCAGCACCTCGCGCTCCACGCGGGCGAGCATCCGCGGGTCGGTGATCCCCCCCGGGCAGTACACGCCCATCCCCCCGGTGTTCGGCCCCGTGTCCCCGTCGCCGAGGCGCTTGTGGTCCTGGCACGGCTCGAGGACGTAGATGTTCCGCCCGTCCACCAGCGCGAGCACCGAGCACTCCCGCCCCTTGAGCCGCTCCTCGATCACGATCGTCGCGCCGGCGTCGCCGAACTCCCGCTTGACCATGATCCGGTCCACCGCCTCCTCCGCCTCGGCGAGGGAGTCGGGCACGACCACCCCCTTGCCCTTGGCCAGCCCGGAGGCCTTGACGACCTGCGCCGACTCGCGGCTGCGGAGGTACTCCTTGGCCGCCTCCGGGTCGGTGAACGACCGTCCCTCGGCCATCGGAACCGCCGCGGCCCGCATGAGCTGCTTCGCCCACGCCTTATCCGCCTCGAGCTTGGCCGCCTCGCGCCCCGGCCCGAAGACGACCCGGACCCGCTCCCCCGGCTTCGGGGCCACGCCGCCGGCCTCGGCCCCCAGCGCATCGGCCAGCCCCAGCGCCAGCGGCTCCTCCGGCCCGATGACCACCAGCCCGATGTCGTTCTTCTCGCAGAAGAGCTGCAGGCGGAAGGGCCGCTCGTAGTCGATCGGAACGTCCACCCCCTTGCCCAGCGCGGCGAGCCCCGGGTTCTCCGGGTTGGTGACCCACAACTGCCCCAGGCGCGGGGACTGCTTCAGACGCCACGCCAGCGCGTGCTCCCGTCCCCCACCCCCGACCAGCAGCACGTTGACTCTCGAATCCTCAGGTATCGCCATGACGGGGCGATGATAGCCCCCACCCCACCTCCCCCCCTTCCCTCCAGTCACGCTCCCTCGCCTCCCCTTCCCGCTCACTCCGTTCTCACCGCCGGCCCGTGCCGCGCCCAGCGGCGGCCCGGACGGCCGGCCAGGCCGACGCCGGCTCGAAGGTGCCCGGGCCAGCGGCTTCCCTCAAACACGGGGCCGGAGCAGCCGATCAAGGCGAGGCTGCGGGCGGGGCGATAGATAGCCAGTGCCGAGCCACCGAGACCGGGGGGCAAGGCCCAACCGACACCCCCGGGAACCGGGCGGGGGGTGTTGACTTCATGCCCCGGCCGACTATCGTGCGTCAGTGATTGCGGGGTAGAGCAGCCTGGTAGCTCGTCGGGCTCATAACCCGGAGGTCGCTGGTTCAAATCCAGCCCCCGCTATTTGCAGAACCCCTGGGTCGCCGCGACCCGGGGGTTGTTCTTTTGGAGGCTCACACGAGCCCCATATGCCCGGCCATTCGAACCGCCAGCCTGCCGGACAGGGCCGGGAAGCATCGAGCGGAGAGCACCGCCATCCTTGTTCCGAGGCCGCAGACGGCCATGCTGCGCGGTCTGAGCAAGTGTCGTGCGATTCGCCGGCCCACCTCTTCGGCGGGCCAGGCGTGCGCGCGGACAACCTCCACCTCGCGGGAGAGCAGGTCGGGTCTGGCGGCGCGGGCGTCGCGGATGAGCCCGGTATCGACGGCGGGCGGGACGAAATCGGTCACGCGGATTCCCTGCGAGCGGAACTCGGTTCTGAGGCACGCGGATGCCATCGCGGCGGCGGCCTTGGAGACGCAGTACGACGCCTTGTTCGGGGAAGGCAGCCAGGCGAACTCGCTGAGCACGTTCATGATGTGGGCGCCGGGGCGGCCCCGCATCAGCGGGACCAGGGCCCTGCGCGCCGCGATCATCCCGAGGGTGTTGACTTCGATGCAGCGGCGCAGCTCCGCTTCGGGCAGGTCCAGGAGCTCGCCCTGCGAGTACACCGCGGCGTTGTTGATCAGGACATCAACGCCGAGGCCCCGAGCCTCCACGTCCTCCGCGAGGGCCCGCATGTCCGCCGCGTTGCGCACGTCCGCGCCAGGGGCCAGAAGAGCCCGGGCGCCCAGCGAGGCGGCGGCGGCGGCGAGCGCCCTGGAGTCCGAGTCGATCAGGACAACCGAAGCTCCGTCGGCCGCGACCGCATGGGCGGATCCCTGCCGGGAGTCCCCTAAGCCCCAAGGCGGGGTGGCGGGCGTTCCGTTACAATCACGATTATGACCGTCAAGGAAATCCTCGCGCAGCTCGGGTCGATGGGGGATGACGCCCGGCGCAAGCACAACGCGAAGGCCGGCGCGCCCGATAACCAGTTCGGGGTGAAGCTCGGCGACATCCGTGCGCTGGCGAAGAAGATCAAGTCCGACCACGGGCTGGCGATGGAGCTGTGGGAGACGGGGAACGTCGAGGCGCAGCTGCTGGCGACGCTGATCATGAAGCCCGGGGCGCTGTCGGCGGCGGAGCTCGACCGGCTGACGCGGTCGGTGGCCTGCGCGCAGGTGGCGGACTGGCTGAACGCCTACGTCGTGAAGGAGCACCCGGAGAAGGATGCGCTGCGCGAGAAGTGGATGAAGGCGAAGGACCGGTGGGCCGCCCGCGCGGGGTGGAACCTGACGGCGAGCCGCATCAACAGCGGCGCGGACGGGCTGGACCTGGCCGGCCTGCTGGACCGCATCGAGGCGGAGATGCCGCGGGCGAAGCCGGAGGTGCAGTGGACGATGAACAACACGCTCGCGGCGATCGGCATCCATCACGCCCGGCTCCGCAAGCGGGCGGTGGCGATCGGTGAGGCGATCGGGCTGTACCGCGACTGGCCGGTGTCGAAGGGGTGCACGCCGCCGTACGTGCCGGTGTGGGTCGCGGAGATGGTCAAGCGGAAGGGGTGAGGCGGGCGGGGGGCCGAGCGGCCGGGGGAGCGGAGCGCCGCGCCGGGTGTTTCCGGGGATTGCGTCCCAGGGCAGGAGGTACCACATGTCCGAGCTTTCATCAGAGGACCGCAAGCGTCTGGCGGCGAGGCGGCGCGAGCTGGCGCCGGAGACGATGGCCGCGTTCCAGGGGTTCCAGAGCAAGGTGTTCGCGGATGGCGCGCTGCCGGCGAAGACCAAGCAGCTCATCGCGGTGGCGGTGGCGCACGTGACGCAGTGCCGACAGTGCATCGAGTCGCACACGAGGGCGGCGGCGCGGGCCGGGGCGACGGCCGAGGAGCTGATGGAGGCGGTGTGGGTGGCGGCGGAGATGCGGGCGGGGGGGGCGTACGCGCACTCGACGTTCATGCTGGCGACGTTGGAGGAGATGCAGGGGGGGTGAGGAGCTCGTCGAGTGTGGAGGGGTGGTGCGGGAGCGGGGTGACGGGGCGGGGTGATGAGTCACTTCGTCAGGAAGCGAGCTCCGGGCCGTTGGGGACGGTCTTGCGCAGGAGGATGAGCATGCCGATGGCCCCGGCGGTCAGCGAGGCCATGAAGATGCCGATCTTGGCGGCGGCGTAGACCTCGGCGTCGGGGAAGGCGATGCCGGCGATGAACAGGGACATGGTGAAGCCGATGCCGCCGAGGGCGCCGGCGCCGCAGAGCTGGCGCCAGGTGTAGGCGTCGGGCTTGACGGCGATGCCGCTGCGCACCGCGAGCCAGGAGGCCGCGATGAGCCCCACGGGCTTGCCGACGACCAGGCCCAGGGCGATGGCGACGACGAGCCGCCAGTGGCCGTCGAGCACGCCGCCGGACCAGGCGACGCCGGCGTTGGCGAGGGCGAAGATGGGGAGGGCGACGTAGCTGGACCAGGGCTCGACGGAGCGGAGGAGCTTGTCGGTGGGGGATTCCATCCGGTCGTGGATGGCGTCGAGCATGCGGAGGGCGGGCTCGGAGGGGCCGGCGCGCATGGCCTCGCCGCTGTGGCTGTCCTCGCGGTGGATCACGGACGAGGCCTGGGCGAGCAGGGCGTTGAGGTTGGCCGGGGGTCGGGCGGGGATGAAGACGGCCATGATGACGCTGGCGAGGGTGGCGTGCAGGCCGGCCTCGTGGAGGCAGAACCAGAGGGCGACGGCGCAGATCGCGTAGGGGAGGGCCCGGTAGACGCCGGCCATGTTGAGGATGATCACCAGCGCGGTCACCGCGCCGCCGGCGAGGAGGTACCCCTCGTTGATCCCCCCGGTGTAGAAGAGGGCGATGACGAGGATGGCGACGACGTCGTCGATGATGACCGCGGCGGTGAGGAAGACGCGCAGCTCGATGGGGACGCGGGGGCCGAGGAGGACGATGAGGGCGACGGCGAAGGCGGTGTCGGTCCCGATGGGGATGCCCCAGCCGTGGCGCAGCTCGGGGGGGGCGATGGAGGCGTAGATGATGGCGGGGAGGGCGATGCCGCCGAGGGCGGCGATCACCGGGAGGGCGCCGGAGCGGAAGGTGGCCAGGTGGCCGACGGTGAACTCGCGCTTGATCTCGAGTCCGACGACGAAGAAGAAGACCGTCAGGAGGCCGTGGTTGACCCAGTGGAGCAGGGAGTGGGAGAACTCGTAGGAGCCCCACCGGAAGCCCAGGGGGATCTCCCAGAACGCGGCGTAGGCCTCGGCCAGGGGCGAGTTGCTCAGCGCCAGCGCCAGCAGGGTGGCCAGGCCGAGGAGGAGGCCGGACATCGGCCCCCAGCGGACGAACTCGAAGGCGGCGGCCTGGATGCGGTGGCCGAGGGAGCCGAGCATGGCGTCGGCGAGGGAGCTCTCGTCCCAGGTGCCGGTGTAGCGCCGGTTATTGATGTAGAAGGTCGGGGACTTCCGGAGGCCGGCGCGGTCGGCGTCCTCGATCTGCCGGCGGACCCGCGCCTGCGCCCTGCGGAGGGCGGGCTCGTGCTCCGGGTCGCCCACCGGCAGGCCGAACTCGCGGGCGACGGCCTCGAGGTCGGCGTCGGAGAGGGCGGGGCCGCGGTCCATGAGGGCCTCGTGGACCTCCCAGAACCCTCCGGTTGTCTCGGCGGCGAACTCCGCGAGCTCGGCGGCGCGGACGGCGATCTGGCTGCCGCGGAGGGGGCGATGGCGGAAGACGTAGCGCATGCGGTCGCCGAAGCGGGTCCGCAGGCCCTTGACGACCTCGTGGACGGCGTGACAGCGGGCGCACGCGTAGCTGCCGTACTCCACGAGGGTCATCTCGGCCTCGGGCGAGCCGAGGATGTGGTCGCGGGCGGGGTCAACGAGAGGATTGAGGAGTTTGGGTGCGTCGCTGGTCATGGCCGCGGGAGTGTATCGCCGTGTGCGGGGCGCGGCCGCAACAGCTTTGGATGCGGGGCGGCGCCGATGGTGCGCATGTCGCGCCGGCATGGCCGGTTGACGGGCCGGGGCGGGCGGCTCGGGCGCGGAGGCGCGGCGTTGCGGGAGCGCGCCGGGCATCCCGGTTGCGAGCATCTGACGACCGGACTTGCCGAGTTCTCAGGCATTTTGAGGCTTGACCGGGTCGGCGCGTGGGGGGATTCTCCCTATGTGCCCTTTCCGGCCCCGCCGGTGCGTCGCGCCGCTCGGCGCGGCGGATCGTTCTTCTCGGGCGTGGGAGAGAGTCATCATGAGGGTACACGCGGCCGTCGCGGCCATTGTTCTGTTCAGCGGCGCTGCCGTGGCGCAGGTCTCGACGTTCGACAGCGACCTTCAGGGATGGGGCACCCTCAACGATGCGCGCAGCCTCTCGTGGCGGGGGACGATCGGCAATCCGCCGGGGTCGATCTCCGTGATCGATCAGGGGACGGGGGTCGTGAGGTGCTTCAGCGCCCCGGCGGCCTACCTGGGCGATCGCTCCGCGATGTACGGGGGGTTGCTGGGGTGGGACATTCTCGGCATCACGGGGAACCAGACGACGCTGCCCGGCCGCGCGGACGTGATGCTCGTCGGCGGGGGGCTGCAGATCGGGATCAATGCGGCGGTGCAGCCGGCCAGCGGGCAGTGGACGAGCTGGGCGGTCACGCTCGACGGCAGCGCGGACTGGCGGCTCATCACCTCGCTGGGCAGCGGGACGCTCAGCGGGACGGCCGCGACGCCCGAGCAGATCCAGGCCGTGCTGGGGGACCTGACGGGGCTGTCCATCCGCGGGGAGTACACCAACGCGGCCGGGGAGAGCACCGCGCTCGACAACGTGTCGCTGATCCCCGGGCCGGGGACGCTCCCGCTGCTGGCGGGGGCGGCGCTGCTGGGGCGCCCCCGCGGGGGAGCGGGGCGCGGCGTCATGGCGCGGTGGACACGGTGGGGGTGGGGGCGAACGATGGGGAGGCCCCGACCGGGCGGGCCTCAGGGGAGCGCCATTGACGACGTTGTCGCGAGTGTTGCCGATGCGGGCGAAGGGGGCCGGGCGGTGAGCGCGGCGGCGAGCAACGGCGCGGCGCGGCGGCGGCCGAACCTGCTGGTGCTGGGGGCGTCGGGGCAGGTGGCGCAGGCGTTCCTGCGGCGGCTGGGGGGGCGGCGCGACGCGTTCGGGGAGCTGCTGCTGCTGGACCGCAACGAGCGGGTGACGACGAACCGGTTCCTGGAGCACAAGCGGCTGCGGTACACGTTCCTGCGGCGGCGGCTGCGGTTCCCGGAGGATGCGGGGGAGTACGTGGGGCTGCTGCGCAGCCGCGGGGTGGACATCGTGCTGGACCTGACGGACCTGGACACGCCGCCGGTGTTCGAGGCGACGGACAGCGCGGGGGTGTCGTACATGAACACCGCGCTGAACCAGGCGGAGGCGGGGGTGGCGGAGATGGTGGACGCGATCCACCCGCACCGGCAGCGGCCGCGGCGGGCGCCGCACATCATCAGCAGCGGGATGAACCCCGGGGCGGTGAACATCTGGGTGACGCACGGGGTGCGGCACTACGGGCGGCCGCTCGAGATCGTGCACTTCGAGTACGACACGTCCACGCCGGCGTCGGGGTGGCGGCCGATCATCACGTGGTCGCGCCAGGAGTTCCTGACGGAGGTGGTGTGGGAGCCGACGGGGGTGGTGGAGAACGGCGAGGTGCGGATCCTGCCGGCCAACGCGGTCCAGACGCGGGAGGACCTGGGGCCGGTGATGCGGCCGGTGATCCCGCTGAAGGAGTACCCGCGCGGGTACGTGGTGCTGCACGAGGAGAACGTGAAGCTGGGGCGGGCGCTGGGGGCGTCGTCGCGGTACATCTACGCGATCCACCCGCGGACGATGGACTACATCGACCGGCTGTGGCGGCGGCAGGGGACGGTGCGGATCGGCGACCTCGAGATCGGGGACAACACGACGGTGCCGCTGGTGGGGACGGACACGATCGGGGTGATGCTGCGGTACCCGGATCGGCGCATCTACTACATCAACAGCAAGTCGAACGCGGACATGGTGGGGACGAACGCGACGTGCGCGCAGGTGGCGGTGGGGGTGTACGCGGGGCTGATCACGCTGCTGACGGAGCGGCTGCGGCCGCGGGTGTACTTCGCGAGCGAGCTGTACGACACGGTGTACCGGGACGTGCTGTTCTCGAACATGCGGGTGGAGCACTTCGTGTGCGGGCAGCGGCGGGGGAGGTGGGTGGTGAGCGAGCACCAGCCGGAGCTGCACCCGCGACCGCGCGGGGGGCGGGAGCAGCAGGTGGTGTGAGGGCGGCGGGGCGGGGGAGCGCCGGGGCGGGGTCAGCGGGCCCGGGCGAGGTAGAGCATGCGGGAGAGCCGGCGCTCGCGGGCGAGGGCGGCTGCGACGCGGAGGAAGGCCTGCTGGCCGTCGAAGGCGGCGTCGCCCTCGAGGGGGCGGATGCCGGCGGCGCGGCGCTCGCGGGCGTCGAGCCAGCGGGCGGCGATGACGGCGACGGCGTCGGTCGTGTCGCGGGCTTCGAGGAGATGGAAGCCGGCGGCGGCGAGGAGACGCTCGTTCTCGCCGGGCGGGGTGAAGATGAACCGGCCGATGGAGGCGCGGGCGGCGATCTCCGCGGCGTCGACGGGGCCGGTGATGACGACGGGGTCGGTGTAGAGGAGCCGGCCGGCGGGGGCGAGGAGCCGGCGCCAGTCGGCGAGGACGGCGTCGCGCGCGGCGAGGTGGTTCACGGCGTCGATGCAGAGGATCGCGTCGAAGGAGCCGGGGTCGAAGGGGAGGGGGCGGGAGGCGTCGGCGACGAGGAACTCGGCGCGGGGGGAGGAAGGGGGGGAGGGGCGGCGGCGGGCCTGGGCGATGGCGGCCTCGTGGACGTCGATCCCGACGACGGCCGCGCCGGTGCGCTCGGCGGCTCGAGCGGCGAGTCCGCCGGAGCCGCAGGCGACGTCGAGGAGGCGCGCGCCGGGGCGGAGGTTCAGGAGCGGGAGGAGGGAGTCGAGGTCGCCCGCGGTGATCCAGCTGGCCTGGCCGAGGTCCTCGCCCCAGGTGTCGCGGCGGATGTCGGCGTAGAGACGGTCGGTGAGGCGGCCGTAGGCGGCGTCGTAGAGGGCGACGGGCTCGTCGCTCGGTTGGGCTGCGGGCGGCGGGGTCACGCGAGGGTCTCTTTCATGACGGCGTCCGGGTCGATGAGCGCCCCGGGGGCGTCGCCGTTGAACGCGCTGCCGTGCATCGTGGCGAGCGTGCGCGGGCTCAGGGCGGCGAGGCCCTCGAGGAGCGGGCGGGTGCGGGTGGAGCAGGGCATGTAGTCCATCAGGGGGCCGGCCTGGAAGTCGATGATGGACTGGCGGGTTCGGCCGAGGATGTCGGACTCGGTGATCGGCTCGACGTTCCCGTTGTGGGTGAGGAGGTCGGAGCAGAAGAGGGTGCGCTCGGTCTCCTCGAAGAGGACGCCGGCGTCCCAGCCGTGGGGGAGGTGGGGCGTGGGGCGGTAGCGGAAGCGGAAGCGGCCGGTGGTGAAGGTCTCGTCGGCGGCGAGGGGGCGGGGAGGGCGATCGGCGAAGTCCGAGAGGTTGACGAGGGCGCCGACGACGCCGGAGACGGCCTGCGCGTGCGGGGCGGCCTTCAGCCAGTCGTTCAGCGAGCCGCACTCGTCCACCTCGAAGTGGCTGAAGCCGATCCAGCGGAGCCTCGCGGGGTCGATGATGCGGGCGACGGCGTCGAGAAGGTCGGGGAACATGCGGCGCATGCCGGTGTGGTCGAGGAGGGGCTCATCGTCCACGACCAGGAAGTGGTTGAACTGGAGGTTGTACTCGGGCGCGTAGATGCTGATGCGGTGGACGGCGGGGGCGATCTCGGTGATGGAGGGCACGGGTGGGGCCTTCTTCCGGGGGAGCGGGCGGGGGATCGGGGCATGCGAGGTTCCGCGCTGTGCGGCAGCGCCGAGTCTACCCGGGTGGGGGCACAACCCAAAGAGGCACGTTGGGCTTCGGAGCCGAGCGTCGGGGCCGTGGCGGCTGGGGGTCAAGGGGGCCGCTCTCCCTAGGCTTGAGGATCATGGCCATCGACCCCAGCGTCCGGATCGGGCGCATTCACCTGAAGGTCGCGGACCTGGAGCGGGCGCTGGGGGTTCTACTGCGGGGCGCCGGGGTTCGAGTTGATGCAGCGGTTCGGGCAGGAAGCGGCGTTCGTCGGCGCGGGGGAGCACGGGGCTGTACCACGTGGCGATCCTGTACCCGACGCGGGGGGCGCCGGCGGATGCGGCGCGGCGGGTGCTGGCGGCGGGGATCGCGCTGGATGGGGCGGCGGACCACGGGGTGAGCGAGGCGCTGCATCTGCGGGACCCGGATGGGAACGGGATCGAGCTGTCCTGGGACCGCGCGGGACCAGTGGCCGCGGGGGGCGGATGGGGGCGTGGCGATGCGCACGCGGCCGCTGGATGTGCAGGGGCTGCTGCGGGAGGCGGCGGGGCAGCAGGGATAAGGGGGCGATCGGCCCGCGCGTCGGGTCGGGGGGAGGGGGGCGGCTAGGGCTGCTGCTTGCCGAAGACCTTGCCGGCCATGCCGCCGACCTGGCCCATGACGCCTCCCTGGGAGCCGGCGCCGGCGCCGAACTTGCTCAAGAGGCCCTGGACGCCGCCGGCGGATTTCACGGCGCCGGTGACGTGGCCGATGACGGTCTCCATGCCGGAGCGGGCCTTGCCGGTGTCGCCGCCGGTGAAGCTGGAGAGCTGGGAGAGGTCGAGCTTGGAGAGGATGCCGGAGGTGTTGCCGGACTCGACGTCGCTCGGGCTGACGTTGCCGCTGGTGATGCCGCCCTCGAGCATGGAGAGGGCCTTGCCGAGGAAGCCGCCGGCCTGATCGGCGCCGATGCCGAGCTTGGAGGTGAGGCTCTGGACGATGCCGGACTTCGCGTCGCCGAGGAGTTGATCGAGCATGGCGTGGTCTCCTGCTGGCTGTGCGCCGCCGCGGAGGGCGGCGGCGGTCGCGCCAGTGTACGGCGCGGCGGCACGGCGTCGGTAAGAGGTTTTCACATAGTTCTGGGTGCGCTCGGCGGCGGGTCGGTCGGCGCCGAGCGCGGACGGAGCGATGGGGCGGAGCGGCCGAGCGGGGCGGGGGCCGGGATGAGAGCGTTGCAAGATCGCGGGTGGATGTGGCCGCAAGGATGATGATGATGCAGCGTGGGCCGGGCGGGGCGCGGGGGGAGGGAGGGGGGCGCGGGGGCGGATGCGCGAGGTGAGCCATGGCACAGGGGACGATGACCAAGACGATGCGGGCCGCGGCGATCGACGAGTTCGGGGGGCCGATCTCGGTGCACGAGCTGCCGGTGCCGGAGGTGGGGCCGGGGGAGGTGCTGATCCGCGTGGAGGCGGGGGGGGGGGGGGTGTGGGACCCGTTCGAGATGGAGGGAGGATTCGCGGGGATGATGGGGAGGCCGGCGCGGTTCCCGTACGTGCCGGGATCGGACGGCGCGGGGACGGTGGAGGAAGTCGGGGAGGGGGTGCGCCCCTTCGCGAAGGGGGACCGGGTGTACGCGGCCGCGCTGGCGAACCCGAAGGGCGGGTTCTACGCGGAGTACATCGTGCTGCCGGCGAGCGGGGTGTCGCGGATCCCGGGGACGCTGACGGTGGAGGAGGCGGGGGTGATGCCGGTGGACGCGGTGACCGCGCTGCGGGGGCTGGACGACACGCTGGGGATCAAGCCCGGGGAGTCGGTGCTGGTGTTCGGGGCCAGCGGCGGGGTGGGGCACCTGGCGGTGCAGCTCGCGAAGCGGATGGGGGCGCGGGTGCTCGCGGCGGCGTCGGGGGCGGACGGGGTGGAGATGGTCCGGGAGCTGGGGGCGGACGAGGCGGTCGATGGACGGAGGGATGATGTCGCCGCGGCGGCGAGGCGGTTCGCGCCGGGGGGGCTGAACGCCGCGCTGCTGTGCGCGGGGGGTGAGGCGGCGGAGCGGGCGCTGGAGGCGGTGCGGGACGGGGGGCGGGTGGCGTATCCGAACGGGGTGGAGCCTGTGCCGCGGGGGCGGAAGGGGATCGAGGTGAGGAGCTACGACGGGGAGGCGAGCCCGGAGGTGATCCTGCGGCTGAACCGGTGGATCGAGCGGGGGCCGTTCCGGGTGCACATCGCGAGGATGTTCTCGCTGGAGGAGGTGGAGGAGGCGCACCGGATGCTGAAGCAGCATTTTCTGGGGAAGATCGGGTTGAGGCCGTAGGTGGGAAAATGGCCAATGGGCAAAGGGCCAAGTTACGAGGAGGAGGTGGGGGTGACACAGGGATGCGTGGATGATCGTGACCTGGGGGAATCCCGAGGGATGTGCGGAGATGCGGGGTGGGCGAGGGGGAGCGGGTTTCGGTAGACTGGGGGGATGGAGAAGCAGGCAGAAACGCTGGGCGCCGCCGGCGGGGGTGGCGGGAGCGTCGGGGGGTCGTCGCGGCTGTTCACCGGGGCGCTGGTTGTCGCGACGATCGCGCTGAGCGTGCTGTGCCTGATGCTGTCGCGGGAGAACAAGCGGCTGAAGGGGGAGCTGGTTGCGCTCGCATCAGCGCGGGAGCCGGCGGACCGGATCCGGGTGGGGGAGAGGCTGGGAGGATTGACGCTGGTGCGGCGGGATGGGTCAGTGCGGGAGCTGTGGTTCTCGGGGGAGGGTGAAGGGGAGAGGGTGGATCGGCCGGCGCTGGTGTTCATCATGGCGGCGGGGTGCGGGTACTGCGAGCGGGTGACGCCGGTGTGGGAGAAGGTGCTGATGGACCTGGGGATGGGCGGGGAGGATGGGGGCGGGCACCTGCGCGTGGCGGCGGTGCAGACGGACGCGGCGGACGCCGCGGGGATTATGGAGATGCCGGGGCCGATCCCGGTGCACATGGCGATGGATGCGGAGGAGACGTGGCTGAGGCGGGTGCACATCGAGCCGTCGGTGCTGCTGATCGACGGGGGGGGTGAGGTGCTGGGGGCGTGGATGGGGCTGCCGGCCGCGGGGGATGAGGAGGGGATCAGGGGGGCGGTTTTGGAGGCGGTGACGAGG
>JBIQJK010000089.1:0-14249 GCA_044507535.1 Planctomycetaceae bacterium | reverse complement strand
GGAAGCCGCCGACCTGCGGCAGCGTCACCCCGCTGAGGGTCACCACGGCCCGGCGGCGGCATCTCCCGCCCCTCCCACGCCGAACCGCGCCAGCCCGGGGGCGTCCGCCAGCCGCACCACGCTGTAGGTCGTGTCGCCGTCGCCGTGCATCCGCACGGTGGTGAACCCCTGGCTGGCCAGCACCCGGTTGGTCAGCGCCCACAGCTCCCCGTCGCTGATGCCGGCTCCCAGCCGAAGCGTCACGCTCCCCCGCAGCGCGGCCGCGTCGTACTGGAGGTTCACCCCCAGACGCTGGGCGGCCAGGTCCACGAGACGGGGGAGCTCGATCTGGCTTGCGAGGTTCACCTCAGGCGAGTTCTGCTGGGCTGCGTCGGGGCGAAGTTGGCCTGCGAGCGAGACAACTGGTGGACCGAATGTCACGAACGAGGCTGCTACCAACCCAGCGAATAACCGACAGGTCGGCCGCACCTGCTGCCCGACGTACACCGTGCGGATGAGACGACACAGGCTATCAACAAACCAGTGCAAGATGACACTTCGACTCTGGGTCATAACAGCCTGCGATGTGCGCGGGGACCTCCCGCGGCAACGTACCGCTTTATCATCGGGGCCGCAACCGGCGAGTACCCCGTTTCGAACCCGACGGAACATTACCGCTCCGGGCGGCGCCGACCAACCCCCTTCCCTACATGAACAGGGTCACTCATCGGTGTGCCGTTGACCACGACATCGTGGCCGTCATGTGTGAGGAAGGCGTCCCGACAGCCCTGTGTGATCGTTAAAGCCTTGTTCGCTCATTTGCATGAGTCGCAAGGGGCCGGTAACCTCCCGCTAACTTGCGCTGAGCAGCGCCCGTGGTTCGGTAGGTGCAAGCGACCTGTTACGAGGAGCGATGGTGTTGTATCTACCTGCTGGTCAACGCCATGGCACGTGGCGCATCGTGCTCGCGATCCTAGTCGCTGGATGGCTACCGAACATCACAGCCGCGGAGGATCCTCCTGGTCCTCCCCCGTCGGAGAACCCGGAGGGCGACGAGCGCGCGATCCGCGTTGAGGCCCCCGGGCTTCCGTTCCGCGACTGGGATGCTTGGTGCGATCCGATCGAGCTGCTCAGTCCCGATCCGTGCTGGGCCCAGTGGGGCGTTGACACCTCCGGCGACGATCCGCCGCGGTGGGGGCTGCTCCCGATGGCCGCGGCGCCTGCGCCGTACTCGGCGTGCTGGTACGGCATCGACAAGACGTTCCGCCTCTTCTGCCATGGCCTGCCGCCCGAGGGACCGGGCAATACGGGCATCATCCTTTCAGGGACGAGAGGGTACCCGCTCAACATCAATCTGCTCGGGAGTTCGAGCCTCGGGGACTTCCTGCCCCCGTCGCCGGCGCTGGGCGGGAGCTCGGTCGCGCTGCTCCCGCCGAGCGCAGCGAATGCGCCCACGGGGTGGCGGGGGCTGGAGCGGCCGGTGCACGCCGGGGCGGTGGATCTGATCACCGGGATGCCTTTGGCGCGAGTGAGCGAGCTGGAGCTGCCCTTTGGCGGTGCCACCTTCCGGCTGATCCGGACCAGGTCGCACTCCCAGCGTGTGGAGGCGTACACCTGCGCTGGCAGCCCGGTCGTGGATGTCTGGTGGGACTGGGCCGGCGACGGCTGGATGATCAGCGAGTCGCCGCTGCTGCTGATCGACTCCGCGGTCCCCGATATGGTCGGCAACGGCCCGAGGACGACCTACCTCGTGCTGGATGCCCACCACTCCATCCCATTCCAGCGACTGGAGGACACCGGGACGTACGAGGCGCCGGCACGGTTCAGGGCGAAACTTACACACAACGGCCGGAACTGGAACCCGGCGCTCTCGGACTGGATCGATACGGAGGCGCAGCCACCGCAGCCTACACGGCCGACGCGGTACACAGTGTCCCTCTACGACGGCGCCCTGACATACACGTTCCTCGTCGTCCGCGAGGACGTCCCGGACAACCGGTGGGACAAGACCGAGGCCGGGATCGCATGCGGCGGCGCCGGCGATCCATGCGTGACGGTTGCGTCTCTGCACGATCGGCCCTTCCTGCCGCAACAGTTCGGCGGGGCAAAGCCGCACTGGAGTCCTCGCAGTCTCGGCGACAACCCGGGCCAGGGGGTGCCGTACTACGGCCTGTGCACCCGCATCGAAGACCAGTACGGGCATGTCGTGGACATCTCCTTCGGGCACCAGACCCAGTTCGCGCTCGACAACCCGCAGACCCCCTACCCGGCCGATCCGCCGACGCCCGACTGCGTGGAGTGCATGCAGGACTGCCCGGGCAAGGGCCAGATCCGCTCAATCCGGCTCAGCAAGCGGGAGGGGGCCTCGCTCACGGTGCACTGGACGCTTCTGTACCGCTACCGGATCGCGCCCAGGGTGCCGTGGGACTCAGTCCTCGGCGAGTGCCCGAGCCCCTACGACCAGATCTACTGGTGGGAGGGCTTGATTCCCACACCGCTCGACCACTTCGGGGCCCGGGTGCTGGACTCGATCTTCGTCTACCGGGGCGACGAGCCCGGAGCGGACACGCTGCCGCCGGGGGGGTACTCGATCTCCACGAATTCCCGGCTTTACGACGGCACGAGCGATCCCACCGTTGACGCCCTGGACCACGACGACACCTCGGTGCCGGTGCCGGGGAACTGGCTCCACCGCGTGCGCTACCACTACGGGTTCCAGTTCACCGAGAACGACCCGAGCGTCGGCGAGCAGGAGGGCATGCTCGATAAGTTCCCTCGTCTCCTGAAGATCTCGGTCTCCTCGCGGACCGAGACAGGACAGTCGCCGCCATCAGGGCCGCCCAGCAGCGTCCGGTCTTGGCTCTTCGAGTACTACAACGCAGTCCGGGAGGGCGGCGAGGCGTGGCTCGCCGCCGTGTACGAGCCGGACGCGGTCGATCGGGCGGTTTCAGCCGCTCGCCGCCAGGATCCTCTGGCCGGCGTGAACCGCGTGGCGCTCGCGCTAGACGCGAATGCCCGGTGGAACTGGTTCTTTGTTGGCTCGCTTAACATCGAGGAACTCCAGGCTGCGGCAAGCGTGCGCTGGACCCCCGGTGCCGTGGCGGGCATCAGCGACCCCGGGCTCCTGAGGGGGTACCTACCCGACGGACGTCCGAGCTACATCAGGACGGACGACCCGGTCGCCGAGGTCGATTTCTGGGTGCAGTACGGCGACGGTCAGGTCGGCACGCTCGCGCTCAGCGGGCCCAACGGCGAGTCGCGGTACTTCCGGTTCCGAAGGTTCAACGCAGGCAAGGAGGTCGTGCTCGATGACGGCAGGCCCCACCGCACGGCTTTCCACGCGCCCTACACCTGGCGAGGCTGGAGTTCGGACAGCAGGCTCTACGCGACGCCGGACTACACCAAGCCCCGCTGGATCACCATGATCGACGAGTTCGCGGACAAGGCCGCGATGGACAACGGCGTCACGCTGGAGACCTGCGGCTACTTCCTGCCGGAGAATGCCGATAGCCGCTCCAAGCTTCTGAGCCGCCGGGTCGTGCACATCGGGCCCTCGGGCGTCGTGCTCCGTGACTACCACTGGCGGTTCAAGAACGGGGAGTTCGTCGACGGATCGGGATCGGGGCTCGGCGCCGAGAACGCCTACTGGCCCGTCGCCCAGTTCCTCGACGAAGCCGGCATGAAGCTTCCCGACGTTCCCCCCGGCCTGCCCGATCCGTACGGCTACGGCCTGATTATGCCGCCCATTGATCCCTTCGCGCACCTCCGGCACGAACTGCTGCTCATGGAGCAGCGGAGCGTGGGCTGGTCCGTGGCCGACAACGCGGGCAACGGGCTCACCGAGGGGTTCGTGAGGTTCTACGAGTACGAAGCCCTACGCTTCGACACCGACCCGCACAACGAGGGCTACCTCCTCCTCACCGGTGAGGGCTGGTACTCGGACTACACCGCCCGGGTCGAGCTGCGCGCCGAGGGCGTCAAGCAGGGCCAGGCGTACACCCGGGTCGGAACCGGCCCACTGGAGCCGGTCGATGATCCAGATAGGCCACGGCTGTACACGCGTGAGCTGTTCCGTCCCCCGAACCCCGCCGACCCGGGTGGCCTCCCGGCGGGGTGGACCCAGCCGGAGGACCCCGACCAGTGGGAGTACGTCTGCGAAGCCCGCTACCTGGTCCCGACGCTTGATGCCGACCGGCTGCAATGGGGGCAGCTCCCGGCGCCCGGTTCGGCGCCGCCGATGACCGCGGGGAGCCGGCCCGAGCCGCGGGTCGCGCTGAGCTACTCGCTGACGAAGCGCGCGCCGGAGTCGCTCGATCCGGGGGAGTACGAGCCGGCGTACTGGCGGCCGGTGCTCAGCACCATCGCCATCGGGCCCGCCCAGCAGCAGCGGCCCGGCGGGCACTGGTACTTCCCGGTGGAGCGTCAGCAGTTCGACGACGACGGGAAGCACATGTGGACGGCGTCGGGGCTCGTCCGCAACCCCATCGATCCGTCGGCCGTCTCCGGCGATGATCTCCAGTCGCTCTCTCACACCGTCTACGTATACGACGCCGACGGCCGGGCCCGCCACATCATCGCGGACATCGACGTGCAGCCCGGGGGCCAGCTCCCGGACGCGTCGGCGCTCAACGTGCACGCCGGGTACCCGCGGCCGCAGGACGCGGAGGTCACCGACGCGGAGCTCGCGCCCCTCGAGGCGTTCTGGCCCGTCGGCTGGCCGCGGATGGAGGGCGCCGACGCCAGGAACTACGTCCTGACCTACCGGTACGCCAACTCGGGCGGGCGGCTCTCCGACATCTACTACCCCAACGGCCGCCGCTGGGCGAGCCGGATCGTGGCCATCACGGTCGACGAGTCGTCGGGGGACCCATCGCGGCCGCGGGACCTCGTCTGGAATGTGGACAGCTATTCCGGGTACGGCGGCCTAACGCTGATGCCCAAGGAGCAGTGGTTTGCCCGGGAGTACATCTTCAACGAGATCGAGCTCCGCACCGAGGACCCCGACGGCCCAGGGGGCGACGAGCCGACCCAGCAGTCCTATTCAAGAATCGTCGGTGAGATCCGTGACTACACCAACCGCGACGCGGTCGGCAGGCCAGCGGTCACGCGCCGCACGTTCTTCGCGACTTCCTCGGATCACCACCTCGACCTTCAGAACGCGGTGGGCCTGAACAGCTTCTTAGAAAATCCCCAGCCCGAGCATCAGCCGCGCTTCATGGAGGAGCAGCGGGTGGAGTACGCGGTGGACTCGGCGGGCCGCCTCGCACAGGCCGATCTTCTCGAGACCGGGCCTAACGGCATCAGCGTCGAGGTCGGATCGGAGAGGGTGGAGGACCTCGTCGACGTCGTCCGCCGGGTCTCATTCGACGGCACCGTCACCCGCGTTGTCCGCAACCTCCTCGGCCGGCCGGTGCGGCGGTACATCGGGACCAACGATTCCGGGTGGCTCAACAACAACGCAGCCCTGGCGCTCGTCGAGCGGATCGAGTACGGCGAGGGCGTCAACGACGCCTGGCTGCCCACCACGGTGCGGCGCTACACCTCGAACCCGAGCTGGGCCAGCGATCCGTTCTCTGATCCGGGATCCGTTGATCCCGACGGCTATGCAACCGTGACCGCTTACGACTGGCGTATGCGCCCGGTCCGGGTCGACCAGTACGGCGAGAGCAGCACGGCCAATCGTGACCCCAGCGCCGCGCCGCGCCTCACGACCACCCTGTCGTACCTTGACCACGCCGACCGACCCATTGTCGTCGCGACGTTCGGGGCCGGATCGCTCAACCTGCCGCCGGACCTGAATCCGGCGGAGCGCCGCGAGTGGCTTGTTCCCGTTCGGCCTTCGATCGCGGACCTCTACAGCCTGAGCCTCAAGCCGACTTCGGTTGTGGAAACTTTCTACGGTCCCGAGGGCGGCGTCGCAGAGCGCCGCACGTACCACTACGACTCCGATACCCAGCAGGTCACCTGCCATGAGGAGCACACCTATGCCGGTCGCGGCGGCCAGACTGTCTTCGAGCAGCGCCCCGAGCAGTCGGTCACGTTGTCGCTCCTGGACGGCCTCGGAAGGGCCGTCTCCAGCGCGAGCCTCGCGGCGTGGAACGGTACGGGCTGGGAGTGGGAGCTCGGCCGGACCGACTACCTGCTCGACGCCGACGGGAACGTCTGCGCGACGTCGTACCTGGACCGGGTCCTCGGGACCGGGGCCATGCTCGTCGCGGATCCCGCCGACGGGTCCATCAACGCCGTCAGAGCGAGGTCGGTCGCGTGGTACGATCCGCAGAGGCGGCTGACGGCGTCCGCCTCGCTCGGATCCGAGAGCCGCGGCTGCGACGGACTCGGCCCCGATCTGATGATCGCCGGCCCGATGGCGTACGTGCGACAGGTCAACGACGGCAACGCCTCCGAGCCGTGGATTAACGACGCGGAGGTCGGCGATCCGAACGCGGACCCGATCGAGCGAGCCGGGCTGCCGGACTGGGCGCAGCTGTCGATCAACCGGTACTCGATGCTCACGGGCCGGCTGATCTGGACCTCCAACCCCGACGGCACGATCACCCAGTTCGACTACGACCGCGCCGGGCGGCTCGCAAGGAAGACGGAGAATCGCTTCGCCGATACTGGAAACGGGGAACTTCGCCGCGTTACCGATTACGAATACACGCTCGGCCGGTTGACCGGCGTCATCGTCTCACGCTCCCCCGGTGATCCGGTCGTTGGAGACCGGCAGGTTACTCGCCTGGTCTACGGCGCGCGCCTGCTGGCGCACGTCCCCCCCGTCAGCAGTTCGGTCCCGCCGACCTACGCGGACTCGGGCGTCCACCACGCCTCGGTCATCGGACGCATGCACCTGCCCGTTGCGGCCACCGGCGAGCCGTCGTTCGCCCCGCCCGATCCGTTCCCGCTCCCGCACAATGACCCCAACCTCGACACCGGCGAGATCGTCCTCCGCTACACCTTCGACGGCCAGATCGCCGAGCGGATCGACGCCCGCGGCGTGGCCTTCCGCTACTTCTACGATGCCCTCGGCCGCCTGACGTGGGTCGTGGTCGGCTCTTATGATGGCGCGCAGTTCACCGCCGCCCTTCCGGCCTCGATGCTCGACGGTCCGGTCCCTGTGGACCGCATCATGTCGATCCAGTACCTCTACAACGCCGAGGGCAGGCTCTCGGACGTGATCTCCCGCACCAATGCCGCCGATCCCAACTCGGTCCTGACCCATACCCGTTATGAGTACGATGCTCGCGGCAATCTCCTCCGCGAGTGGCAGGGTCACGACGGCGATCTCGGTACTTCGCCAGCCGACACCACCGCCAAGGTGGACTACGAGTGGTCCTACGAGGAGACCGACACCGGCGGCGGCCGCCTCGGCCATGACCGTCTGGCGAGCATCACCTACCCGCGATTCCCTAACGGGACGGAGGCGACCAGGCGGCGCGTAGAGTTCACGTACGGCGCCGCGAACTCGATCGACGACCGCATCTCGCGTCTGACGGCGATGTCCTCCGGCTACGGAAGCGTCTATCCCACGATCGCAGAGTTTTCCTACGCGGGAGCATCACGGCGCGCGGCGATGACGCTCAACCCTGGCGGCGGCCAGGCCGCGGCGGACCTGCGTGCCCCCAACGACCCCAACGCGCCGGTGGGCCTGACCGGGCTGGACAGCTTCGGCCGGCTCCGCGACCTGCACTGGCGCAACGCCGCGGATCAGACGCTGCTGCGCTGCGAGCACGCTTACGACGCCATGGGCAACCGACTGATGGACCGGGTGACGCAGTGGCCGGCCGCGGCGCTGCACGACGGGGCCGCCTACGCACTGAATGCACGTTCCCAGTTGCACGGCTACGACGCCCTCCACCGATTGACGGCCTCGAAGGTGGTGCAGCTGGACTCAAGCGGCGCACCCGTCCTCGGGACGACCCTGCGCGAGGATCTGTGGTGGCTGGACGTGCTGGGCAACTGGCAGCCGGTCCCGGGCGTGCCGCCGGCGAGCCTGAGCACCGGCCGCTACGCCACGGGCAATCTCGACGGCTTTGATCCCTCGCCCGGCGTCGCGGCGGCCGGCGGCACCGCCCTGCATCCGAGCTATTACCCGTGGCAGGACCCCGGTGCGGCACCGGACGCGGCGCCGGAGGATCTGCACCTAGGGCCAGCGACCGACGGCCGCAACGAGGTGGCCGCGGTCCGGTTCCGGACGGACCTGGGTCAGGGGTGGGATGCGCGCGAGGTACCGGTGCGGCACGACGCGGCGGGGAACCTTGTTTTCGACGGCACGCTGATCTACCAGTACGACGCGTGGGGCCGGCTGGTGCAGGTAAACGCGGGCGCGGTGGATCCGGCGGGGACACCCGTGGCAGGCCGCCCGTACGCGGATCTGGCGTTCGGGAAGATGCTCAAGCATTACACGTACGATGGCCTGGGCCGCCTCGTGCGCACGCAGTCGCCGTTCCCGACGCCCCAGAGCGCCCAGAGTGGGCACGTGCGGAGCGAGCGGTTCTACTACGACGGGATCCGTCGGATCCAGGAGACGCGACTAGACCCCACGCTCTCGGGCGGCGGGGCGCTGATGTCGGGCGATGCGCCGGTGGCGGCGCTGGGCACAGCGGCGCTGGCGGAGGCGCGGGCCGGGACCGGGGATCCGGGCGTGGAGCTGGAGCTGGGGGCGGCGCCGCTGAAGCTGGAGAACGGGCTGCTGGAGCTGGAGGGTGACCCGGGGACGGGGCCCGGCCCCGGCGGCCCGGACCCGGGGCAGACGGCCTCGCGGGTGGTGCTGGTGCGGGAGTACGTGTGGGGGCCGGGCGACGCGTGGCACCCGGCCTCAGTCGACGAGCTCCTGGTCTACTACGGGGAGGGGCGGGAGGCGTACTGGCCGCTGCAGGACAGCGCCGGGGACGTGGCCGCGGTGTGCGACGCGGGGGGCGAGGCGGGCCTCGCCCGGGTGGCGGCGCAGCAGCGCTACGACGCCTATGGGCAGGTCCTCTCGGCGGACCACATCCACCCCCACGCGTTCCTCGCGGTGGGGCACAAGGGCCTGTTCTACGACCGGCTTGACCGGGGGGTGAGCGACGCGACCGTGGTTGGCTCGGTGGTCCCGCCGAGCAGCGCTACGGTGGAGACGCCGCGGCTGGTGCCCTTCGCCCGCGGCGTGTACCACGTCCGCAACCGGGCCGTGCTCCCCGGCGGGGGGAGCACGAGCCTGGTCGGGCAAGCATCGGCCACGAAGAGCCCGTCCGGGGTCTGGGTGATTTCGCAGCAGGGGCTGTCCTCGGGGGCAGCGGTGCACGGGCGGTTCATGCAGGCTGATCCCAACGCTACGGCCATGGTGTTGATAAGACAGGTGGTCTACCACGGTATGGCGCCATCACCGGCCGTCGACGGGTTTGAACTCGCTGCACGGTTTGTGGACGGACCGAACCTCTATCAGTATCTTCGAGGCAACCCGTGGACAGCCAGTGATCCGCTCGGAACTTTCAGCTACATCGATATGACTATTTCGGCAGGTATTTCCGGGTTCATCAGCGGCCTTCTTAGTGGGACCTACGAGAAGTTCTTCAATGACGGTAACTTCATGGACGGCTTTGCTAAAGGGTACTTGGCTGGATTTGCTGGAGGGGCAGCCGGATTTGCTGCGTCCGGTGCCGGGCTTTTCGCGACGCTCTGGGCGAGGGGAGCGCTAGGGGGTGCCGTAGGAGGAGGCATCGCTGGTACCGTCAATGGCTTCCTTGAACGAAAGCCATGGCAGGAGGTAATAGCGGATGCGATGTTTAGTGCTGCTACAGGTGGAATTCTTGGAGGGGCAGGCGGCGAGATTCTCAGTCGAGTAAGAGGAGCAGGAGTTGAGTTCGGGCCGCTCTCGCCATCAGCGATCCGCAGTGTGTTCAATCGGGTCGCTACTCGGGACAGTGCCTTTGCCGGTTATGTCACACGCACAGGTGAGGTAGGGTTCGTAGAGGTGACTCGAAGGATGCCAGGGCATCAAGCAGCGATGGCCGCAGGGCTGATTCCGCAGGGTAGCCTAGGGTTTTCGTGCACAACAAACTCTGCCGGGCGAGCAACCAACTTGATCTTCCAGTCTACTTTGAACCTGGGTGTCGATCCTGACGGATGGTTGCCTGAGGTTCTCAGGAATATAATTAGGGCGGCGCTGACTGATTGATGTAGGAGCGATCTCGTGGTCAAAGGAGTGAGTATCGGTCCGAGCATGTGAATTGCATTGGCATGTCTGGATTGTTCCCTTTTAAGGCCACCGCGAGGATCCGAACCGTGTCAGATGTTGATCATATTCGTTCAGCGGTCGATGCCGCGTTCAGGCAGCTTGTTGTCCAGTCTTGGACGCTAATCGACCATCCCAATGTCACGTGGCGTGATCTCCTAGACGGACTTGATTCGTTCGAGTGCATTGCGGAACGGGCAGCATTTCGACTTCGGAATCGGATACCCGACGCACAACAGCCGGGAGAGTTGTGTCTGGATCGAGCTGCGTGGGAGTCGATACTTCACGAACGCGGCATCAACGTCGATGACCTTGTTGATCCCGACGAATAGGCGAGAAATCCGACTCGGCCCTCCAAGGTGATACTCTCGGTTGCTCTGTCCAGAACCTGGCGCAACCGGGGGTGGTCACCGTGCGAAGAGTAGGGCATGGCGAAGCGGCGGCGTGAGCGTGGGCTGTTCGGGCAACCGATCACCGAGGCGGGCGACCAGGAGTTGGTGAGGATCGTCAAGCTGGCGCTCCGGCTGGCGCGGCGGCATCTGGCCGACCACCCGCACAAGTACGCGCCCAAGAAGTTCACCCAGCCCCAGCTCTTCGCGTGCGTTATCCTCAAGGCCCACATGGGCTGCACGTACCGCAGGGCCGAGGAGCTGCTGATCCTGATGCCGGCGGTGCGCGAGGCGATCGGCCTGGAGCAGGTCCCGCGGTTCACCACGCTCCAGGCGTTCGCGGACCGGCCGGACATCCTGGCGCTGATCGACCATGTGCTGGCGAGCATCGGCCGGGCCGTGAGCAAGGCCCGGCCGCAGGATGCGGCCATCGACGGGACGGGCCTGGAGGTCACCAGCGCGTCGGCGCACTTTGTTTCCAGGGCCGGACGCGAGCGCACGAGGTTCGTGAAGGTGATGCTCGGGGTGCTGTGCGCCAGCGTGATCCCGGTATCGCTGGTGGTGGACTGGGGCCCCTCGCACGACATGAAGCAGGCGTGGACGCTGCGCGAGAAGCTCAGGGCGACGTGCAGGCCGACGATGCTCTGGGGCGACGGGGCCTTCGACAGCGAGGCGTGGCACAGGGCCAACTGGGAGGGCTGGGGCGTGCCGAGCTACGCGCCGACGACCGTCCGCAGCGCCGACGGGCGTGTGGGCGGCCTCTACCGCAGCGCGTTCCAGACCCCCGTGGACGAGTACGGCCGCCGCTGGATGTGCGAGAGCGTCAACAGCGCCGTCAAACGCCTCAGCGGCGGCACGCTCCGGAGCCTCAAGCACAACACCCTCTTCGCCGAGGCCGCCCTCAAGGTCGCCGCCTACGCCATCAAGGTGTAGCGATCCCGCGGCCGAGACGGAGCTTCTGGACTGAGCAACTCTCGGTGATCGTGCTGCTACGCTCCTATCCCGTTCCGTAGCTCCCCCGCGGCCGCGCTGAGGCGCCGGTCCGCCCGAAAAGATGTCAGAAAATGTCGGCCCCGGCCCCCCGCCGGCGGCGGCGCCGGTGCGCTCGTATGCACCCCTGTGCGCTCCTAGGCACTCCGGCGCACCTGTACGCAATGTCAGTTCCCCCAATGGGTTACGACATGAAGCCGGCTGGTCCCGCGCTCCCCAGCCCGTACACTTCCATGTGCACGGACACGGCGCGCCGGCCGGCACAGGTTTACGGGGCGCGCGGGGAGCTGGCGACCATGAAGATCGAGCTGCGGGCGACGGAGAAGGTCAGGCCCTACGAGAAGAACCCCAGGCTCAACGATGCCGCCGTCGGCGCCGTCGCCCGGAGCCTGGAGGAGTTCGGCTGGCGGCAGCCCATCGTGGTGGACGCCGAGGGCGTCATCATCGTCGGGCACACCCGCTGGAAGGCGGCGCAGAGCCTGGGCCTCAAGAAGGTCCCGGTGCACGTGCCGGACCTGGATGAGACCAGGGCCCGGGCGTACCGGATCGCGGACAACCAGACCGCGACGATCGCCGAGTGGGACCTCGACCTGCTGCCGCAGGAGCTGCGCGAGCTCGAGGCCGCCGACTTCGACCTGTCCATCCTGGGCTGGGCCCAGGAGGACCTCGACGCCATGCTCGCGGAGGTGGACGGCTCGGCCGGCGGGAACGCCGACGCGGACGAGGTGCCCGAGCCCCCGAAGGCGGCGCTGACCCGCCCGGGGGACCTGTGGGTCCTCGGGAAGCACCGCCTGCTCTGCGGCGACTCGACCAAGCCCGCCGATGTGGACCGGCTCCTGGACGGGCAGAAGGCCGCGCTCTGCGCGACCGACCCGCCGTACCTGGTGGACTACACCGGCGAGCGGCCCGACGACTCGGGCAAGGACTGGAGCGGGACCTACCGCGAGGTGGAGATCACCGACGCGGAGTCGTTCTTCACCGGCGTGTTCACCAACGTGCTGCGGGTCCTGGCCCCGCACGCGGCGATCTACTGCTGGCACGCCCACAAGCGGCAGCGGCTGATCGCGGAGGTCTGGGAGCGCCTGGGGATCCTCGACCACCAGCAGATCGTGTGGGTCAAGCCCACGCCGGTCTTCGGGCGGGTGTTCTGGCACTTCCGGCACGAGCCGTGCATGATGGGCTGGCGCCAGGGGAGCATGCCCGAGCACGACTCCGACCACGAGTTCAACAGCGTCTGGGAGATCGACTGGGAGGGGAAGCAGCGGATCGTCGGCAACGAGCACCCGACCCAGAAGCCGGTGGAGATCTTCGCCCGGCCCATGCGCAAGCACACCCGGCCCGGGGACCTCTGCTACGAGCCGTTCAGCGGCAGCGGCAGCCAGCTCATCGCCGCCGAGTCGCTGGGGCGGCGCTGCTGCGCGATGGAACTCGAGCCGGTGTTCGTGGACGTGGCGGTCCGGCGCTGGGAAAAGTACTCGGGGAAGAAGGCCCGGCGGTACGGCCCCGACGGGGCGGAGCTGCCCGGGCTGGAGGCGGCGCCCGCGGGCGAGGGGGCCGGCGGCGACGACGAATTCACAACTGAGAACACCCCCGCCGAGGCGGCAGGGGTGGGGGAGGGGTGATGCCGGGGGCGGCGCTACAGGTCGCTGCCGGGCAGGGGGCCGTCGGCCTGCTCGTCCCAGGCCAGCCGCTCTTCGGCGGCGGCCCTCAGGTCGCGCCCGCCCAGCAGGTCGGCGGCCTTGCAGCCGGTGGCCCCGGCGACGGCGCGGGCCAGGCCGGCCCACTCCTCGACCGTGAGCATGTCGTCGGCCCGGGCCGAGAGCAGCGACTCGGCCGCGGCGAGCACTTCCTGGAGTTGCTGGGTCGTTGGGGTCGTCACGGATCAGCCCTCCTTCCCGGCACCGGTGGCGAGTGCGTGCTCGGTGGCCACGAAGGTGCCCCGCTCGGTCTTCCTGAAGCGGGCCTGCTTTCCCTTGGCGGCGATCTCGCGGATGATGGCCGCGTAGAGCGTGGCCTCCGGGGTCCTGCCCCCGGGGCTGGTCCACAGCCCCTTGCTCTCCATGAGCGCCACCATCTCCTTGGCCTTCATCGGCGTGCCCGCCTCGGCGAGCACCATGGCGGCGGCGTCCAGGGCGCTGGTCTTCTTGGGCTTCGCCGGCGTGGCCGCCTTGGCGGGCTTCGCCGTCTTCGTGGGCTTCGCGGCCGCGGTCTGCGCCATGGCCCGCTCGCTGGCGGTCATGCCGTCGGGGGATGCCTCGCGCTCGTCGCGCATGCGGGCGTTCTCCTGGTCGGCCTTGGCCTGGGCGCGGAGGCCGGCGGCGCCCTTCGCCCCGCCCTTGCCGCCCTTGGCCCCGCCCTCCGCGGGGGCGTCCGCTCCCGGGCTCACCGCGCCCTCGCCCGCCTGGGCCGCCGTCGCCCCCGCGTCGGGCTCCTGGGCGCCCGCCGGCCCGCGGAGGCGCTGGGCGCTCTTGATGCGGACCGAGCGGTTGGTCAGGGTGTTGACCCCGACCCAGCCGACGTGCTTGTCCCCGGACCACTTCTCGCTCGTGATGCGGACCGGCACCACCCCGCCGCTGACCTTGGCCAGGTACGTCCCGTCGATCTTGACCTCGTCCTTCCTCATCGCCTGCTCCGTGAACATCCGGCCCGCCGCACCACGCGGCGGACGCGAGCACATGGAG
>JBIQJK010000256.1:0-2168 GCA_044507535.1 Planctomycetaceae bacterium | reverse complement strand
CCATGGTCTCCTCCTGGAAGGGATTGTCGATGGGCGGGGGTCAGCGGCCGGCGGTCTCCCGCTCGACCTCCTCCGGGGAGGGGGGCTCGATGCCGAGCTTCTTGGCGACGCGGGCGCCGTAGTCGGGGTCGGCGCGGAGGAAGTGGCAGAGCTGGCGGCGCTGGACCTCCGGGCGGGCCTGGGAGAGGACGCCGGCGATGGCGGAGGTGAGGCGGTCGCGCTGGCCGTCGTCGAAGAGGCGGTAGAGGTTGCCGGGCTGGGTGTAGTTGTCGTGGTCCCTGGTGGAGTCCCAGCGGTCCACGACGACGTTGTCGCCGAGGGACCAGGCGGGCTCCTTGTACTCGGGGGCGGGGCGGGGGGCGCCCTCGCGGCTGTTGGGGTAGTAGACCGCGGCGGCGCCGCACTGGCCGGTGGACATGGCGCCGTCGCGCTGGTAGTGCATGACGGGGCAGCGGGGCTTGTTGACGGGGAGCTGCTGGTAGTTGACGCCGACGCGGTAGCGGTGGGCGTCGGCGTAGCTCATGATGCGGGCCTGGAGCATCTTGTCGGGGCTCCAGGAGATGCCGGGGACGATGGCGCTGGGGCTGAAGGAGGACTGCTCGACCTCGGCGAAGTAGTTCTCGGGGTTGCGGTTGAGCTCGAGGACGCCGACCTCGATGAGGGGGAAGTCCTTGTGGGGCCAGACCTTGGTGAGGTCGAAGGGGTTCCAGGGGAAGGCCTTGGCCTGCTCGTCGGTCATGACCTGGATGTGCATCTTCCACCTGGGGAAGTCGCCGCGCTCGATGGCGGTGAAGAGGTCGCGCTGGTGGCTCTCGCGGTCCTTGCCGATGAGGGCCTCGGCCTCGGCGTCGGTGAGGCACTTGATGCCCTGCATGGTCTTGAAGTGGAACTTGCACCAGACGCGCTCGCCCTTGGCGTTGATGAGGCTGTAGGTGTGGCTGCCGTAGCCGTTCATGTGGCGGTAGGAGGCTGGGAGGCCGCGGTCGGAGAAGAGGATGGTGACCTGGTGGAGGGACTCGGGGCAGAGGGACCAGAAGTCCCACTGCATGTCCATGTCGCGCATGTTGGTCTTGGGGTCGCGCTTCTGGGTGTGGATGAAGTTGGCGAACTTGACGGGGTCGCGGACGAAGAAGACGGGGGTGTTGTTGCCGACGAGGTCCCAGTTGCCCTCCTCGGTGTAGAACTTGATGGCGAAGCCGCGGACGTCGCGCTCGGCGTCGGCGGCGCCGCGCTCGCCGGCGACGGTGGAGAAGCGGAGGAAGAGGTCGGTCTTCTTGCCGACCCGGGAGAAGATGGCGGCCCTGGAGTAGCGGGTGATGTCGTTGGTGATGGTGAGGGCGCCGTAGGCGCCGGAGCCCTTGGCGTGGACGACGCGCTCGGGGATGCGCTCGCGGTTGAAGTGCTGCATCTGCTCGAGGAGCTGGACGTCCTGCATGAGCAGCGGGCCGCGGGGGCCGGCGGTGAGGGAGTTCTCGAAGTCGGCGATGGGGGCGCCCTCGGCGGTGGTCAGCACGTTCTTCTTCTCCGGCATCGTCGTCCTCCTTCTTCGGGTGATGAAGTAGCGGGTGAGCCTGCGTCCCCCCCGTGGGGCCCTCCCCGGCCCCACCCGGGCAATATACCGACGCCCGGCATCGTCATCCACCCCGTGAAGGCGACCGAACCCATAGAATCTGACTATGGAACTGCACCAACTGAGGTACTTCCTGGCGGTGGCGGACCGCGGCGGGTTCGGGCGGGCGGCGCGGCACTGCCGGGTGACGCAGCCGACGCTCTCGCAGCAGGTGAGGAAACTGGAGGAGTCGCTGGGGCACCGACTGTTTGACCGGCTGGGGCGGAGGGTGGAGCTGACGGAGGCGGGTCGGGCGCTGCTGCCGCGGGCGAGGCGGATCGTGGCGGAGGCGGACGAGGTGCGCGGGTCGCTGGAGCGTGACCTGCTGGCGGGGGCGACGCGGCTGGCGGTGGGGGCGATCCCGACGATCGCGCCGTACCTGCTGCCGCCGCACCTGCGGGCGCTGCACCGGCGGTTCCCCGATTGCGAGCTGACCGTTCGCGAGGACCTGACGGAGCGGCTGGTGGAGGCGGTGGTGGAGGGGGAGCTGGACCTGGCGATCACGAGCACGCCGATCGAGCACGAGCTGGCGGAGGCGGAGGTGGTGGGGCGGGAGCAG
>JBIQJK010000088.1:0-14647 GCA_044507535.1 Planctomycetaceae bacterium | reverse complement strand
ATTCTCCCATTCTTACCCCCCACTCCTCCTTCCCCACCCCCCCACCGCTGCCCGCCCCTATCATCGACCAGGGAGGCCCGACCGCATGCCTATCACGAAAGAGTCCATCCGTATCGCCCTGACCCGAGTCCCCCACCCCGCGGCGGGACGCGACATCGTCGCGGCCGGGGCGGTGAAGAAGATCGCCTACTGCGACGGGTTCGCGTCGGTGACGATCGCGGGGGGCGGGCTGCACAACGACCAGCTTGCGGGGCTGCGGCAGCAGGTCAACGCCGCGGTGAGGCTGCACGCGCACCAGGCGGGGGAGACGATCGAGGATGTGCACGTGGAGGTGACGGACGAGCGGCCGACGCCGACGGGGCCCGCGCCCGCCGCGGCTGCCGGGGGGACGAAGGCGGGCGCGGGGGCGCAGGGTCAGCAGGCGGCGCGGACGCTGCCGGAGGTGCGGCACATCATCGCGGTGGGGGCGGGGAAGGGGGGCGTGGGCAAGAGCACCGTGGCGGTGAACCTGGCGGTGGGGCTGGCGCGGCGGGGGCACGCGGTGGGGCTGCTGGACGGGGACATCTACGGGCCGAGCCTGCCGACGATGCTGGGGCTGAGCGTGGTGGAGCCGGTGGTGATCCAGGGGATGATCCAGCCGTTCGCGGTGCACGGGGTGAAGGCGATGACGATCGGGAAGCTGGTGGACCCGGAGAAGCCGCTGATCTGGCGCGGGCCGATGGCGCACGGGGCGTTCAAGCAGCTGACCGAGCAGACGCAGTGGGGCGAGCTGGACTATCTGATCATCGACCTGCCGCCGGGGACGGGGGACGTGGCGCTGACGATGGCGCAGATGCTGCGGCTGACGGGGGCGGTGGTGGTGTGCACGCCGCAGCGGGTGGCGCAGGACGACGCGGTGCGGGCGGCGCGGATGTTCCAGCAGCTGGGGGTGGAGGTGCTGGGGATCGTGGAGAACATGAGCACGTTCATCGCGGACGACATCCCCGCCGAGCAGGGGGGGCCGCGGGAGTACGACATTTTCGGTCGCGGCGGGGCGCAGCTGATGGCGCAGCGGCTGGGGCTGCCGTTCCTGGGGGAGCTGCCGATCACGGTGAAGCTGCGGGAGAACGGGGACAAGGGGGACCCGACGGCG
Source organism: Planctomycetaceae bacterium (assembly GCA_044507535.1). Lineage (GTDB taxonomy): Bacteria > Planctomycetota > Phycisphaerae > Phycisphaerales > UBA1924 > CALAFV01. The sequence goes on along the minus strand of JBIQJK010000088.1, from coordinate 13,515 downwards.
AACTTCGCGCCGGGGACCGCGCTGGAGAAGCACCTGGAGGGGCTGGTGACGAACCTGGAGAACCAGGTGGCGCTGGCGAGCTTCCGGGTGGGGGCGAAGACGCCGACGCTGACGATCAGTTGAGGGGGGCGGCGGGGCCGGGGGTCGCGCTCGCTCCGCCCGCTCGACCGCCGGCTCTTGAAGGTCGGCCGCTTGGGCTGTCGCGCTCGCGCGAGAGGAACGGCCGCTCAGCGCCGCCGCTTGACGGGCTCGGCCTCGTCCTCCCCCTCCTCCTCTTCTTCCTCTTCGTACTCCTCGTCGTCCCCGTATTCCTCCTCCTCCCCGTCCTCGGCCTCGTCGAGGGCCTCGTCGTCCTCCTCGTACTCTTCTTCTTCTTCCTCTTCGTCCTCGTCGATCTCGTCGACGGGCTCGTCCTCCTCGTCCTCTTCCTCCTCTGCTTCGTCTTCCTCGTCCTCGTCCTCGTCGTCCTCGTCGGCGGCGTCCTCGACCTCGAAGGGGGCGTCTTCCTCCTCCTCTTCCTCGTCCTCCTCTTCGGCCCGGGCGGCGAGGGTCTCGGCGAGGGGGGCGACGCCGGCGGCGGCGCGGGCCTCCTCGGGGGTGCTCTGCTTGACGGGGAAGAGCTCGCGCTGCTTGCCGGGGTTCTTGCGGGCCTCCTCGGCCTCGGCGGCGTCGGCGGCGGCCTGGGCCTTGAGGGCCTGCCACTCCTCCATGGTCATGACGACCTCGCGGGCGACGGTGCCCTTGTGGCCGCCGAGGATGCCGGCCTCGCCCATCATCTCGACGAGCCGGGCGGCGCGGGTGTAGCCGATGGCCAGGCGGCGCTGGAGCATGCTGACGCTGCCGCGCTTGGTCTCGATGACGATCTCCACCGCCTTGTCGAAGAGGTCGTCCTCCTGGGCGTTGGCGAGGCCGTCGCGGATCTCGGCCTCGCTGGGGCCCTCGCCGCCGGAGCGGAGCTGGACGAGCTGGCGCTCGAAGGTCGGGGAGGCGACCTCGCGCATGAACTTGACGACGCGGCGGATCTCGCGGTCGTCCACCAGGGTGCCCTGGGAGCGGGTGACCTTGTGGGAGCGCGGGGAGAGGTAGAGCATGTCGCCCTGGCCCAGGAGGAGCTCGCCCCCCTTCTGGTCCATGACGATGCGGGAGTCCATGCCGCTGGCGACCTTGAAGCAGATGCGGGCGGGCATGTTGGACTTGATCAGGCCGGTGACGACGTTGGCCTGCGGGCGCTGGGTGGCGATGATGAGGTGGATGCCGACGGCGCGGGCCTTCTGGGCGATGCGGACGATGGAGTGCTCGACCTCCTTGTTGGTCATCATCAGGTCGGCGAGCTCGTCGATGACGAAGACCATGTAGGGGAGCTTGCGGGGGATGCGGGCCTCCTCCTCGGGGGTCTCGGGGCAGAAGGCGTCCTTGAGCTCCTCCCAGGAGAGGGCGTTGTAGCTGGCGATGTCGCGGCAGCCGGCCTCGGCGAGCAGCTCGTACCGCTCCTCCATCTTGCCCACGGCCCACTCGAGGATGGCCGCGGCCTTGGACATCTCGGTGACGACCGGGCACATCAGGTGCGGGATGTCCTTGAACTGGGACATCTCGACCATCTTGGGGTCCACCAGCACGAGCTTGAGCTCGTTGGGCTTCTTCGTGTAGAGGAAGCTCATGATGATGGTGTTCATGCAGACGCTCTTGCCCGAGCCGGTGGTGCCGGCGATGAGCAGGTGGGGCATCTGCGCGAGGTCGGCGATGAGCGGCTCGCCGCTGGCGTCCTTGCCGAGGAACATCGGCAGGGCCATCTTCGACGCGGGGGTCGAGGCGTTGCCGCTGCCGTCGTCCCTGGTCTTGGTCATCAGCTCCTTGAGGCGGACCTTCTCCTTGATGGCGTTGGGGACCTCGATGCCGACGGTGTCGCGCCCGAGGGTGTTGGGGACGATGCGGATGTTGATCGCCTTGAGCGCGCGGGCGAGGTCGCTGGAGACGGCCTGGAGGGCGGCGACCTTCGTGCCGGGGGCGAGGCGGATCTCGTAGTTGGTGATCACCGGGCCGGAGTCGATGCCGACGACCGAGCCGTCGATCTTGTACTCCTTGAGCGCCCGCTCCAGCGCCTCGGCCTGCTCGCGGACGAAGGCCTCCAGCCGCTCGGAGTAGTTCTGCTCGGGCTCCTCCAGCAGGTCGAGGCTGGGGAACTGGTACCCCTCCATCTCGGAGACGTTCTGGAGGTCCTGCAGGTCCTCCTGGGTGGCCGAGCGGCGGTTGGCCGCGGCGAAGCGGAGGGGGAGCTTGGCGATCTTCTCGCGGAGCTGCTCGGCGGTGAAGACCTGGGGAGCGCCGGGGGCGTCGTCCTCCTCCTCGTCGGCAGCATCGTCGCCTGCCTCGGAAGCGGCGGTGTGCGCGGCGGCGGGGGATGCGGCCTCCTCCGCGGCCGCCGCTTCGTCCTGCTCGGCCTCGGGCTCCTCGGCGGCGGCGAGGTCCTCCTCGACCTTGACCGCAGCGACGGCGACCATGGCGGCGTCGTCCTTCCTGTCGCGGCGCTTGAGGTCGGCCTTTGAGGGGGCGGCCTCCTGCTCGTCCTTCTTCTTGCCGGGGCGCTTGCCGCCCTTGCCCGCGCCGCGGCCGGGGAGGTCCTCGTCGTCGTCCACGTCGTTGATGCGGATGCGCGCGGGCGGGGGCTCGTCCTCGCCGATCTGGCCGATGCGCCCCGCGGCGGTCCTGGCGGCGGCGATGGCGACGCGGCCGACGGGCTTGGCGCCCTTCACCATGACGTTGCCGGCCCAGAGGAAGGCGATGACGGCCCAGGCGTCGAGGGCGACGACCGCGCCGACGGCGAACATGAGCACCAGGCAGAGGAACGAGCCCAGGGCGTTGAAGCGCAGGAGCAGCTCGGCGGCGCCGACGGTGCCCAACAGCCCGCCGGGGAGGCCGCGGACCGGGCCGGTGGAGGGCAGCAGCAGGCCCTGCATGGCGGCGACGCTCGCGGCCATGACCATGGCGCCGAGAAAGCGGACGCCGAGGTGGCCGATGCGGCGGCCGGTCGCCATGACGCCCAGGTGCAGGCCCCAGAGGCCGATGAGGACCCAGAGGCCCAGGCCGAACATCTCATAGCCGTAGTAGGCGAGGGTGGCGCCGACGCGGCCGCACCAGTTGGCGACGGGGTCGTTCGGGGGGACGACGGCGACCGACGGGAGGTCGGCGGAGGAGAAGCTCAGCGCGCTGATGGCGAGGAAGACCCACGCGCCGGCGAGGCCGATCCAGAGGACGCGCCGCCACAGGAGGGATGGGTCGGCGTCCGAGGCGGCCGCGGCGGCTCGCTTCGAGCGCGAAGATTGCGCACCCCAACCACGCCCCGCGCGACGACTGATCGCATGGTCTCCCATATCCCGGTGTTATCGGCATCGCCCGGCGGAGCGGGTGAAAGTCCCGGAGTGGTTCGGGAGGGATTGATCCCCTGTTCAGGGGGCGTCCTGGGGTGCAATATTGCAGGAGATGTGAGAGAACGCTTCATGGTCTGGATAATGCCATGAGCGTGTTTTCAAAGTCTGGATAATGGCAGCGTGGCGCGAGGGGTGTCGCGGTGGGGTGGGCTGGTGGAAGTGCGGGCGGCGGCTCGCCGCGGGTGGGATGTGGTTCGGGCGGACGAGGGGGAGCAATCGGGAGCAGTGAGCGGGACATGAGAAGGCGGGGATGGCTCGCCTCTGGCTGCGCGGATGAGAGATGAAGAGCCGGCGCCGGAGAGCGAGGAGGCTCCGGCCCCCGGCGACCCCCACACCCCCGGACCCGGCGCGTGCGTCTCCGCGGCCGGGTCCGGGTCCTTTCGTTCCGGGGAGCGGGCTACGCGCCGCGGGTGATGGGGTCGCGCGTGGGGATGCCGCGGACGATGCGGAGGATGGCGCGGGGGTTGGCGTCCTGGAGTTCGGGGGGGAGGAGGGCGTCGGGGCAGTTCTGGAAGCAGATGGGGCGGCACCAGCGCTCGATGGCGTAGGGGCCGACGGCGGTGGTGTCGGGGCGGTTGGTGGAGGGCCAGGGGCCGCCGTGGGACATGCCGTGGGCGACGCGGACGCCGGTGGGGACGCCGTTGAAGATGATGCGGCCGCCGGACGCCTCAAGGCGCTCGAGGAGGGGGCGGAGGTGCGGATGATCGGCGGGGCCGGCGTGCTGACCGCTGGGGTCGTCGATGACGGTGCAGGTCAGCGCCGGGGGGAAGGGGATGCCGGAGAGGTCGTGGGGCGTGTCCGTCGTGACGACGATCGCCGCGGGGCCGAAGATCTCTTCCCGGAGGTCGGGCTGGTCGGCGAAGGGGCGCTGGTCAACGGAGAACAACGCCGCGGCCGCTCCGCGCGGGCCCCCGCGGGGGCTGCCGGCGGCGATGCGCGACACGCCGCGAGCCCGCGACACCTCGTCGAGACGGCGCACGTAGGCGTCGCGGATCCAGGGGGCGAGCATGTCGCGCCCGGGGGCGGCGGTGATGCGGCCGGCGATCGCCCGCACGAGGGCGTCGCTGCCGGCGGGGATGATGACCAGGCCGGGGCGGGTGCACTGCTGGCCGAAGCGGGCGAGGATGGAGTCGGCGATCATGTCGCCGACCCGCTCCGCGCGGCGCTCGGCCGCGGCGGGGGTGACGATGATCGTGTTGACGCTCCCCATCTCGGCGAAGACGGGGACGGGGGTGTGGCGGTCGCGCGCGAGGCGGTCGATGGCGCGGCCGCCGCCGACGGAGCCGGTGAAGCCGACGGCGCAGAGCGCGTCGTGCCGGAGCAGCGCCTCGGCCACGGAGTGGTCGCGCGGGTCGGTGTGCTCGACGTAGCCGAGGAGGCCGGGGCTCGCGCCGGCGTCGGCGATGGCCCGCTGTGCGGCGCGGGCGATGAGGCGGCCGGTGCGCGGGTGGGCGGGGTGCTCCTTGACGACGACGGCGCACCCCGCGGCCAGGGCGCTGGCGGTGTCGCCGCCGCAGACGCCGTAGGCGAGGGGAAAGTTGCTGGCGCCGAAGACGGCGGCGACGTGGCCGAGCGGCACGAGCATGCGGCGGACGTCGTGGTTGGGGCCGATGACGCCCCGGCCGCCGGGGGCGGCGGGGTCGATCGCGGCGCGGACCCAGGAGCCCTCGCGCACGAGGTCGGCGAACATGCGGAGCGTGCCGGTCATCCGGGCGAACTCGGGGGCGAGCTCGTCGGGGGTGAGGGCGGTCTCCTCGGAGGTGACGGCGATGATGGCGTCGCGCTGTTGGTCGAGGGCGGCGGCGATGGCGTCGAGGAGTGCGGCCCGGGCGGCGGGGTCGCGCGCGGCGCGCTTCGCCGCGATGAGGGCGTCGCTGAACGCGGACTCGACCGGAAGCTGGGATCGCTCTGGTTCGGCCATGTGGTTTCCCGCGGTCGGGGCGGCTGACGCCGGAGGCGGCGTGTCACGCGCGAGATTGTAGAGGTTGCGGCGTGATGGGCCGCGGCGCTAGGCCGCGGGCTGCTCCCTGCGCCGGAGGAGCTCGATCCGCGTCCGGCGGGAGCCGGCGGGGCGGGTCCGGGCGATCTCGCCGACCATCTCGAGGTTGTCGAGGGCGCTGCGCACCTGGGCCCGTGAGCCGCCGGCCATACGGGCGAGGGCGAGCTCACTCTCGCCCGCGCCGGAGTCGTAGCGGAGGGCGGCGAGGACGGAGGCGCGGAGGTCGCCGCGGAGGTAGGCGCGGGTGAGCAGCTCCGGGTTGTGCGCCATCACCCAGCGGGGCGGGCGGAGGGCGTCGGGCTTGAACTCCAGCGGCTCGCACCAGAGCCCCCAGCGGCCGGAGACCTCCGAGGCGCGGCGGATCAGGGCGGGTGACTCGCGCTCGACGTCGAAGAGCGGGCGCGGGGGCGCTGCGGGGCCGAGGGCGCGGGTCACGGCCTGGAACTCGAGCGGGTGGGTGCCGGCCTGGGCGATGTCCAGCAGCAGGCCGAGCGTCGTGTGGTACTCCGGCTCGAGTTCATCGCGGATCAGGCGCTTCAGGCGGTGCTTGGCGACGAGGTCGCCGTACGCGTTGAGCCAGGTCGCGGCCATGATGAAGAGGCGCGGCATCGCCGGGGCGCGGCGGGCGGTGTCGAGCAGGAGACGCTCGAGGTCGGGCGTGGCCGCGGCGGGGCGGGCGTTGAAGCCGGCGCCGAGCCGCGTCCATCGGCTGATGAGCGTGTCGTCGATGGGCCTACTCATGGTCGTGCAGCTTCAGTGAATCGAGGACGCCCCGTGCGTCGTCGACCTGCTCCGGCGCGGCGCCTTTGGCCGCCAGCGCATCGAGGCAGCGACGCGCAAACTCGGCCTCACCACGCCGGACCTTCATCGCCCCGGGGGTCCTCCAGATCCTGAGCGCGCCCCGCGACCACCTTCATGGCGATCGGATCGAGGCGGCTGGCGGCGAAGACGCGGAGCCGCCCGTACGCGCCAACAAGGATCTTGCGCGACTGCCACCCCACCGGGAGCGTGTCGCGGCGGATCTGGACGTCGCTGTTGAGCCATCGTTCCGGCAGGCCCAGCTCCTGCGCGACGCTCCCGCGGCCAGCTCGACCGCGCCCAGCGCGGCGGGGGGGAGGTACACCACCACATCGCAGTCCGCGGTGGTCCTCGCGGGCGGGAGCACCGCGGTGAGCATCCCGGCCGCGCCGCCGACGAGGAACAGGTCCACCCCGGCGTGGTAGTCCACGAGCTGGCCGAGCCTCCGGAGCGCGTGATCGATCGTCGTGGTGTTCATAGATCGGCCGTTCTTTATGTATGATTAAATCATACATTCCACGCCGGGCGGATCAACCCCCCCTGGACGCCGGGGGAGTTCTCGCGGGTCGTCGCGGCGGTGAGGGGAAACGGGGAGCGAGGCGTGGGGGCGGCTCGGGGAGCTGATGGGGTTCCGGTTCGAGCGGGCCGGGCGGCGCGCGGAGGGGTTCATCGGGTTCCGGTGCGATGTGCGGTTCCCGGTGTGGTGCACGGCGTTCGTGCCGTGGATGGACGACTCGGAGGGGGACCGGTAGCGCGCCCGGGCCTATCGCGCGGCGAGCTTGGCGGCGATGGTGGCGACGTGGACGCCCTGGGCGCGGGCGACGGCGAGCTCGTTGGCGCTCGGGGAGCGCTCGCCCCGGGGGCCGGCGATGGTGGAGGCGCCGTAGGGGGTGCCGCCGGACATCTCCGAGAGGATGGAGAGCTCCTTGGAGCTGTAGGGGACGCCGGCGATGACCATGCCCTGGTGGTAGAAGAAGGTGGCCATGTGGAGGAGGGTGGTCTCCTGGCCGCCGTGCTGGCTGGCGGTGGAGGTGAAGGCGCTGCCGACCTTGCCGATGAGGGCGCCGGCGGCCCAGAGGGAGCCGGTGGCGTCGAGGAAGGCCTGCATCTGCGCGGCGGCGGAGCCGTAGCGGGTGGGGGTGCCGAGGATGATGGCGTCGGCCTCGGCGAGGCGCTTGGGGTCGGCGAGGGGGGTGTGGGCGAAGGCCTTCTGGGCCTCGACGGCGCCCATCTTGGTGAGGATCTCCTCGGAGAGGGTCTCGGGGACGCGGAGGAGCTCGACGTTGGCATCCGCGACCCCGCGGGCGCCCTCGGCGACGGCCTCGGCGAGGCGGTACACGTGCCCGTAGGTGCTGTAGAAGATCACTTGGATGTTGACGGGCATGGCGGCTTCCTCGTGGAACGCGGCGCGGGGGCGACGCTCGGGCTGATGATAGCCCGCGGCGATCCGGGCATTCGTTGCGGCGATCGTCCGGCGCGGTCTAAGAGTTCCTTTACTGGTGAATCCCGAAGGGGGGGTTTACCCTTGGCTCATGCAACAGGCTGTGTTCCCGCTTGGCGCTCCCGTTGATCGTGCGGCCGATTCCGACCGGGGCGCTGCCGGTCGTCCATGGGTTTGGGTGGCCACAGACATGGATGCAGCGCGTGGGGGGAAGCGGCCTTGAACCCCGATGCGGCGGCCCATTCAGCGTGTTCGCTGTTTGCGCTGGCGGCGCGCGGCGGGGGCGGCGACGGGCCGGCGCTGGGGGTGCTGGGCTCCCTGGCCGCGGCGGTGTACACGTGTGATGCGCAGGGGCGGATCGGGTTCTTCAACGAGGCGGCGGCGGAGCTCTGGGGCCGGCGGCCGGAGGTGGGCAAGGACCTGTGGTGCGGGTCGTGGCGGATCTACACGCCGGAGGGGACGCCGCTGCCGGCGGAGGAGTGCCCGATGGCGGTGGCGCTGCGGGAGGGGCGGAGCGTGCGGGGGGTGGAGATCGTGGTGGAGCGGCCGGACGGGGTCCGCCGGCACGTGCTGCCGCACCCGGACCCGATCCGGGACGCCTCGGGGCGGGTGGTGGGGTCGGTGAACCTGCTGGTGGATGTCACGGAGGAGCGGGAGGCGGATCGGGCGGGCTCGCTGCTGGCGGCGATCGTGGACTCGTCCGAGGACGCGATCATCAGCAAGTCGCTCGAGGGGCGGATCACATCGTGGAACGCCGGGGCGCGGCGGATCTTCGGGTATGAGCCGGAGGAGGTCGTCGGACGGTCGATCACGGTGCTGATCCCGGGGGAGCGGCCGGCGGAGGAGGAGTCGATCCTGATGCGGCTGCGGCGGGGGGAGCGGATCGAGCCGTTCGAGACGGTGCGGGTGGCGAAGGACGGGCGGCGGATCGACGTGTCGCTGACGGTGTCGCCGGTGCGGGACGGCCGGGGGCGGATCATCGGCGCATCGAAGATCGCGCGGGACATCACCCAGCAGAAGCGCGCGGCGGAGGCGCTGGCGCGGAGCGAGCGTGACCTGGCGGACTTCTTCGACAACGCGCCGGTGGGGCTGCACTGGGTGGATGCGCGGGGGACGATCCTGCGGGCGAACAAGGCCGAGCTGGCGATGCTCGGGTACGGGGCGGGGGAGTACGTCGGGCGGTGCATCGGCGAGTTCCACGAGGACCAGGGGGCGCTGCGGGAGCTGCTGGACCGGCTGGGGCGGGGGGAGGATGTGGTGGAGTTCCCGGCGCGGATGCGGCGGAAGGACGGGGCGGTGCTGCACGTGCGGATCAGCTCCAACGGGCGGTGGGAGGGCGGGAGGCTGGCGCACACGCGGTGCTTCACGCGGGACGTCACGGCGGAGGTGGAGGCGCGGGAGGCGCTCAAGCGTCAGCAGGAGGAGCTGGAGAAGGCGGTGGCGCGGCGGGCGGCGGAGCTGGAGGAGTCGCACCAGCGGCTGCGGATCGCGGAGCGGATGGCCTCGCTGGGGACGCTGTCGGCGGGGCTGGGGCACGACATGGGGAACCTGCTGCTGCCGGTGCGGGTGAGCCTGGAGGCGCTGGCGGCGGCGGACCTGCCGGAGGAGCTTCGGCGGGACGTGGAGCGGATCCGCACGAGCACGCGGTACCTGCAGCAACTGGCCAACGGGCTGCGGATGATGGCGCTGGACCCGCAGGGGACGCGGGGGAGCGAGCCGCTGGACCTCGGGGCGTGGTGGCAGGACGCGGCGGCGGTGGTGCAGAACACGCTGCCGCGAGGGGTCGCGCTGCGGGCGGAGTTCGGCGAGGGGCTGTGGGTGGGGATCGCGCGGCCGGCGCTGACGCAGGTGGTGTTCAACCTGGCGCAGAACGCGGGGGAGGCGCTGCGGGGGCGTGCGGACGGGGTGCTGCGGATCAGCGCGTGGCGGGATGAAGGGGGAGAAGGGGAAGGGGGGAGAGGGGAGGGTCGGGTGCTGCTGCGGGTGGCGGACAACGGCCCGGGGATGAGCCGGGAGGTGCTGGCGCGGTGCATGGAGCCGTTCTTCACGACCAAGACGCGGGGGATCTCGACGGGGCTGGGGCTGGTGCTGGTCGCGGGGACGGTTCGGGAGGTCGGGGGGACGATGCGGATCGAGAGCACGCCGGGGGAGGGGACGGCGTTCATCCTGGACCTGCCGGCCGCGGCGGCGCCCGCGGCGGAACGGTCGCCGGCGGCCGGGCCGGTGCGGCGGGCGGGGGTGGACATCCGGGACACGCGTCTGCGGGCGCTGGTCGCGGCGGAGCTGCGGCGCCTGGGGTTCGAGGTGGTGGCGGAGGTGGAGGGGTCGGCGCTGGAGGTGGCGGTGCTGGATGGGTCGAGGCCGCTGTCGCGGGAGCAGCTGCGGGCGCGGCACATCGTGCACCTGGGGGAGGCGAACGGGCTGACGCAGAAGGTCGATGCGATCGGGGCGTCGCCGAGCTTGACGGCGATCCGCAGCGCGCTGCGGCTGGCAGCGGTGGAGGGGGCGGCGCCGGGGGGCGGCGTGCCGGCCTGAGCCGTGCGGGACGCGGGAGGGGTCGGCGTGGTACCCTCTGCGGGCCGCCGTGCGGCCGAGGAGGTAGCCCCGACGCATGTCATCGCTCCGCGATCGTGTCCGCCCGCTCCTGGAGTTCCTGCGCGCCAGGGGGATCGACCTGAAGACGCGGCACCGGCGCGACGCCGAGGACGCGGTGGCGGTGCAGCGGCGGATCCTCCGCGGCAGGGATGTGCGGGTGGTGCTGGACTGCGGGGCGCACCACGGGCGGCTGAGCCGGCTGTATAAGAAGAGCTTCCCGGGAGCGGAGGTGTTCGCGTTCGAGCCGACGCCGGCGACGTTCAAGGTCCTGGAGGCGAACGTGGCGGGGGTGACGGGGATCACGGCGGTGAACGCCGCGGTGGGGGAGGTGGCGGGGGAGATCCCGTTCTATTTAAAGGAAGGGGACGAGCAGAGCAACTCGCTGGTGCCGCCGGCGGGGGCGGGCGGGGGAGATGGTGAGCGGGACGGGGCGATCGTGCGGGTTCGGGTGGAGACGATCGACGGGTTCTGCGAGGCGCAGGGGATCGAGCGGGTGGACGTGCTGAAGCTCGACGTGGAGGGGCACGAGCTGGCCGCGCTCAAGGGGGCGTCGAAGCTGCTGGGGGCGGGGGCGATCGACGTGATCATGGCCGAGTTCCGCATCGAGGACCCGCGTCCGGGGGCGGTGAAGTTCCTGGAGCTGGCGAACCACCTCGCGGGGCTTGGGTACCACCTGTGGGGGTTCTACGGGCTGATCTGGGACGACAAGCTGCGGATCGACTGGGGGGATGCGATCTGGGTGAGCGATGGGGTGTTCCGGGAGTTGTATCCGGGGGTGTGAGTGGAACCCGGGCACGCGGGGAGGAGGGGTTCGAGGCGTTTGCGAGGGGGGACCGCGCGGGTGGGCGTCGCGGAGGTTCGGGGGCAGGAGGCGGTGAGGCGGGCGATCACGGTGGCCGCGGCGGGGGGCGCACAATATTTTCAGATTGTGCGCCGCTGACAGAGACGGCAGACGACCTCCCCCCCACTCTCCGTTCCTGCCACAAGCGCACAACTCCCTCAAGTTGTGCGCATGTGGCAGTAACGGTGGCGAAATATGGCGCCGGCCTCTAGCCCAGCATCCACCGGGGCCGCAAGCCGCACCGGCTCGTTCCCAATCACCATCCGCGGTCTTCGAGTAACTCGGGGGGTAAGGGGTGCCAACGATGCCGAATAGGCAACACGAGGTGGGGACTTTGGTGACAGATCAGACCGACCAGCTGCTGGAAGCAAGGGTCCGACATGCCCAGTGGGCCATCGGGGGAGCCGCCGCGGCGTCCTTTGCCAGCATTCTGACGCTAGTCGCCCTCCAACGCGATGGTCAACTTCGGCACCAACACCACCGGCTACGCCCTCGGGGGCTCGGCGCCCGCGTGGTCCGCGCGGCCGTCGCCCCTGCCGGACTGGGATACCTCGGGCTTCGCGGACACGCTGGTGACCGCGGTCAGCTACAACAGCCGTGGACTGATCGAGGTCATGACCGACTCGCTTGGCCAGAAGACTCGCAGTCTGTACGACGGCATGTCCCGCCAGATCGCCGTGGTCGAGAACTACGACGACGGCGGTGTCTCCTGGGACGCCGGGATGGGCCGCTGGAAGGCGACCGGCCTCGACTCGGCGCATCCGGAGCAAGACCGGGTCACGAGCATCGTCTACCAGAACGGGCTGCCCGTCATGCGGGTGGCGCACATCCCCGCCTCCGGCGGCGGGGAGACGGTCCAGGTCACCAAGTACGTCTACGGCGTCACGGCCGCGAGCCCGGCCACGAACGCCGACGATTCGCTCATCAACGCCGGGCACCTGCTCCGCGAGATCCGCTACCCTGATCGGGCGGACGGCTCACCCGGTACCACCGGCTACACGAAGACCTTCGGCTACAACCGCCTCGGTGAGCTCCGCGGCGCCCGGGACCAGAACGGCACGGTCCACGCCTACGCCCGCGACATCCTGGGCCGGATCGTGCGCGACACCGCCACCCCGGGGGTGGGGTCCGGGATCGACGGCACGGTCCGGGCGATCGAGCTGGCGTTCGACCCGCTGGGCCGGCTCGGCCGGGTCAGCTCGCTGGACGCCTCCTCGGATGTCCTCAACGAGGTCCAGATCGATTACACGGACCTCTGGCAGGTCGAGGCGATCTTCCAGAACCACATGGGCGCGGTGACCCGGTCCGGCCCCACGCCCACCGGCGACACGCGTGCCGTCTCCTATGCCTACGCGACCAACGCCGCGGCCAACGTCAGCCGCCCAGCCTCGATGTTCTACCCCGACGGCAGCGAACTGGCGTTCAGCTACGGCGCCGCGGGCTCGCCGGACGACCTGATCGGCCGGATCACCAAGATGGCCTTCGCCGGCACGGGCGGGCACGAGGTGGTGCGCTACGACCACCTGGGCGTGGGCGCCGCGGCGGTGGTGGACTACTTCGTCCCCGACGTGCAGCTGGACTTCAGCGCCGCCACCAACGGCCAGCGGGGCGTCACGGGCAGCTACCCGGGGCTGGACCGGTTCGGCCGCGCCGTGCTGCACTCGTGGGTGGACGGCCCGTTCACCACGCACGCGAGCAGCGGCACGCGGCCGAGCATCCCGCCGATCTTCCAGGAGCGCGCCGAGTTCGACCGGGCCGGGAACCAGACGGTCCGCAAGGACATGCGTCCGGGGGCGAGCTGGGCGGGCCGGGACAGCCAGTTCGTCTACGACACGCTCGACCGGCTGATCGAGGAGCACAAGGGGGTCGTGACCGGCTCGGCGGTCGCGACCTACGCCGCGGGCAGCCGCCAGTGGAGCCTGGACACGCTGGGGAACTGGGGCCTGCTGCGGACCGACACCACCGGCAACGGCGTGTTCACCGACCCGGCCGACGCGGCGGAGCCCCGCCAGCACAACGAGGCCAACGAGCTGGTCGAGCTCGGGTCGCTCCCGCTGACGCTGGGGTACGACGACGCCGGGAACCTGAGCGAGCAGCAGATCGACGCGGACTACCGGCGCGAGCTGACCCACGACGCCTGGAACCGGCTTGTCAAGGTGGAGCTGGTCAAGATCGCCAACGGCACGCGGGTCACCCTCTCGGCGAGCGAGTACAACGGGCTGTCCTGGCGGACGGTGCACCGCTCGGACCAGGACGGCAACTCCGCCAACGGGACCGAGCACGAGCGGGTGATGTACTACGACGCGGGGTGGCGCCTGGTCGAGGAGCGGGTGGACCCCAGCACCGCGGTGAGCGGCAACGAGCGGGTGGCCCAGACGGTCTGGGGGACCCGGCACATCGACGACGCGGTGCTGCG
>JBIQJK010000255.1:0-2230 GCA_044507535.1 Planctomycetaceae bacterium | reverse complement strand
GGGGACTGGTCGAGGGCGGTGGAGGGGGTCTGGCTTGGCGGGGGCATAGGCTGAGTGTAGAGACCCCCGGCGCGGGCGCGGCGCGGGGGTCTGTCAGGAAGAGAGACGGGGGAAATGCTGTCGCTTGTTGCGGGGGCGGGCGACGGCGGCGCGAGAGGCAGGGAGACTGGGCGGATGAGTTCGATCGAGGCGGGAGCGATGGGTTTCGGGGGCGGCGCCGGGGCGGGGGGGCGGCGCGGGCGCGGGCCGGTGGTGAACGTGGAGATGGGGAGGCTGTTCGAGAAGCTGCCGCCGCACTCGCCGGAGGCGGAGATGGCGCTGCTGGGGGCGATGATCCTGGACCCGAAGGTGACGGGGGACGTCATCGGGATCGTCAAGACGCCGGACGCGTTCTACAACGAGGCGAACGGGGTGATCTTCGGGGCGCTCGTGCAGCTGTACGACCGGCACCAGGCGGGGAACCTGGTGATGCTGGCGGACCTGCTGCGGGACAAGGATGTTCTGAAGGACGTCGGGGGGCCGGAGTACCTCAAGCGGCTGGCGGCGGAGACGCCGTCGGTGGCGGCGGCGCCGTACTTCGCGAAGATCATCGCGGACAAGCACAAGCTGCGGCGGCTGATCGCGGCGGCGGGGCACATCGCCTTCGAGGCGTACCACTCGGGGGACGTGGGGCCGGAGGCGGCGCGGGAGATCATCGACGCGGCGGAGCAGCGGATCTTCGAGATCGCGCAGGAGGAGCAGACGGCGGACGCGCAGTCGCTCGCCGAGCTGGTGCAGATCGAGTACGACAAGCTGGAGTCGCTGCACGGCAAGGGGGTGAGCGGGATCCGGACGTACTTCGACGACCTGGACGAGCTGACCAGCGGGCTGCAGCCGGGGGAGATGATCATCATCGCGGCCAGGCCGAGCATGGGGAAGACGGCGTTCGCGCTCAACCTGGCGCAGCAGATCGCGATCGGGGGGACGCCGGAGACGGCGGCGGGGGGGCGCGGGGGGGAGAAGGTGCCGGTGGGGTTCTTCTCGCTGGAGATGTCGAAGGGGAGCATCTCGCAGCGGCTGCTGAGCGCGCAGGCGCGGATCAGCGGGCACAAGATGCGCTCCGGGCGGCTGACGCCGGACGACTACGAGGCGCTGATCGCGGCGTGCGGGCAGCTGGCGGAGGCGCCGATCTACATCGACGACACGCCGGGGCTGAGCGTGCTGATGCTGCGGGCGCGGGCGCGGCGGATGGTGGCGCTGTACGGGGTGCGGTGCATCATGATCGACTACCTGCAGCTGATGTCCTCGCCGCAGGCGGCGCGGGAGAGCCGGCAGGTGGAGGTGTCGGCGATCAGCCGCGGGATCAAGGCGCTGGCGCGGGAGCTGAACATCCCGGTGGTGTGCCTGTCGCAGCTGAACCGGGGACCGGAGTCGCGGGAGGCGAACCGGCCGCGGATGAGCGACCTGCGCGAGTCGGGGTCGATCGAGCAGGACGCGGACGTGGTGATGCTGCTGCACCGGGAGGAGTACTACCACATCGGGGACCCGAACTGGGCGGAGGAGAACCCGGACAAGGTGGGGGTGGCGGAGGTGATCATCGCCAAGCAGCGCAACGGCCCGACGGACAGCGTGCAGCTGAAGTGGGACAACGAGACGACGCGGTTCAAGAACTACGCGGGGCACCGCTCGGGCGGGCCGGGGTACGCGAGCGACCCCGGTGGGTACGTGGGGGGCGGCGGGTACGCGTCGCGCCCCGAGCCGGCGGCGCCGGGGCCGTACAAGGTGGAGGTGCGGCCGTTCGCGCCGGGGCCGAAGACGGGCCCGATCGAGAACCACCGCGACGGCGGCGGGCCGGACCGGTCGTTCGATGAGCCGGACGAGTATGGGGATGCGCCGTTCTGATCAGTCCGCCAGCGCGCTGCCGGGGCGGTCGCGGTAGTGCTCGCGGAGGGCGCGGAGGATCTGGGGGACGGTCATGGGGCGGGAGCCGGCGTCGCGCCGGGCCGCGCCGAGCTCGTAGAGGCTGCGCCACTGGCCGAAGAGGAGGCGGTAGGCCCACAGCGGGGAGCGCGAGGGGTCGTAGAGGGCGGTGGGCTCGCCGGTGACGCCGTTGAGCTCCACCACGCCGTCGATGCGGCCGGCGCGGAGGTCGTCCTCGTCGCGGTAGCGGATGTCGAAGCGGCCGTAGTCGAGCTGGTGGGTGTCGTCCCCCTCCATCGCTTCACCTCCCCCCCACCCCCCCCACTCCCCC
>JBIQJK010000254.1:0-2231 GCA_044507535.1 Planctomycetaceae bacterium | reverse complement strand
CCTCGCTGAGCGCCGCCGCGCCCTCGATGAAGGCGTGGATGTACGCATCGTCGTCCGCCGCGCCATTGCCGTCGAGGTCCACCGGGCCGCCGGTGCGGAGGAGCACGCGCTGGCCGTTGAGCACCACCACAGCGCTGCGCGCCCCGCCGGGCGCCTCGGTCGCGCCGCCGATGGCGACGTCCCCCTGCGCGCTCTCGCTCATGGAGAAGAACGCCCGACCGCCCGCGCCCGCGGCGAAGACCTCGCGCTCGCGCGGCGACAGCGTCACCGGAGCCCCCGCCAGCGCCAGCGGCTCGCCGTTGCGGAAGACCCACTCGTGCCCCGCTTCATCCATCCCGCGCGCCAGCCAGTCGCCCGCGGGCGTCATCCGCAGCGCGGCGAGGGTGAACGCGACCATCTCCGTCCCCTCCTCCGGCGCGGCCTCGGGAGCCGGGAGGGCCGCCGCCGACGGGCCCGCCGCGGCGTCGTCGCTCACCGGCGCCAGCACCGGCCGCCCCCCCGCGCCGATCCGCCCGCGGAAGGCCAGCTCCCGCGCCGATCCGCCGTCGTCCACCGTCGCGCGGAAGCTGAACACGCCGTCGTCGCCGATGGTCAGCTCATCCGAGAGGGATGCGAAGTCGCCCGTCGAGCCCGGCGCGGGGCGCCCCGTCCTGGCCGCGACCCGCGCGAGCCCCCCCTCGCCGACGACGATCGCCTCCCCCGCCATCCCCGCGCCGTCCACCACCGCGGCCCGGACGATCCAGCGCCGGCCATCGGGGCTCACCGCCGGACGCCCCATCCCCCCCTCCCCTACCCCCTCCCCAGCGCGAATGACCAGCGACCCGTCGCCGAGGACCGCGGCGGTGGGGTGGCCGGTGATGGTGGTCAGCACCGCCTCGACGCGGGCGGCGCCGGTCGCCGTCGCGGCGGGGGCGAGCGTCGGGGCCGGCGGAACGGCGGCCGCGCCGACGGCGGGGGCGAAGCAGGAAAGTCCGATAACAGAGGCTCGACGGATCATTGAACACAACCCTCCTGGCGGATCCATCACGGGGATGTCGCGGCCACAGACCCCGGCACGAGTTTGCTGGTCTTGTCCCCCCGCTCGCCCCGGCTCGCCTCGCGTGCTCCTTGCGGCACCCAGCTCCGGCGGCCTCCACTCGCATGCACTCGCCGACGCATTCCGTCGCGTCGTGCGACCCCGCACGCTCCAGCCGGTACCGTGTGGTCACCGGGTGGACTGCGAGCGTACCCATAAAGGACTGATAACTTCAAGTCCGGCGAGAGGGAAATCCGTGTGGCGAGCCGGGATCCGGCGAGGCGAATCGCGCCAAAAGTGCCGAACTTGACAGCAGCGATGCGCGCTGACCGCCGCGCTTACTCATTGCGGCGTGACGACTTGGACGCGTTTCGGTCGCCGCGCCGGGCTGCACGAAAGGCCGAACACGCACCGGAACCATCGAGATCCGGCGGCCTCGAAACCAGGGACCGCTTGAGCCCCGAAGAGGGGAAGCGGTCGGGAGGGGATTCAGCGGCGCAACGGCGACGCGGAAGTGCATGATCCGGGGCCGGCGGGCACATCGGTTGCAAGACGAACGGTCGTATGAGTGAACCAGCCCGAACGCCCGAGGGCGGCGAGCAGCCAAGCAGGGAAGGCTCTCCCGCACCCCTGAGCCGCGCCGAGTTCGCCGCCGGCTTTGAACGATGCTGGCGGACGCTCTGGTGCGTCGCTGTCGGCGTGCTCGGGGACCGGTGGCACGCGGAGGACGTCGTCCAGGAGGCGGCCCTGATCGCGATGGAGAAGCTCGATCAGTTCGATCGCGAAACGAATCTGACCGCCTGGCTGGCGAAAATTGTCCGCAACGTCGCGCTCAACCACTCGCGCCGGCGGACGATCGAGAAGCGGTGGGCCATGAACGCCCGGGACGAGGCGGCCAGGGGGACCGGTGAGGGGACAGCCCGGGGGGAGGGAGGGGCCGGGGCTTTGCGGGGCCACGTGCGACGGGACAACGGCGAACTCATGGGGATCGCGGACGAGCAGGTGCTCGCGGCGCTGTCCATCCTCAGCGACACCGCCCGATCCTGTCTGTTGATGCGGACCGTGCTGGACCTGAGCTACCGCGAGATCGCCGCGGCCCTGGAGATCCCGCCGGGGACGGCCATGAGCCACGTCCACCGGGCTCGCGAGGCGCTTCGGTCTCACCTATTAGAAGCTTCGCAGCGGGCCGCCGCGCCCAAGGGGGGCCGGCGATGAC
>JBIQJK010000253.1:0-2242 GCA_044507535.1 Planctomycetaceae bacterium | reverse complement strand
TCCTCCAGCCCCGCCGCGGGGACGTTCGCCCCCCCGCTGCGGGCATCCAGCCACCCCAGCGCCTTCTCCCCCAGCGCGTATGCGATCGGCCGGTCCGCCTCCTCGGCCCGCAGGTGCGCCCCCACCACGATCAGGATCATCGGCCGCGGCGTTCCGTCCCCCTCCCCACCGACCGCCCCCTCCTCGCCGCCGGCGCCCTCGAGCCCATCCTCCTCCAGCCTGTCGCGCTCCGCCATCGCCTCGGCCCTCGACTCTCCCCTCCCGCTCCCCGATTCACACGCCCAGCAGCTCCGCCAGCAGCCCGACCTGCGCATCCAGCCGGTTGTGCGCCTGCGGGAAGACCCGCGACCGCGCGCCGTCCATCACCGCGTCGGTGATCTCCACCCCACGCTGCGCCGGCAGGCAGTGCAGCACCACCGCGTGCCCCGGCGCGTGCGCCATCAGCTCCTCGTTGACCTGGAACCGCGCGAACTCCCGCAGCCGCCGCTCCGCCTCCGCCTCCTGCCCCATCGACACGAACGTGTCGCAGTACACCGCGTCCGCCCCCCTCACCGCCTCCGCCGGCTCCGCCACACGGCGAAACTCCAACCCCGGCGCCAGCGCCGCCGCCCGCTCCACCCACGCCTCCTCGATCCCGTACCCCTCCGGCGTGCACAGCACGAACGCCATCCCCAGCTTCCCGCACGCCGCCGCCAGCGACCGCGCCACGTTGTTCCCGTCCCCCACGAACGCCACCGTCCGCCCCCGCAGCCCCTCCGGGTTCCCCGGCGAGAACTCGTCCACCAGCGTCAGCATGTCCGCCAGCGCCTGCGCCGGGTGCGCCCGGTCGCTCAGCCCGTTGATCACCGGCACCGTGCTCCCCGCCGCCAGCCGCCGCAGCGTCTCGTGCGATGTGACCCGCGCCATGATCGCGTCCACCATCCCCGACAGCACCCGCGCCGCATCCTCAGGCGTCTCCCGCGCCCCGAGCCCGATCTCCCCCTGGTGCAGGCTCATCGCCGACCCGCCCAGACGCCGCATCGCCTGCTCGAAGCTCACCCGCGTCCGCAGGCTCGGCTTGCTGAACAGGCACGCCAGCGTCCGCCCTTCCAGCAGCCGCCGCTGCGGCGCCCCCGGCGGCAGCGCCCCCCGCGCCGCCGGCCGCAGCTCCACCGCACGCCGAAGAATCGACACCAGCCGCTCCCGCGGCGTCTCCAGAATGGACAGAAAGTGCTCCATGACCGGCCTGCTCCGCCAGGGAAAGCGGAGACTTTAGCGCCCCGCCACCCCGACCGCCGATCCGACCGCCCCTGCCCCGCTCACGGCGCATCCGTGTCCGCCAGCTCCTGCTCCAGGTCCGCCGCGATCCGCGGCGTCACCGCCTCGAACAGCAGCAGCGCGGGCCCCACCTGCACCGCCAGCCCCGGCTCGACCTCGATCTCCTCCACCCGCACCCCGTTCACGTACGTCCCGTGCGTCGACCCCACATCCCGCAGCACGCACGCGTCCCCGTCCTCCACCCCGATCTCGCAGTGCCGGCGCGACACCCCCGACGCCTGAATCCGGATGTCGCAGTCGTCGTTCCGCCCCACGACCACCCGCCGACCCGCCGCGAGCACGCTCGACAGGTCGAACCGCCGCAGGACCGTCCCCGACCGGTTGCAGATGGAGACCTCGAACATGGCGGCATCCCCTTGGCGCCCTCGCGCCGCACCGCGCCGGGCGCAACTCCCCCACGAAAAAGTCTGCCCCGCCGATCCACATCCGACAACCCATAAACCAATCGTCACCCCCTCCCCCTCTTCTCCTCCGGGTGCCACGGCTGGGCGATCGGGGGGGCGCCCGGCCGTGCCCTCCTCTCCCTCACTTCACTCTCTTCCTCTCCCCTCCGGCCCCCTCTCCCTCTGGGAGAGGGCTGGGGTGAGGGCTCCATGGCCTCCCTCCCCTCCTCTACACGGCCTCCCTTCGGAAGCCCCCGCCCCGAGGGCGGTGGTTGGGGGCGGGCTCATCTTCACCTTCACACCTCTTCACCTCCACCGACTCCCAACCCCCCGCAACCCGCATTATCGGCGTCCCCGCCCTACAGCCCCCCCGACCCCGAAACTCCCCCCACGGCCCCGCGGCGGCCCACGCCGCGCCGTCGCGCCCCCCTTGCATCCCAACCCGCCCCCCCGTCTGGCGATGCCCCCCCCCCCCTCCCATCCACTCCCCCCACCACCACCGAGGGCCCGCCACCCGCGGCCGCCCTCGTGCTCCCGAGCAA
>JBIQJK010000252.1:0-2250 GCA_044507535.1 Planctomycetaceae bacterium | reverse complement strand
CGGCGATCTCGCGGATGATGGCGGCGTAGAGGGTCGCCTCGGGGGTCTTGCCGCCCGGGCTGGTCCAGAGCCCCTTGCTCTCCATGAGCGCCACCATCTCCTTGGCCTTCATCGGCGTGCCCGCCTCGGCGAGCACCATGGCGGCGGCGTCCAGGGCGCTGGTCTTCTTGGGCTTCGCCGGCGTGGCCGCCTTGGCGGGCTTCGCCGTCTTCGTGGGCTTCGCGGCCGCGGTCTGCGCCATGGCCCGCTCGCTGGCGGTCATGCCGTCGGGGGATGCCTCGCGCTCGTCGCGCATGCGGGCGTTCTCCTGGTCGGCCTTGGCCTGGGCGCGGAGGTGGGCGGCTCGCTTCGGCCCGCCCTTGCCGCCCTTGGCCCCGCCCTTGGCGGTGGCCTCGCTGGCCGGCTTCGCCCCCGGGCTCTTGGGCTCCTCGCCCGCGTGGGGCGTCGTCGCCGCCGCGGTGGCCTCCTGGCCGCCGGCCGGCCCGCGGAGGCGCTGGGCGCTCTTGATGCGGATGCTGCGGTTGGTCAGCGTGTTGACCCCGACCCAGCCGACGTGCCTGTCGCCCTGCCACTTCTCGGCGGTGATGCGGACGGGGACGACCCCGCCGTTGACCTTGGCCAGATACGTCCCGTCGACCTTCACTTCGTCCTTCTTCATCGTCTGCTCCTTGTCTTTGTGCAGCCTGCCCGCACCGCGCGGGGGGCGAAGGCCCCTGGGGGGGTCGGCGCGGCTTCCCGCGCCGGGGGCGTGTCGGCGCCGCTGGCGCTACACCGCGGCGACCAGGTCCAGGGCCAGGGCGACCTCGCGGACGTCCCCGCCGGCGCCGCGGTAGCCCGAGAGCGCCTGCTGGAGCCAGGCCGCGGCCTTCCAGCGCTCCTCGCCGTCGGCGACGCAGGCCGTGCGCTCCTGGCCGCCCCCGCCGGGCAGGTGGACCGCGATCCGCACCGTCCCGGCCCCATCGCCGGGGGTGAGGACCGCCCGCGCCCGTTCCCCGCTGATCTCGATCCGCTCGTACCTCATGGCCGTGCTCCTGCTGCGGGCGGGCGCCGGGTGCGCCCGCGACGAGCACATAGAGCCATGAGAACCGCGGGGCAGCAAGGCCATCCATCAAAAATGAGCGGGGTGTGCACAACCCGGCCCCTCGGGGGGCGCGGGGCTCGCCCGCACCCCGCTACGGGCAGGGGGGCGGCCCCATGAGCGGCAGGCGGGGACAGCGCGGCAAGGCCGAGCCCGTCGGTAGTGGGGGGGCCGGGGGGGAGGAGCCCGCGGGCGCCCTGGCCGGGCTTCCGCCCCAGAAGCAGAACGCCGTGGCGGCGCTGCTGGAGCACACCACCGTCAAGGCCGCCGCGGCCGCCTGCTCGGTCCACGAGCGGACGCTCTACCGCTGGCTCGCCGAGCCGGCCTTCAAGCGGGCCTTCCGCGAGGCCCGGCGCGAGGGCTTCGGCCACAGCGTCAGCCTGGCCCAGCGCTTCGCCCCCATGGCGATCACCACCCTAGCGAAACTGGCCAACGACCCCAAGACGCCCCCGGCGGTGCGGGCCAGCGCCTGCATGGGGATCATCAGGTGCGGCCGGGAGGGGATCGAGCTCGACGAGCTCGTCGGCCGCGTCGAGAGCCTGGAGGCGGCCGCGGCCGCCAGCGCGGCGGAGGAGAAGGCCGGGAGGGACAGGCGGTGGTGAGGCTCTCCGGGCGGGTCAGGTCGCTGGAGCGGCGCTCGGGCGTGAACGCCCCGTGCCGTCGCTGCGGCGGGCTGGGCCTGCCCGGGGTCGCGCTAGAGATCGACGGGGAGCCGACGCGCGGGCCGAGGGGCTGCCCCGACTGCGGGCGGCTGAGCAGCCTCAAGCGGATCATGCTGACCAGCGGGGGTGACCCGGCCCTGGCCGCCGAGATGCGGGCGGCCTGGCCGGCGCCGCCGGTGCAACAGGGAACGGGGACGCGGCCATGAACGTGCGCGGGAGAGTCGGCAGGCTGGAGCGGGGCCCCATCGGCCGGCGGGCACTGTGCCCGGCGTGCGGGGGCGAGGGCCGCCCCGCCTGCCGGGTCGTCTGGGACGCCGACGCCCCGCCGCCGTACGACCCCGGGCCGCGCCCGCCGCCGGAGCCCGAGGGCTGCCCCGCCTGCGGCCGCGTGAGGTTCACCACGATCCGCGTCCGCTACGAGAGCTCGCCACTGCCGCTGCCGCCCGCCGCGGGCCCGAAGCTACGCTCGCGTCAGAAGGCGTAGCTCGGCGGCCCGGTCAACTCGCGGGC
>JBIQJK010000087.1:561-15290 GCA_044507535.1 Planctomycetaceae bacterium | reverse complement strand
CATCCGGCGTTAGCCCCGACCCCGCCGCGGTCGGGATGGAATCTACACACCAGCTCCCAGCCCATGTCCTCTCCCCTCCCGCGGCCCCGGCCATGTCGCCGGGGCCGTTGTTGTTCCGCCCTCGCTCGCCCCTCCACATCACTTCCCCCGGCCTGTTCTCCAACTCCACCCGCGCCCGCCACCACTCCCTCTGTTTGGGCTCTGGACGCATTGTCGGTCCCCGCGACCGCACCACCCGCCCCGCCGCAATCCTCTTGCCCGCGCCGCCATTGCCAATCCCTCAAACCGGGTGTAAACAGATACAGGGGTCCAGTGTCCCCGGGGGTTCCACGAGTGTCCCCTGCCGCCCCGTCGCGGCGTCCCGGAGGAGAGGCGCCCCATGGCCGTGCCCAGAACCACCCTTCCCGCCATCGCCGCCGCCGCGACGCTCGCGTCCACCCTCGCCCTTCCCGCCGCGGCCGACATCATCTCCATCCCCGCCGCCGCCGACGCCACCCTCTACGAGGACCCCGCCGGCGCCATCGCCAACGGCGCCGGCCAGCACTTCTTCGCCGGCACCAATGGCTCCGGCGTCTTCCTCAACCGCCGCGCCCTGATCCGCTTCGACCTCGCCGGCGCGATCCCCTCCGACGCGACCATCACCGGCGTCACCCTCGTGCTCAAAATGTCCCGCGCCAGCACCCCCGACCCCGCCGAGGTCTCCCTCCACCGCCTCCTCGCCGGCTGGAACGAGGGCGCCTCCGACGCCGACGGCAACGAGGGCTCCGGCGCCCCCGCCGCCCCCGGCTCCGCCACCTGGCTCCACCGCGGCATGAGCGACGCCCTCTGGTCCGTCCCCGGCGGCGACTTCGACCCCGCCGCCTCCGCCGCGATCACCATCGGCGGCGTCGGCGTCTACCAGTGGTCCTCTCCCGCGATGATCGCGGACGTGCAGTCCTGGCTCACCGATGGCGCGGGCAACTTCGGCTGGGCCCTCCTCGGCGATGAATCCGCCGCGAGCACCGCCAAACGCTTCGACTCCCGCGAGAACCCCGACCCCGCTCTCCGCCCCATGCTCGTCGTCCAGTACGTCCCCGCCCCCGGCGCGGGGGCGTGCGGCGCGATATTTCTCGCCGCCGCGGCCGCCCGACGCCGCCGCCCCGGTCGTGCGACCTAGCCTGCACGCCGATACTCACCGCGGCGAGGGACTCGCCGACCCCTTTCCCTTTTTCCCGAACAAGATCCCAAGACCGAACCGAACGGATGGAGACGTTCCCGATGCAGCCCCGGCCCCTCGCCTTCCTCCTGGCCAGCGCCGTCGTCCTCGCCGCCCTCACCCTCCCCGCCCACGCCGACCAGGTCGTCCTCCAGCCGGTTAAGGACATCACCCTCATCGAGGAGCCCGAGGGCCTGCTCAGCAACGCCACCGGCCCGCGCTTCTACATCGGCCGCAACTCCATCGGCTTCCGCCGCCGCGCTCTGGTCGCCTTCGACCTCAGCGCCATCCCCCCCGGCTCCACCATCACCAGCGCCACCCTCACCCTCTACATGTCGCGCACCCAGGCCGGCGACTACCCCGCCGAGCTCCATCGCGCCCTGGCCGACTGGGGCGAGGGGACCTCCTACTCCGGCGGCACCGGCGGCGGCGCGGGCGCCCCCTCCACCCCCAACGACGCCACCTGGATCCACCGCTTCTACCCCGACGTCTTCTGGTCCGCCCCCGGCGGCGACTTCGACCCCGCCGTCAGCGCCACCACCCTCATCCGCGACGTCGGCTCCTACTCCTGGTCCGGCCCCGGCGTCGTCGCCGACGTGCAGGCCTGGGTGAACGCCCCCGACTCCAACTTCGGCTGGCTCATCCTCGGCGACGAGGTCGCTACCCCGACCGCGAAGCGCTTCGAGAGCCGCGAGGGCCAGTCCAACCAGCGCCCGCGCCTCACCATCCAGTACACGCCCCCCAGCGGCGAGCTCGGCGCCTGCTGCCTCGGCGAGTCCTGCCAGGTCCTCACCCCGGCCCAGTGCGTCTCGATGGGGGGGACCTACCAGGGCGACTCCACCACCTGCTTCCCCAACCCCTGCGCCGCCCCCACAGGCGCCTGCTGCCTCCCCAGCGGCGAGTGCGTCCAGATCAGCGCCCCCGACTGCGCCGCCGCCGGCGGGAGCTACCGCGGCGACGGCGAGCCCTGCGTCCCCGGCACGTGCAGCCCCGTCCTCGAGCCCTTCGTCGATCCCCTCCCCATCCCCGCCGTCGCCCAGCCCGTCTCCGGCGCCCCCGGCGGCGAGGCGACCTACACCATCGCCATGACCGAGTTCGAGCAGCAGCTCCACCGCGACCTCCCGCCCACGCGTGTGTGGGGCTACGGCGGGACCTACCCCGGCCCCACCATCGAGGCCTCCCGCGGCCACCCCGTCACCGTCACCTGGGTCAACGACCTCCGCGACGAGCAGGGCAACCTCCGCACCGACCACTACCTCTACGTTGACCCCTGCATGCACGGCCCCGACCACTTCGGCCCCGCCCCGCGAACGGTCGTCCACCTCCACGGCGGCAAGGTCCCCGCCCACGCCGACGGCCACCCCGACGACGCCTTCCCCCCCGGCCAGCAGTCCGAGCCCTACGTCTACCCCAACACCCAGCCCCCCGCCACCCTCTGGTACCACGACCACGGCATGGGCATCACCCGCCTGAACGTCTACATGGGCCTCGCCGGCTTCTACCTCCTCCGCGACCAGGCCGAGGCCGCCCTGAACCTCCCCTCCGGCGAGTTCGAGGTCCCCCTGGTCATCCAGGACCGCTCCTTCAACCTCGACGGCTCCCTCCGCTACCCCGACGCCTGGCACGAGCACTTCTTCGGCGACTTCATCCTCGTCAACGGCAAGGTCTGGCCCTACCTCGAGGTCCATCGCGGCAAGTACCGCTTCCGCATCATCAACGGCTCCAACAGCCGCACCTATACCCTCGCGCTCTCCAACGGCCAGTCCTTCCAGCAGATCGGCACCGACGGCGGCCTCCTCCCCTCGCCCGTCACCCTCTCCAGCGTCACCCTCGCCCCCGCCGAGCGGGCCGACCTCATCATCGACTTCGCCCCCCTCCCCCCCGGCGCCGAGATCCTCCTGACCAACTCCGCCCCCGCCCCCTTCCCCGGCGACCCCGGCGTCGGCGTCATCCCCGAGGTCATGAAGTTCATCGTCACCGACCAGCCCGGCCACACCGGCCCCATCCCCGCCTCCCTCACCACCATCGAGCCCCTCTCCCCCCTCGCCGTCGCGGCCGAGCGCGACTTCGTCCTCCAGCAGTTCCCCGAGCACTGCGCCGGCACCGCCTGGCTCATCAACGGCCTCCTCTGGGACGACGTCACCGAGTTCCCCCGCCTGAACTCCACCGAGGTCTGGAGCTTCATCAACCGCTCCGGCATCACCCACCCGATGCACATGCACCTCGTCCAGTTCCAGATCCTCGAGCGCCAGCCCTTCGTGGTCGTCAACGGCGAGATCCTCCCCGTCGGCAACCCCATCCCCCCCGACCCCAACGAGCTCGGCTGGAAGGACACCGTCCGCGTCGGCCCCTTCGAGATCGCCCGCGTCATCGCCCGCTTCGAGGACTACACCGGGCACTTCCCCTACCACTGCCACATTCTCGAGCACGAGGACCACGAGATGATGCGCCAGTTCCGCGCCACCTGCGCCGCCGACTGGGACGCCAACCTCGCCGTCAACTCCAACGACATCTCCGCCTTCCTCACCGCCTGGCTCGCCAGCCTCCAGTCCAGCGACCTCGTCGCCGACTTCGACATGGACGGCCAGGTCAACTCCAACGACATCTCCGCCTTCCTGACGTCCTGGCTCGCCGCCCTCACCGACGGCTGCTGACCCTTCGTCCTTCCCACCCCCCGTGGCACGCGCTTTCAGCTCGTGCTCCCCTCCTCTCCCGATTCTTCCTGCCTCCTCTTCTCCTCAGCCGCGAAGCGGCGTCAGAAGGAAGCGAGGGGCGCAGCGGCGCTTGGGGGGGCGCCGCGGAGCCCTGGGTAAGCGACGCCCCGAACCACAAGAAGAGCTCCAGCGGGGCGACACCTCATCCCACCCCACGCGCCCGCTCCGCTTCCCTTCTTCCAGCGTCTCCCCTCCCGCCCCCAGTTCTTTCCAGAACCCTCTTCGCGCACCGCCCCCCTCCGGTCATCTTGACCGTTGAGCGGCGCCAACAAGCCTGCACGCCGGCGCATCCTGTCGCCGCGCGGCCCGCGCCCATCAATACCCCTGCGCACCCAACTCCGGGTTTTTCCACAACCCGCCGGGACGCCGCGCCCCCGGCCTGTCTCCCCAGCGCATCAAAGCAGCAGCAGTGGGGGGATAGGCAACGCGGACATCCCGGGGAGGGCCACGGATGGAGGATGAACACGGCGGGGACGGCCCGATCCCCGGTTCGTTGAGCATAAAGAACGAAGACAGAAGAATGAACCTGCGTGGCCTCTCCCTCGCCGTCGCCGCGGCGACCTTCGGCGCCCTCTCGGGCTCCGTCGCCGCCCAGCCCCTCAAGATCTCCCAGGTCTACGGCGGGGGTGGAACCGCCGCCGCCATCTTCCGGCAGGACTACATCGAGCTCTTCAACGCCGGCGCCGTCCCCAGCAACCTCTCCGGCATGTCCATCCAGTACGTCAGCGCCACCGGCACCACCTGGACCGCCCGCGAGATCTCCGGCTTTGTCCAGCCCGGCTCCTACTTCCTCATCCGCATGGACGACACCACCGCCGGCCAGGGCGACGTCCCCGTCCCCTTCGACTGCTTCGTCGCCCCCGACGTCGTCATGACCGCCACCAGCTTCAAGGTCGCCCTCGTCAACGGCCTCGAACCCCTCTCCGGCTGCCCCATCGGCGACCCCGCCGTCATCGACCTCGTCGGCTTCGGCACCGCCAACTGCTTCGAGGGCGTCGCCGTCCCCGCCCTCAGCACGACCACCGCCGGCTTCCGCGCCGCCGACGGCTGCACCGACACCGACAACAACAACATCGACTTCTTTATCTCCGCCCCGAGCCCTCGCTTCAGCGGCTCCACGCTCAATCCCTGCCCGGTTCCCCCCGGCTCCGACCTCAGCGTCAGCGCCACCGGCCCCACCGGCTCGCTGCAGATCGGCCAGGCCGGCTCCTATTCCGTGAACGTCGTCAACTTCGGCCCGGACGCCGGCGCCGGCATCGCCCTGACCGTCCCCATCCCCTCCAACGCCACCCTCATCGGCTCCAATCCCTTCGGCACCCTGGTGGGCGACGTGCTGACAATCCCCCTCACCGACCTCGCCCTCGGACCGGCACGAACGCCGAGATCGTCCTCCAGGCCGACGCAGGCCCCCGCATCGACCTCGCCGCGACCGTCTCCAGCGCCACCCCCGACGGCGTCCCCGGCAACAACACCGCCGCCGTCTCCACCCCCGTTTACGACCGCGCCAACGCCAAGGTCGTCATCGGCGTGGACGACCCCGCCCTGGGCGTCTACGCCGTGGACGTCCTCTCCGGCGCCACCGAGCTCCTCTGGACCGGCGGCCTCCGCGCCCTGGCCTCCGACGACGCCGGCCGCCGGTTCTACTACTCCACCGGATCCCAGCTCTGGACCGTCCCCTACGACGAGCCCCGCGTCCCCGTCCTGGTCGCCAACTTCTCCGGCGCCGCCACCACCATGAGCGTCGGCCTCGCCTACGACTCCACCCGCAACCGCCTCCTGGGCACCGACACCTCCGGCGGGATCCTCGACATCGACCCCGCCACCGCCGTCGTCAGTCTGCTCCGCGACCTCGGCGTCGGCGACCTCCAGGGCGCCGACTACGACCCCATTCGCGACCGTCTCATCTGCACCAACGACAGCACCTCCAGCGTCGCCCCGATGTCCGGCCGCGGTCTCTACATCATCGACCCCTACGGCTCCGAGGTCACCAAGGTCGCCGACTACCCCTTCAAGACCGCCACCGCCCAGGACTCCGACATCGACGGCTGCGCGTACGGCGAGGGCGTCATCTACCCCGTCGCCGACGAGCGCAACTGGTTCTACCGCTACAGCGAGTCCGCCAACGCCTACCTCGACCCCTTCGAGACCCCCTACGGCGGCGACGAGGTCTTCAGCGGCGCGACCTTCACCGCCCAGCTCTTCAACCCCGCCCCCGGCGCCAACCTCGGCGTCCAGATCTCCGGCCCCGCCCCGTGCGACGTCGCCGTCGGCGGCGAACTCACCTACACCGTCACCCTCCGCAACTACGGCCCCGACGACGCCGTTGACGGCGCCCTCGTCAACACCCTCCCCGTCGGCACGACCTTCCTGAGCTCCTCCCCCTCCCTCACGCCCGTCGGCGGCCAGCTCACCCTGAACACCGGCCCCATCGCCGAGGGCGCCATCATCAACCTGGTCGTCACCGTCCGTCCCGAAGTCGCCGGCGACATCACCACCACCGCCGGCGTCGCCACCTCCTCCACCGACCCCTACCCCGCCAACAACAACGCCGTGTTCGCCACCGAGGTCCAGGGCCCGCCCCCCGCCACCGCCGCGGCCAAGGGCGTCTTCTCCTCCCTCCCCGGCGCCAACGCCGTCCCCGGCGACCCCTCCATCCTCATCAGCAACGGCGCCGACTTCAACCGCATCTTCCGCTCCTACTCCGGCCGGCACTGGGTCATGACCATCGACACCGACGCCGACGTCACCGTTGACCGCCTCCTCATCCGCGGCTCCGGCGACTCCTTCGCCGTCGTCGCCCGCGAGGGGGTCACCCCCATCGACGTCGGCCTCGCCGTCGGCAACTTCGACAACACCATCGGCGTCAACGACGCCGGCGAGATCGCCTTCGGCACCGTCCTCTCCAGCGGCGAGGAGGCCATCCTCCGCACCGACGACGACGGCTTCATCATCGTCGCCCGCGAGGGCTTCCCCCTCCCCGCCGACCCCAACATCCTCTACGGCGACCTGAGCAACGGCGCCCAGATCCAGAACGACAACTCCGTCTCCTTCCACACCGACCTCATCGGCCCGCCCACCGCCACCGACACCGTCGTCATCGTGGACGGCAACGTCGTCATCCAGGAGGGCTTCCCCCTCCCCGGCGCCGGCTTCGCCGAGAACGTCAGTCTTATCAACATGAACTACATGGAGCCCCACGGCGACTGGCTCGCCTACCGCTCCAACTTCAGCGGGACCTCCACCAACGGCGTGGACTGGGTCGTCCGCAACGGCGAGCTCCTCGCCGCCCGCGACCAGGAGATCTTCCCCGGCGCCGGCGTCTTCTGGTCGGAGAACACCTACGCCCAGACCTTCTTCACCGCCTCCTCCAACCGCTTCGGCGACTACATCGTCGGCGGCCTCACCACCATCCCCGACCTCAACGCCAACGCCGTGATCGTCCTCAACGGCAGCAAGGTCCTCATCAGCGAGAACGACCCCATCGACCTGGACAACAACGGCGTCTTCGACGACAACGCCTACGTCCACGTCTTCCGCGACGACTTCGGCTGGATCGGCGAGGACGGATGCTTCTACATCTCCGTGGACGTCCGCGACGGCTCCGCCGTCTGCACCGGGACCCCCACGGTCATCGGCGAGGCCCTCATCCGCATCCGCGCCTTCTGCCCCGCCGACTGGAGCCGCGACGACGCCGTCAACTCCAACGACATCTCCGCCTTCCTCACCTCCTGGCTCGACGCGGTCCAGAACGGCTGCTGACCCCCCTTCCTCTCCTCCCCACCCGCCGGGGTCCCGCCGGTCCCCCGGCCCGAACGCCGCCCCCGCGGCCGTCCCCGGACGGCCGCGTTTTCATGCGCATCCGTCCCTCCCCCGAATCTGCGCCGCCGCGACGCCGCGGGACCGCCCCGCACCCGGCCCACCCTCAACTCTATGAATCCGGTTTGAACTTCGAGACGCCCATTGACTCCCCCCCGCGGATGTCGTCATGATGGCTGCACCCCGGCCCGGACCCGCCCGCCAGCGCCGCAAGGTCGCCGGACTCAGCATCCCCAAGCGGGGCGTGGGTGGGGGGGAGGGGGATGTCGCAGATGCAACCCCGAAAGCGAGGACCCCCCCGATGCTCCGCTTCTCCCGCCGCCTCATCGCGTGCCTCCTGACCGCCCCCCTTGTCCTCCTCGCCCCCGCCGTCCCCGCCGCGGCGCAGCAGTTCACCAACTCCACGTTGATCACCATCCCCTCCTCCGGCCCCGCCACCCCGTACCCCAGCACGATCGTCGTTTCCGGCGTCACCGACCCTTTCAACACCATCACCGTCACCCTCCACGGCTTGTCTCACACCTGGCCGGCCGACCTTCAGGTCCTCCTGGTCTCTCCCACCGGCAGGACCGCCGTGCTCATGAGCAGTTCGGGTGGAGGCTGCTCCGTCTCAGGCCTGACCCTCGCCTTCCGCGCCGCCGCCGCTCCCATCCCGCCCGGATGCTCGCTGGCCTCCGGGCTCTACGGCCCGACGTCGTACGCGGAAGCCAATCTCCCGGCGCCGGCCCCGCCGCCCCCGTACGGAACCTCGCTGAACCCCTTCCTCGATGACAACCCCAACGGCATCTGGGGCCTCTTCGTCTACGACCGATTCGGAGGCGACGCCGGCTTCATCTCCAACGGCTGGTCGATCGCCTTCTCCAACGAGTCCAGCCCCGTGACCTACCAGGGCGTCCTCAAGAACGGCAACGCCCCCGTCAGCGGCCCGACCGACCTCGCCTTCAGCCTCTGGACCGACCCCGAGCAGGGCGAGCGCGTCGGCCCTGTGATCGCGCAGCCCGGCGTCCCTGTCCAAGGCGGCCTCGTGTCCACCTCCCTCAACTTCGGCGATGTCTACTTCGGCCAGGAATACTGGCTTGAGGTCGTCGTCAACGGCGTGACGCTCTCCCCGCGACAGCGCCTCGCCCCCCCGCCCTCCGCCCTGCGCGCCCTCCACGCAGCCACGGCCAACAACGCCTCCACAGTCCCGTGGAGCGGCATCACCGGCATCCCGCCGGGCTTCGCCGACGGCGTCGACAACCAAGGCCACTGGTCTTCCACGAGCGGCGGGATCTTCTTCAACGGGAACGTCGGCATCAACACCAGCAACCCCACCGCCCCCCTCTCCTTCGGCACCTTCCTCGGCGACCAGATCATCTTCAGCGGCAGCGCCGGCGCGCCCAACTACGGCATCGGCCTCCAGGTCGGCCAGCTCCACATCCACACCTCCAACTCCTCCCAGGACATCATCTTCGGCTACGGCTTCACCGGCTCCATCACCGAGCGGATGCGCGTCCGCGGCAACGGCCTCGTCACCGTCGGCAACACCGCGTCTCCCGTCGGCTCCGTTCTCTTCAGCGTCGGCGGCAACGCCTCCAAGCCCGGAGGCGGCTCCTGGGCCGTCCTCAGCGACCAGCGCGCCAAACGCGACATCGCCCCCATCGACAGCCCCCTCGACCGCCTCCTCTCCCTCCGCGGCGTCAGCTACGAGTATGCCGACCACGCCGCCGCCGGCCAGCTCCCCGGCCGCCACCTCGGCATGCTCGCCCAGGAGGTCGAGAGCGTCTTCCCCGAATGGATCGACACCCGCGACGACGGCCTCAAGACCCTCACCTTCCGCGGCTTCGAGGCCCTCACCGTCGAGGCCCTCCGCGACCTCCGCGCCGAGAAGGACGGCCAGATCGCCGCCCTCGCCGCCGAGAACGCCGATCTCCGCGCCCGCCTCGACCGCCTCGAGGCCCTCCTCCAACATCTGCACACCCCGTCCCACGAAGCGCGAGACTGACCCCCGTCCCTCCCCCTTCCTCCGATCACCCCGCGGAGCCCCGCCCATGCCCCGGATCGCCCGCCTCGTCCTCGCCGCCGCCCTCCTCCTTCTCGCCGCCGCGGCCAGCGCCCAGCCCACGATCACCCTGTACACCATCTCCTCCGGCGGCGGCACATCCTCCGGCGGCCCCTACACCCTCACCTGCATCATCGGCCAGCCCGAAGCCGGGCCCGTCCTCGCCGGCGGCGGCTACTCCTTCAGCGGCGGCTTCTGGCCCGCCGCCACCGCCGGCGCCTGCCCCGCCGACTGGGACGCCAGCGGCCAGGTCAACTCCAACGACATCTCCGCCTTCCTCTCCGCCTGGCTCGACAGCGTCCATGCCGGCACCCTCGTCGCCGACTTCGACGGCTCCGGCTCCGTCAACTCCAGCGACATCAGCGCGTTCCTGCTCGCCTGGCTCGCCGCCGTCCAGAACGGCTGCTGACCCCCCCTGCCCCTTCTCTCGGCCGGCCGTGTCTTCTTCTCCTCTCTGCAATGCCCTGTCTGCTCCCTCTCTCCCACCCCAAACTGCCCATCTTCTCCCCCTCAAAACAGCACGCCCCGCCCTTCCCGTGGCTTCCGTGAGGCTGGCCCGGTCCTACCCCGGGTGGTATGCTTCCCGGCACGGACCGCGCACCCTTGCCCACCCGCGCGCCCCACCACGCCACGACCATCATGATGAACGCACACGCCCTCTGGAAGACCATGGGTGCCGCCCTGGCCGCGGCCGTCTCCTTCCTGCCCCTCGCCCCCGCCCGGGCTCTTCCACCCGGCTTCGCGAACGAGGTCGTCAACGCCACCTGGGACAAGGCCGTCGGCATCTGCTTCGCTCCCGACGGCCGCGGCTTCGTCTGGGAGCAGGCCGGACGCGTCTGGATCTTCGAGAACGGCGTCAAGTCCTCTCAGCTCCTCATCGACATCTCCGAAGAGGTCGGCAACTGGCGCGACCTCGGCCTCCTCGGCTTCGCCATCGACCCTGATTTCTACAACAACGGCTACATCTATCTCCTCTATGTTGTGGACTACCACCACCTCCGCTACTACGGCACCCCGGACTACGACCCCGCGGCCAACCAGTACCACCACGACACCATCGCCCGCCTCACGCGCTACACCGCCAACGCGGCCGATGGCTTCCGCTCCGTTGACCCCGCCTCCCGCCGCGTCCTCGTCGGCGAGTCCATCTCCACCGGCTTCCCCATCACCCACGAGTCCCACTCCATCGGCACCGTCATGTTCGGCGAGGACGGCAGCCTCATCGTCGGCAACGGCGACGGCAGCACGTACCTCGCCGCCGACGCCGGCGGCTGGCGCCAGGGCAGCAGCAACACCGCGCTCGCCGACGGCATCATCACCCCAGAGGAGGACGTCGGCGCCTTCCGCGCCCAGATGATCGACTCCCTCAGCGGCAAGATCCTGCGCCTCGATCCCGCCACCGGCGACGGCCTCCCCGGCAACCCCTTCTTCGACCCCGCCAACCCGCGCTCCGCCCGCTCACGCGTCTGGGCCCTCGGCCTGCGCAACCCCTTCCGCTTCGACATCCGCCCCGGCACCGGCCACAGCAACGGCGACGGATTCCCCGGCGTCCTCTACATCGGCGACGTCGGCTGGAACGGCTTCGAGGAGATCAACGTCGTCACCGCCGGCGGCCAGAACTTCGGCTGGCCCGTCTACGAGGGCCTCTTCACCAACGCCGCCTACGTCGCCGTCGCCCCCGAGAACCGCATGGCCCCCAACCCGCTCGCGGGGCTCCCCGGCTGCGGCGTCCCCTTCTTCCGCTTCCACCAACTGATCGTCCAGGAGACCCTTGCCCAGCCCTCCTGGCCCAACCCCTGCGACCCCGCCCAGCAGATCCCCGCGGCCACCCCCACCTTCATGCACACCCGCCCCGTCATCACCTGGGGCCACGGCCAGCCCACCCGCGTCGCCACCTTCAGCGGGCAGACTGCCGACAGCGCCATCCTCGGCGCCCCCGGATGCCCCGTCGCCGGCGAGCCCTTCGGCGGCCAGTCCTCCAGCGGCGGCGTCTGGTGCACGAACACCACCTTCCCCGATCCCTTCCGCAACTCCTACATCCAGGGCGACTTCGTCGGCGGCTGGCTCCGCGCCTTCCTCTTCGACGATCAGCACCGTCTCACCGAGGTCGTCCCCTTCGGTGAGGGCGTCGGCCCCGTCGTCTGCCTCGCCGTCAACCCCGCCGACGGCGCCCTCTACTACCTCACCTACAGCTACACCGGCCAGTCCATCCTCCGCCGCATCACCAGCAACCACGAGATCGTCCCCGTCGCCCAGGCCTCCGCCTCCCCCGGCTACGGCCCCATCCCCCTCACCGTCAGCTTCTCCAGCCAGGGATCCCACCACCCCGACGGTGATCCCATCACCTACCAGTGGGACTTCGGCGACGGCTCCGCCCCCTCCTACGAGCCCAATCCCACCCACACCTACACCGGCCTGATCGACCTCACTTCCGAGGGAACCTTCGTCGCCCGCGTCTTCGAGCTCTCGCCCCCGCACCCGCTGGGCCTGGGCAGCCGCGACATCGAGATCCTCCGCGACAAGGACTTCCCCCCCGCCGGCTCCGGCGACAGCCTCCGCCAGTACGACACCTTCCACTGGGCCGACCAGGGGCAGGACGACTACATCGGCTACGTCTTCGACACCCCCTACGTCATCAGCCGCGTCGTGTTCCAGGAGGGCAAGCACTTCGTTGACGGCGGCTGGTTCGACTCCCTCACGGTCGAGTACCGATTCAACGGCCAGTGGCACCCCGTCCCAACGCTCTTCTCGAATCCCCCCTACGCCGGCAACAACGGCGTCAACTTCGATACCTACACCTTCACCTTCTCCTCGGTGCTGGCCGACGGCATCCGGATCCGCGGCGTCCCCGGCGGCTCCCAGAGGTTCATCAGCGTCGGCGAGCTGCGCGTCGGCGGCTTCCCCCTCGCCATCGGCAACGCCCCGCGCCGCTACGACGCCACCCTCACCGTCAGCACCCTCTACGGCAACACCGCCACCGCCGTCGTCTCCGTTTCCGCCCCCAACACGCCCCCGGCCGTCCAGATCACCTCCCCCGTGGACGGCGGCTTCTACCGCCTGACCGCCCCCTTCATCCTCCCCCTCACCGCCGTCATCACCGACGCCGAGCACACCCCGGACGAGCTCGACTGCCAGTGGCAGGTCATCCTCCACCGGCAGGACCAGGCCCACGCCGAGTCGCCGATCCCCGAGTGCAGCCCCGACATCCTCTTCGACCCCGTCCCCTGCGACGGCGGGGCCTCGTACTACGAGTTCTCCCTCACCGTCACCGACGCCCACGGCCTCGCCACCACCCGCTCCTCCTTCCTCTACCCCGCCTGCTGCCTCCCCGACTGGGACGTCAACGGGGCCGTCAACTCCAGCGACATCTCCGCCTACCTCGCCGACTGGCTCGCCGCCCTCGCCAGCGGCTCGCTCGTCCCCGACGTCAGCGGCAACGGCCACGTTGATTCCACCGACATCTCCGCCTTCCTCGCCCACTGGCTCGAGGCTATCGGCGGCGGCGATCCGCTCTGCCGCCCCTAGCCCCGCACCCCTCCGCGCCGGGGGAGGGGGAGGAGGGGCGGAAAACCCCCGGCGCGGCCTCTCCCCTCCCCCGCCCACACCCCCGGCCGCATGATCCCAAAGTCACCCCCATCACGCTGGGAGCTATCACGCGCCCGTCCGACCTGTTAAGATCACCCGGACATGAAACTCCCGGCGGATATCGTGGCCCGCCTCCGCGAGCGGTTCGACGGCCTGCGAGTCTGCGTCACCGGCGGCGCCGGATTCATCGGCGGCCACCTCGTTGACGCCCTCGTCTCCGTCGGCGCCCGCGTCACCGTCATCGACGACCTCTCCTCCTCCACACTCGACCACCTCAGCGAGCTCATCGAGCTCGACCCCGAGCGCGTCCGCTTCGTCCACGGCTCCATCCTCGACGACGACGCCCTCGCCGACGCCATCGGCGCCCCCGCCCACTCCCCCGCCGCCGCGGCCGACACCGTCTTCCACCTCGCCGCCGTCGGCTCCGTCCCCCTCTCCATCCGCGATCCCCAGCGCACCTGGAGCGTCAACGCCACCGGCACCATCCGCGTCCTCGAGACCGCCCGCCGCGCCGGCGTTCGGCGCGTCGTCTTCGCCGCCTCCAGCTCCGCCTACGGCGGCCTCCCCGCCGAGCCCGCCATCTCCGTCAACGGCTCCGGCTTCGAGCATCTCACCGCCGCCGCCGTCGAGACCGCCACCCCCTCGCCCCTCTCCCCCTACGCCGCGAGCAAGCTCGCCGGCGAGGCCGCCCTCGCGGGCTGGGCCCGCTCCTACGACCTGAGCACCGTCAGCCTCCGCTTCTTCAACATCTTCGGCCCGCGCCAATCCGCCGACAACGCCTACGCCGCCGTCATCGCCGCCTTCGCCAAGCGCATCCTCGCCGCGGAGCCCCCCATCATCTACGGCGACGGCCGGCAGACCCGCGACTTCACCCACGTCTCCAACGCCGTCCTCGCCTGCCTCCTCGCCTCCGCCTCCGACAAGCCCCTCCGCGGCGAGGTCGTCAACGTCGGCACCGGCCGCCGCATCGACCTCCTCGGCCTCCTCGCCGCCATGCAGCAGGCCGCCGGCATCCTTCCCTCCGCCGCCCCCCCGCCGCACTTCGAGCCCCAGCGTGCCGGCGACGTCCGCCACTCCCTCGCCGACATCTCCCGCGCCAAGGACCTCCTCGGCTACGAGCCCGTCGTCTCCCTCGAAGACGGCCTCGCCGACACCATGGCTTGGTACCGCACCGCCCTCTCCGAGGCAAGCTGACAATCGGAAGTGCTGTGTGCTGTGTGCTGTGTGCTGTGTGCTGTGTGGTGCGATCTGTGAGTTTGCAAATCTGAAACTCTGCGATCCGCGCTTGCCGCTTCCCACGTCCCCCCCCCCCCCCCCCCTCCCCGTCCCCCCCCCCCCCCCCAACCCCCCCCCCCCCCTCCCTACCCCCCCCCCGCCA
>JBIQJK010000087.1:0-551 GCA_044507535.1 Planctomycetaceae bacterium | reverse complement strand
ACCCCGACTCCCGCATCCCCCCCCCCCCTACAATCCCCCGTGCGGCACTTCCTCGACACCCTCGGCGGCCTCTACCAGCTCGCTCGCCTCGCGGTCATCTCCCGCTTCAACTTCCGCGGCCCATATTGGACCTGGCGGCTCCACACCGCCTTCGGCCGCGGGTATCCTGCTGCCCGTCTCCAGACTCTCCGCGCCGTCCTCGACTACGCCCGCTGGGTCCACCGCATGCGACGCGAGCACGGCTGAACACCACCCACCCCTCCGCCCGCGGCCAGAAGGAGCGAGCGATGACCACCTCCACCCAGCAGCACGCCCCTTCCCCTCCCGCCCCTCCCGTCACGCCCTCACCCCGCCCCGCCGCGCCCCAGCGCCACCACCCCAGCCCCTTCCTGAGGTACTTCCTCCCCGGCCTCGCCCTGGGCCTCATCATCGGCGCCCTCTTCGGCGCCGCCATCCCAACCCTCGTCGTCGGCGAGCGTCCCCCTCTCCGCCCCGTCGGCCTGGCCACCCACGGACCCCCCCACCCACCCCTGACCCGCGAGGAGGAGCGG
>JBIQJK010000086.1:0-15311 GCA_044507535.1 Planctomycetaceae bacterium | reverse complement strand
TCACCGCCCACCTCGACCACCCCGCCTTCGTCCTCGAGCGCATCGTCGGCCCCGGCACCGCCGAGCTCTCCTTCCGCGGCGGCGTCATGGACGCCTTCTTCGACTCCGCCCCCATCACCCTCTTCACCGCCGACGACCGCCGCATCCGCGGCGCCCTCACCGAGCAGCTCCCCTCAACCCCCAACGCCCCCTTCAAGCACTACCTCGCCGAGCTCGACACCACCGACGGCGCCGCCGTCGGCGACGTCGCCACCTGGGACCTCCCCGCCGCGGAAGTGATCGACGGCAACCTCCACACCCCCGCCTGCGACGACCTCGCCGCCGTCGCCGCGGCCCTGTGCGCCTTGGACCTCCTCCGCGAAAAGGCCGCCGCGGGCGAGCCGGTGACGCACACCTCCCTCCTCTTCACCCGCTCCGAGGAGATCGGCTTCATCGGCGCCATCGGCGCGTGCAAGCTCGCCACCATGCCAAAGGACGCCCGCGTCGTCGCCCTGGAGAACTCCCGCGCCTTCGACGACTCCCCCATCGGCGGCGGCCCCATCGTCCGCGTCGGCGACCGCATGAGCATCTTCGACCCCCGCCTCACCGCCGCCTGCGCCCGCCGCGCCGAGGAGACCTTCAAGCGCCCCGCCCAGCCCGTCGCCTCCCAGACCGCGGCCGAGCTCGCCAAAAAGCCCGAGGCCCGCCCCTGGCAGCGCAAGCTCATGGCCGGCGGCGCCTGCGAGGCGAGCGTCTTCTGCGCCTACGGCTACCAGGCCACCTGCCTCTGCCTCCCCCTGGGCAACTACCACAACATGCCCCACCTCACCGAGCTCCAGGCCGGGACCTACGACAAGGAAAGCCTCGGCCCCCCCCGCGCCGCCCGCGAGTTCATCTCCGTCGCCGACTTCCACGGCCTGGTCGACCTCCTCGTCGCCATCGCCGAGAAGCTCCCCAGCGAGGACCCCATGACCGAGCGCTTCGAGAAGCTCTACGCCGACCGCCGCTTCGTCCTCGAAGGCAAGGGCGTGAAGCCAACCGAACCGCGACCGTGAGGGAGCGGCTCGCCCGCTTGCGCGCCCTCCTTCAACCAACGCTCACCCACATGCCTCCGACCAGCCCGGCGCGCCCCTCCGCCCGCACGCCATGACCCCACGCTTCCCCGTCATCATCGGCCCCACCGCCGGCGGCAAGTCCGACCTTGCCGTCTCGGTCGCCCTCGCCCTCCGCAACACCCACGGGATCGAAGCCGAGATCGTCACCGCCGACTCCATCCAGGTCTACCGCGGCCTCGACATCGGCTCCGCCAAGCCCACCCCCGACCAGCGCCGCGGCATCCCCCACCACCTCATCGATGTCGTCGAGCCCACCGAGTCCTTCACCGTTGACCGCTGGCTCGACCTCGCCGAAGCCGCCGTCGCCGACATCCGCGCCCGCAGCAACATGCCGATTGTCGTCGGCGGCACCCACCTCTACATCAAGGCCTTCCTCGAGGGCCTCTTCGAGGGCCCCCCCGCCGACCCCACCCTCCGCGAAGAGCTCGGCGCCATGGACCCCCTCGCCCGCCGCCGCCTCCTCGAAGAGATCGACCCCGCCGCCGCGGCACGCATCCACCCCAATGATCTCCGCCGCACCATCCGCGCCCTCGAGGTCCACCGCCTCACCGGCCGCCCCATCAGCGAGCACCAGCGCCAGTGGGACGCCGGCCGCGGGCGGACCGACTGCGTCCTCATCGGCCTCGACTGGGACGTCGCCGCCCTCAACCGCCGCATCAACGCCCGCGTCCGCGACATGATGGCCCGCGGCCTCCTCCACGAGACCCGCAACCTCTTCGAGTCCGGCCGCCTCGGCCCCCAGGCCGCCGAGGCGCTCGGCTACAAGCAGCTCCTGGCCTACCTCCGCGGCCCGCAGACCCCGGCACGCCTGGAAGAAGCCGTCGAGTCCATCAAAATCGAAACCCGCCGATTTGCGAGAAACCAGAGAACCTGGCTCCGACGCCTCCGGGCCACGCCCGGATCGGTCTGGATCCCCCTGAACGAAGCCAACGCCGGCGAGGTGCAAAAACACGCGCAAATCGTGCTACAACAAGCCTTTACGCCCGCTTATCCAAGCGCGGGCACGTCCGAGAACCCGGGCGCCTGAGTCCAGCCGGGGGGGCCCGCCGACCGACACTGGGCATACCCCCAGCGCCCGGCGGCCGCGAACGGCTCCGCTTGACAAGTGCCGGGGGGGACATCTACCGATCCGGCACCCTCCCGACGGGGCCGCGGCGGGATCGACTTGCGTTCGGTAATTCTTCGGGGGTCGGCGGGAGACACACACACCATGGCCAAATCGACGAGCAAATCAGGGGCAGCGGGGACGAAGCGCGGCCGGTCATCCTCCGCCGCCGCGAGCGGCAACGGCAGGAAGGCCGGCGCGAGCAGGGGCGCGCGGGGCGACCGCGGCGCGGGCATCGCCGGCCGGTCCGTCGCCGGCAAGCAGCTCGTCATCGTCGAGTCCCCCTCCAAGGCCAAAACCATCAATAAATACCTGGGCCCGGACTACGTCGTCCTCGCCAGCGTCGGCCACGTCCGCGACCTGCCCAGCAAAAACCCCAAGGGCGTCAAGGCCCCCGTCCCCGGCGTTGACCTCGAGAAGCGCTTCCGCCCCACCTACGAGGTCCTCCCCGGCAAGACCAAGGCCATCAGCGAGCTGAAGCGCGCCGCCAAGCAGGCCGACACCGTCTGGTTCGCCACCGACCTCGACCGGGAGGGGGAGGCCATCGCCTGGCACCTCGCCGAGGAGCTGGGCATCGACCCCGCCAGGGCCCGGCGCGTCATCTTCTCCGCCATCACCAAGGACGAGATCCAGCGCGCCTTCCAGAACCCCCACCCCATCGACATGGACCGCGTCAACGCCCAGCAGGCGCGGCGCATCCTCGACCGCATCGTCGGCTACCAGGTCTCCCCGATGCTCTGGAAGAAGGTCGCCCGCGGCCTGAGCGCCGGCCGCGTCCAGAGCGTCGCCGTCCGCCTCATCGTCGAACGCGAGCGCGAGATCCGCGCCTTCGTCCCCGAGGAGTACTGGCAGGTCCAGGCCAACTTCACCCCGGACCTCGCCGGGGCCGCCGGCCTCGCCGATGCCTGGGCCCGCGCCGTCGCCCAGAAGGACGACAAGGGCAACCCCCCCACCCAGAAGGCCCTCAACGCCTGGCTCGCCGAGCACGGCGGCATCCGCGCCGAACTCGTGGACGTCGGCGGCAGCAAGTTCGAGCTCAGGCGCGACCCCTCCGCCCGCATCCCGGAAGGGACGCAGCCGGACGACGTCACCGCCCGCGTGATCCAGATCGCCGAGGCCGCGGGGCTCACCTCCATCAAGGGCTCCATCACCCCCGACGAGGAGGCCAAGGGCCCCGCCCGCTGGCTCCGCGCCGTCTGGGGCACCGTCGACCCCTCCGTCCCCTACCGCGTCACCGGGATCGAGACCAAGCGGACCAGCGTCCGCCCCCCGGCCCCCTTCATCACCAGCACGCTCCAACAGGCCGCCTCCAGCCGCCTCGGCTTCGGCGCCCAGCGGACGATGCGCGCCGCCCAGCAGCTCTACGAGGGGATCGACATCCCCGGCGAGGGCCCCGTCGGCCTCATCACCTACATGCGCACCGACTCGACGCACCTCTCCGGCGCCGCCCTGAGCATGGTGCGCGACTACATCGCCCGCAACTTCGGCGACCGCTACCTCCCCGAGAAGCCCAACTTCTTCACCTCCAGCAACAAGGCCGCCCAGGAGGCCCACGAGGCCATCCGCCCCACCAGCCTCGACTTCCCCCCCTCGCGCGTCCGCAACGCCCTCTCCCCGGACCAGTTCCGCCTCTACTCCCTCATCTGGGAGCGCTTCGTCGCCTGCCAGATGACCCCCGCCCAGTGGGACTCCACCGCCGTGATGATCACCGGCGGCCGACCCGGCAACCCCCTCGGCGAGCTCACCTTCCGCGCCACCGGCCGCGTCCTCGCCTTCGACGGCTTCTACAGGGTCGCCGGCGTCCCCACCGCGGCCGACGAGCAGACCCTCCCGCCCCTGAAGGAATCCCAGCCGCTGGCCCCCTTCGCCATCGAGCCCCGCCAGCGCTTCACCTCCCCCCCGCCGCGATACACCGAGGCCTCCCTCATCAAGACCCTCGAGGCCGAGGGGATCGGCCGCCCCTCCACCTACGCCTCCATCATCTCCGTCATCCAGGAGCGCAAGTACGTCGAGCAGGTGGACCGCCGCTTCTACGCCACCGACCTGGGCGAGGTCGTCACCGACAAGCTCGTGGACGCCTTCCCGCGGATCATGGACGTCGGCTACACCCGCGAGATGGAGCGCGACCTCGACAAGATCGAGGAGGAGCACCTCGACTGGGTCCAGATGCTCAGCGACTTCTACGGCCCCTTCAAGGACCAGCTCGAGCACGCCATGGAGAACCTCAGCCACGCCAAGGCCGAGGTCGTCCCCGCCCCGAAGGAGTACCGCTGCGAGAAGTGCGGCAGCGACCTGGTCTACCGCTTCGGAAAAAACGGCCGCTTCCTCTCCTGCTCCCGCTACCCCGAGTGCACCTACGCCTCCCCCGTTGACCGCGAGGGCCGCCCCCGCCCCGCCGCCGAGACCGTCAACGTCGCCTGCCCCGTCTGCGGCGGCCCCATGACCAAGCGCACCGGCCGCTTCGGCGTCTTCCTCGGCTGCGCCCGCTACGGCGACAAGGAGAACCCCTGCACGGGGATCCTCAACATCGACAAGAAGGGCAAGGTCAAGGCCCCCAGCCAGCCCCCGCTGGTCACCGACCTGCCGTGCAAGACCTGCGGCTCCCCGCTCAACCTCCGCTCCGGCCTGCGCGGGCCGTGGCTCGGCTGCTCCCGCTACCCCAAGTGCAAGGGCCGCGGCAAGTGGACCGAGCTCGACGAGGCCACGCGCGCCAAGCTCGAGGCCGCCCTCGCCGAGCACGAAAAGGCCCACCCCGTCCAGGTCATCAAGACCCTCGACGGCCGCCCGCTCACCGACGAGCAGGGCCGCCCCCGCCCCGACGCCCCCGTCGCCGACCAGCTCGTCATGATGCCCGAAGGCGACGCCCCGGCCCGCCGACGCCCCCACGCCGACGAGGACCCCGCCCAGGCCGACGACCCCATCGAAGCCGTCGCCTGACCGACCCCGCCAATCCATTCACACAAAGGGGAGCCCCGAGCGCAAGCTCGGGGTCTTTCGTTCCCATGCGCGCACCGCTCGCCGGTCAAAGCAGATCGCGAGGGGCGCGGGGAAGGCGGGGGATCGCGGGGACATCAAAAGGAAAGGAAGCCAGGAACACAGAGACCACGGAGGAGCACCGAGGTCACAGAGGGAGAACAGATCGGATCAGCGCCGGGCCACCCCAGCGCACACCAATCGGCAATCGACTTATCATTCCTCTGGTACTGCCCCCTGATCCCGCTCTCCTGACTCTTTTCTTCCTCTGCGACCTCCGTGGACCTCTGTAACCTCTGTGTTCCCGCCTTTGTTTCCCCCTGCGTTCCCCCGCCCTCCCCGCTTCCCCCGCGATCCCGCCTCTTCTCTTCCGCCCTCCCCCCTCACTCGTTGATCGCCTGCTTCGTGTAGTCCCCATCATCCCAGTTCTTCAGCGTCGTCAGGAAGTCCGCCCGCGCCGACGC
The DNA here is from genome assembly GCA_044507535.1 of Planctomycetaceae bacterium. GTDB lineage: Bacteria > Planctomycetota > Phycisphaerae > Phycisphaerales > UBA1924 > CALAFV01. Next base: position 9,675 of record JBIQJK010000086.1, on the reverse strand, counting down.
CGCGTGGCCGTCGAGGTACAGCGCGTTGGCCCCCAGCCCGTGCCGGCGCGGCGCGATGCGGATCTGCGGGTCCTTGTCCCGCACCTGCGGCCACGACCACACGTCGTAAAACTGCGCCAGGTACAGGTCGTACGGCCCCTCCGAGATCGCCTCGTTGTACAGCTGGTTCTCCTGGTCGTCCCGGAAGTCCGTCAGGTAGATCGTCTTGGCCGGGAAGAGCATCTTGCTCATGTGCACCATGCGCTTCCGCCGCGCCGTGTTCGGGTGCACCACCCCGGGGGCGATGAAGTAGAACCCGTTGTTGACGTAGTGGATGTTGTGCTTGTCCCGCGGGCGGGCCGGGCAGCGGTAGTACCACGAGTTCGCGAACAGGTCGTTCGGGTCGCTCTGGAAGTCGTTGGGGTCCATCACCGGCGCGACCCGGTCGTCCAGGATGTACCGCAGCGCCACCGGCCACGGCAGCTGCGCCCGCCGCGGCCGCGGGGGGTTCCCCCCCACCGGCACCACCCCCTCGCGCGGGATGATCTCGCGGTACTGCTCCGCGTACATCATCAGCGCCGCCCCGATCTGCCGCTGGTTCGACAGACACACCGTCGCGCGCGACGCCGCCCGCGCCTTGGCCAGCGCCGGCAGCAGAATCCCCACCAGGATCGCCATCACCGCGACGACCACCAGCAGCTCGATCAACGTGAACGCCGCGCGCCGGCCGCGGGCCCCGCCCCGGCTCGTCACCGTCGTGGTGGTCATAACTCCAGCATACGGCGGGAGATGCCGCACGCCAACAGCCGGGGATGTCCCGAAGGCTTTACTGCCCGCCGACCTGCCCCTCAGCGCCCCCCGCGCCGGACCGGCTCTCCGGGTTGAGCACCCGCACCGGCGGGGGCCCGCCCTGGGCCGCGACCATGTCGTCGGGCAGCTCCGGCGTCCGCCGCAGCGTCGGCACCAGCAGCCGCGCGCTCGCCGGCGGGACCCGCATCGTGTTGTCCAGCTCCCCGGACCGGCGCCCGATCGGCATGAGCTCCCACTTCATCGTGTCCGGCGTGAACTCGTCCGCCGTCCCCTCGGGCCCCTCGTCGAAGTCGATCACCAGCTGGTACCCCACGGGCACCTCCATCGACCAGAACGCCTGCCCGGTCCGCGTGTCCTCCAGCGTCACCGTCCACGGCTGCCACGTGGTGGACTCGTAGGTGAACCGGTCCGCCGAGAAGCCCGGCCCGCCGGGGTAGTAGCACCCGCCCACGCCCCCCGCCCCGATCGCGGCAAGGACGGCTGTGGCTGCGGCGGCGGTAAGGCGACGGACGCGGCGATCTTCATTGACGGCTGCTGGCATGCTCTGTCTCCGGCGGTCTTCGGCGAGCTCGGGCTCCCCCGCCCGCTCCCCTCGTCCCCGGGAGGGTCCCTCCCCCCCGGCTCGCATCCCACGTTTCCTGACATCTCCCGGCCGGACGGACGCCCTGCCGGTCCCATCACCCGCCCATCACCCGGTAGCAGTCTATCGTCACAACGTGAACGCGGCGTGATTTACGCCCTCTCCCCAGGTGGCGTTCATCGGACCTTATACACCCTGTTCAGGTGGTCCCGCTCGATCCCGCCTCACCCCCCCCCCCCCCGGGGACGCGATGGGCCCCCCCCCCCCCCCCCCCCCTCCCCCTCTCCCTTTCCCTCTCCCGCTTCCCCCGCCGCGTCCGCCGATATCTCCCTGCGGATCGGCCACGGATACGACCTGCACCGCCTTGCGCCGATATCCATCGGCGAGCAGGCCGGCCGGCCCGTTCGGCCGCTGGTGATCGGCGGAGTCCGGATCGAGGGGCCCGGCGCCGGCGGGGGGAACATGGGCGTGCTGGCGCATTCGGATGGGGACGTGCTGCTGCACGCGGTGACCGATGCGCTGCTGGGGGCCCTGGGCCTGCCGGACATCGGCCAGCTCTTCCCCGACCACGCCCCGGAGAACGCCGGGCGAGCCTCGCGCGACTTCGTCGCCGAGGCCGCGAGGCGCATCGCCCAGGCCGGCTGGAGCGTCGCCAACCTCGACGCCACGGTGATCCTGGAGCGCCCCAGGCTCAGCCCCGCCAAAGAGGCCATCCGCGCCAACCTCGCCGCCCTCCTGGGCATCGGCGTCGACCGCGTCAACGTCAAGGGCAAGACCCACGAGGGCGTCGACGCCCTGGGCGAAGGCCGAGCCGTCGAGGCCCACGCCGTCGTCCTGCTCACCCGCTGACACCCCACACAAGCGAGCTATGCAGAAGGCGGTCCCGATCGCATGCTCGGGTGGATGTTCCCGTGCGCCCGGGGCTCCCTCGATCGGCCGCCGCCCCGGCGGGCTACTCCGGCGCGACGTCCGGGTGCAGCGGCGTCAGGTCGCGGATCTCCTCGCGGACGACCGTCTCCCGCTGCGGCAGCCGCCGGCCGGTCCACGCCAGGTGCCACAGGTCGTGCACATCGTGCCCGATCAGCAGCAGGCACGGCGTCACCACCAGCACGAGCAGCGTCGAGCTCATCAGCCCGAAGCTGATGGTGATCGCCATCGGGATCAGGAACCGCGCCTGGAAGCTCTGCTCCATCATCAGCGGCGCCAGCCCCCCCACCGTCGTGATCGTCGTCAGCAGGATCGCCCGCAGCCGCTGCCGCCCCGTCTCCAGCGCGGCCTCCATCACCGTCTCCCCCTGCCGCCGGCGCATCAGGTAGAACTCGGTGAAGACGATCGCGTCGTTGACCACGATCCCCGCCAGCGCGACGAACCCGATCAGCGACAGGATCGTCATGTCGTACCCCATCACCAGGTGCCCCCACACCATCCCGATCGCCGCGAACGGCACCGCGCACAGGATCGCCGCCGGCAGCACGTAGCTGCGGAACAGCCACGCCAGGTTCACGTAGATCAGGCACACCGCCGCGAGCATCCCCAGCGGCAGCGACTGGAAGCTGTCGCGCACCTGCTCCTGCCGCCCGCGCGGGCGGATGAGGATCCCCGGGTTCTCCCTCGCCAGCCCGCGGATCGTCGGCTGCACCGCCGCGGCGACCTGCTCCGGGCTCACCACCTGCTTGTCCACCTCCGCCGTGATCGTCACCGCCCGCCGCCGGTCCACCCGCCGCACCGTCGCGTAGCTCTCCGCCTCCACGATGCTCGCCACCTCCCCCAGCGGCGCCGCCCGCCCGTCGGGCGTGAAGACCCGCAGCCGCTCGATCGCCCCCAGGCTGCGCCGCGTCGGCTCGTCGAGCTTCACCCGCACGTCCACATCCTCCCCCGGCGCGGCGAAGGTGTGCGCCTCGAGCCCGAAGACCGCCCCGCGCACCTGCGTCGCCAGGTTCTGCGTCGTGAAGCCCAGCTCCCGCGCCCCCGGAAGCAGCTCGATCCGCAGCTCCCGCTGCCCGCGGTCGGCGTCGTCCGCGACGTCGTACACCCCCTCGAACTCCGCCAGCTCGGCCTTGAGCCGCTCCGCCACCGCCCCCACCCGCGCCGCGTCGTCCCCGCTGACCGTCAGCGACAGCGGCGGCCCCTCCGGCCCCCCCTGGATCGCGTCCAGCCGCAGGCTCTTGATCCCCGTCAGGTCCCCCGCCGCCTGGCGGATCGCCACGATCAGCTCGTCGCTGGTCCGCTCCCGCTTCTCCGCGGGCCTCAGCTCGATGTACATCTGCCCCAGGTGGCTCTGGGCCACCTGCTCGACCTGGTCCGTGCTGCTCTGCGCCCCCACGATCGCCAGCACGCTGGTCACCTCCTCCTGCGCCAGCGCCGCGGCCTCCAGCCGCCGCACGATCCGGTCCGTCTCCTCCATCGGCGTCCCCACCGGCATCCGCAGGTTCGCCTGGATCGTCTCGCTGTCGTTCTGGCCCATGAAGTCGAACCGCGGCCGCCCCGACGCCGCCATCCCCACCGTCACGATCAGCGCCGCCAGCGCCGCCGACAGCGTCAGGTACCGGTGCCGCAGCGCGGGGCGCAGCAGCCGCAGGTACCGCGGCGCCAGCCACCCCTGGATCACGCGCTGCTGGCGCGAATGCAGCCACGCCTCCACCCGCCGCAGCCGCGACGGCCGGCCGCTCGCGGCGTGCGCCTCCGCCGCCTTCAGGCTGTGCGCCATGTGGCTGGGCAGCACGAACAGCGCCTCCAGCAGCGACACGCTCAGCGCCACCGCCACCACCATCGGCAGCGCCGCCATCAGGTCCCCCATCGTCCCCCGGATCAGCAGCAGCGAGCCGAAGGCGAAGACCGTCGTCAGCACGGTGGCCACCACCGGCCAGCCCACCTCCTGCATCCCGTTGACCGCCGCGGAGAGCGCCGGCTCCCCCGCCTCGTGCCGCGCCAGGATGTTCTCCGCCACCACGATCGCGTCGTCCACCAGGATCCCAACGACGATGATCAGCCCGAACATCGTCAGCAGGTTCATCGTGATCCCCAGGAAGCTCATCGCCGCGAGCGTCCCGAAGAGCGCGACCAGCAGCCCCGCCGTCACCCACAGCGCCACCCGCAGGTTCAGGAACAGCAGCAGCAGGATGAACACCAGCGTCCCGCCCTGCAGCGCGTTGCGGCTGAGCAGCTCCAGGCGGCCGGTGATGAACCGCGACAGGTCCGTGTGCAGCGACAGCCTCCCGCCGACCCCGCCGGGGGGCGCCCCCGCCCGCGTCAGCCCCAGCCTGTACGCCTCCACCCGCGGGCCCAGCCTCTCATCCCCCAGCGCGATCCGCCTCAGCCGCTCCAGCCACGTCAGCTCCAGCGGCTCGCCCATCCGCCCCGCGGCGTACGCCCGCACCATCTGCGCGATCAGCACCGCGTCCTGCTGCCCCACCTTGAACGCCGTCAGCGTCACCGTCGGCTTGCCGTTCAGCCGCGTCCGCAGGTCCCGGTCCTCGAACCCCAGCCGCACCTCCGCGATGTCCTCCAGCCGCAGCACCGCGCCCGTCCCCGCGTCCGCCGCGCCGCCCGCACCGTTGCCGGCCCCCCCGCGCACCACGATCCGCCGCACCTCCTCCGCCCGCTCCTGAACCGGCACCGTCCGGATCGACACGTTCGCCGTCGGCGACCGCACCGCGCCCCCCGGCACCTCCGCCATCGCCGCCCGCACCGCCTCGGCCACCTGCGCGATGCTCAGCCCGTGCTCCACCAGCGCGGCCGCGTCCACCTCCACCGTGATCTCGTCCACCCGCGCCCCGCTGATCACCACCGTCCCCATCCCCGGCAGCGTCAGCAGGTCGTCCCGCATCCGCCGCGCCTCCTCCTTGGCGAGCCTCTCATCGATGTCGCCGTAGATCGACAGGCTGATCGCCGGCAGGTTCGGCTCCAGCTCGCGGACGACGATCCGCTCCGCCTCCGGCGGCAGGTCCTGCAGCGCATCGACCCGGCGCTTCACCCGCGCCACCGCCTCGTCGATCCCCACCGTCCCCGGCTCGAACTCGATCGTCACCGTCGCCAGCCCCTCCGTCGCGACGGTGGTGATCTCCTTCACGTCGTTGAGGTCCTGCAGCGCATCCTCGATCTTCCGCGCCAGCGAGTCCTCGATCTGGTCCGGCGTCGCCCCCGGGTACGGCGCCGCCACCAGCACCATGTTCGGCCGAACCTCCGGAAGGAACTCCCGGCGCAGCGTCAGCCCGAAGACGATCCCCGCGGCCACCACCGTGAACACCAGCAGGTTCACGACGACGGGGTTCTCGACGCTGAATCGGGCCAGCCAGCGCATCAGGAGTTCCCGGAGCCAAAGCGCGAAGCGCAAAGCGAAAAGCGCAAAGCGAAAAGAAGAGCCCGCGTCGGCCGCCCGCGCTCTTCGCACAGTCCTCTTTTCGCTTTTCGCTTTGCGCTTCGCGCTTTCATTCCTCCCCCTCCACCACCTCCACCCTCACCCCCGCCACCAGCTCGTCCAGGTTCGTCACGATCACCCGCTCCCCCTCCTCCACCCCCGCCCCGATCACCGCCCACTGCGTCTCCCCCTCCGCCAGCTCCGGGAACTCGCCGATCACGTGGTACAGCACCCGCACCTGCCGCGGCTGCGCCCGCGCCCGGCCCTCATCATCCTCCAGCGCCACCCACACCCGGTCCCCCGCCACCGCCCGCCGCGGCGCCAGGATCAGCCGCTGCCCGTTCCCCGCCGCCGCGGCGATCTCCGCGCTGACGAACCGCCCCGGCAGCAGCAGCCCCGCCCACGCCGGCGACTCCGCACCCGCCCACGCCGCCTCCGCCTGGTCCACCTCCAGGTACACCGTCAGCGTCCGCGTCGCCGGGTCCACCGTCGGCGAGACCCGCGCCACCCGCGCCTCCCACACCGTCCCATTGCCGTTGGTCGGCCGCACCTGGGCGGTGTCCCTCACGCGCACCGCCCCGTGCGCCGACGCCGGCACCCGCAGCGGCACCTCGATCCGCCGCAGATCCACCACCCGCGCCACCGGCTGCCCCGCCGTCACCCACTCCCCCACGTCCGCGTTGATCGACTCGAGCACCCCGCCGATCGGCGCCGTCACGGCCGTCCGCTCCAGCTGCCGCCGCGCCACCGCCGCGTCGTTCCGCCGCGCCGCCAGCTCCGCCAGCGTCGCCGCCCGGCGCGACGGCACCGAGTCCAGCTGCTGCTGCAGCGCCAGCCGCTCCCGCTCCTGCCGCGCCACCGCGGCGCGCAGGCGCATCACCTCGATCTCCTTCGCCGCGGCCCCGGCCCGCGCCTCCTCCAGCCGGTCCAGCTCCCACCGCGTCAGCCGCAGCCCCTCCTCCGCCTGCTCCACCTGCTCCGCCAGCCGCCGCTCCTCGACGTCCAGCCCCTCCACCTGCGCCGCCAGCGACTCGGCCGCCCGCTGCGCCGCCTCCAGCCGCTCAAGAAAGTCCGCCTCGTCGAGCTTCAGCAGCAGCTCCCCCGCCTCGACGCTCGCGCCGGGGTCGATCCGCCCCGGGCGCGACACCACCCGCGCCGTCACCTCCGGCGCCACCGCCGCCTGGCTCATCGCCCGCGCTGTCCCGAACCCCTCCCACCGCCGCGCCACCCGCCCCGCCTCCTGCGCCGACGCCTCCACCACCCGCACCCGCCGCACCACCTCCTCCACCGGCGCCATCAGCGCTTGCTTCCGGTTCGCCACCAGCACCCCCGCGACCGTCACCGACCCGCCCAGGATCGCCAGGCCCAGGCCCAGCCGCACCAGCACCCCCAGCGCCCGCACGCCCCTGCCGCCCTCATGGGCCCGATGGTCGATCGCGCGATCAGGATGGTGATGAGGCGCCCCATCGCCGTGCGCCGCCTCCCCCGTCCCGTTCCCCGCGGCGGCATCCGCGGCAGCGGCGGGGCGCGACGGCGGCGGCTCCGACACCTCCCTCGACCTCATCCGGTGCGTTCCTCGTTCCATGTGGGAAGCAGACTCGCCCCGTCGCCCCGCGCCGACGCCGCGACGAATCGCCCGCCGCGCTCACCCGCTCCGCCCCCGTGCGCCGTTGGCCGATCTTAGGCAATTCCCCGAACGCCGCACCACGCCCGGGGGCCCCTGTCCGGCAAGAGAATGCCCGTCCCCGCATTGCTTTACACTCCGCCTCCCGTGCTCCTCCGCCTCGCCGCATGCCTGCTCGTCCTCTCCGCCGCGACGCTCGCCCTGTGGCTCCGCGGCCGGCCCGGGACCGGCCGCCCGCACTGCCGCCGCTGCCGCTTCGACCTCGTCGGGCTTCCCCGGGCGGCGACCTGCCCCGAGTGCGGGGCCGACCTCGGTCGCGGGCCGCGGGCGATCCGGCTCGATCGCCGGCGTCTGGTGGACCGGCCCCAGCATCCGGAAGTTCCCCGGCGCGCCGACCAACCCGATGCTCTCGGTCAACCCGACGCTCTACGTCGGGATCTCGACACGATCGGAATCGACGTTCCGGCCCATCGACTTCGAGCTCCACGAGCTGACCGCCCACCTCGACGGCGAGCCGCTGCGGATGGATCTTCGGGTATGGCAACCCGCGGCCGGCGGCAGCACGCCCCGACCTGACGTGACACTCGCGTTCGCGATCATCGAGGTCCCCGACGAATGGATGGGCCGGGAGATCCGGCTCCATTGGCGCATCCAGATCGTGGACTTCCAGACCCGCGCGCCGATCGGCGACCCATGGATCGAAACCAGAACGTTCACCCTGGACCACGAGATCGATTACGACGGCGCCCGCCGCCAGGATGACAAGGCCCCGCCCCGCCACTGATCCTCCAAGCCGGCGGCCGCTCGAAATCCCCGCGCTACCGCGCCCCGCCGCCCCCCTCCGCTCCCTCCCCCGCGACACCCGCCGCCCACGGAGGCACCGTGCTCAGGTCCTCCCCCAGCAGCACGCCGCCGAGGAAGTACACGTACAGCGAGATCAGCGCCACCCCGATGATGTTCAGGAGCAGCCCCGCCCGGGCCATCTGCGGCAGCGTCACGTACCCCGAGGCGAAGACGATCGCGTTCGGCGGCGTCGCCACCGGCAGCATGAACGAGCAGCTGATCGCCATCGTCGCGGGGATCAGCAGCAGGTACGGGTGCACCCCCAGCCCCGCCCCGGCCCCCGCCAGCACCGGCAGCAGCGCCGTCGCCACCGCCGTGCTGCTGGTCAGCTGCGTCAGGATCACGATCACCGTCGTGATGATGAACACCAGCGCCAGCGGCGGCACGTGCCCCACGCCCGTCATCATCGCCATGATCGCGCGGGTCACCCCCGACTCGGTCATCGCCGCGGCCAGGCTCATCCCGCCGCCGAACAGCAGCAGGATCCCCCACGGCAGCCGCTCGGCCGTCTTCCAGTCCATCGTGAACACCCGCCGCCTCGCGTCCACCGGGATCACGAACAGCGCCAGCGCCGCCACGATGGCGACCCCCTCGTCGCTCAGGTACGGCACGCGCCGGCCCGCCGCATCCGTCCAGTACAGCCCCAGCCACGCCGCCAGCGGCCCGTGCGTCACCCACGCCGCGACGGTGCAGAAGAACACGAGCATCACCGTCCACTCCCCGCGGCTCATCGGCCCCAGCCCCCGCAGCTCGTCGCGGATCATCTCCCGCCCCCCCGGCAGCTCCTTCAGCCGGATCGGGTAGATCACGTACACCAGCATCGCCCACGCGATCGGCATGAAGACCGCCACGATCGGCACCCCCAGCCGCATCCACTGCCCGAACCCCAGGTCCTGCCCGAAGAACGCCTTGACCGTCCCCTTGAGCACCGAGTTCGGCGGCGTGGCGATCAGCGTGGACATCCCGCCGATGCTCGCGCCGAAGGCGATCCCGAGCATCATGCACGTCGCGAAGTTGGCCCCGGTCTCGCCACGCCCGCGGTGCGGGTCGAACTCCCCCAGCCCCAGGCGCGCGAAGACCAGCCCCACCACGCTCACCGCGATCGGCGTCATCATCGCCGCCGTCGCCGTGTTGCTCACCCACGCCCCCATCATCACCGTCGCCAGCATGAACCCCAGCACCATCGTCCGCGGGCGCGTCCCCACCAGCAGCACCGTGGTCAGCGCGATCCGGCGGTGCAGCCCCCACCGCTCCATCCCCAGCCCCAGGATGAACCCCCCCATGAACAGGAAGATCACCCGGTCCGCGTACGGCGCGGTCGCCGCCCCGATCGACGCCACCCCCAGCAGCGGGAAGAGCGCCACCGGCAGCAGCGCCGTCGCGCTCAGCGGCAGCGCCTCCGTCAGCCACCACGCCGCCATCAGCGCCGCCACCGCCGCGGTCCGCCGCCCCGGCTCGCTCAGCCCCCCATCCCCTTCCCCC
>JBIQJK010000007.1:0-76885 GCA_044507535.1 Planctomycetaceae bacterium | reverse complement strand
GCGGGGGCGGGGCACGCGAGCTGCCTGCTGTCGGCGCTCGCCCCTGGGGCGCAGGTGATCACCAGCGACAGCGATTTCGTCAGCCTGTGCCTGGCGCGGCGGCTGCTCGGGGAGAGGGCGACGATCGTCGGGCTCGATGCGGAGGCGCCGATGCCGTTCGACGACGGCGCGCTCGACGCGATCCTCTCGCTGGATGCGTACCACTACATGCGGTCGAAGATGGGGGTGGCGCGCGAGCTCCGGCGCGTGGTCCGGCCGGGCGGGCTGTGGGTCTTCCCGCACCTGCACAACGCCTTGCGGCCGAACCCGGCCCCCGGCTACCCCCTCCCGCCGTCGGGGTACCGGCGGTGCTTCGAGGGAGTTGAAGCGAGGCTGCTGCCCGAGGCCGAGGTCCTTCGCGGGTTCGTGGAGGAGGGGGCGCTCGACCTGTCGCGCGAGCCGTCCAAGGGGGACCTGGAGGGGGCGAACGCGCTGTGCATGGTGGGCACGGCGAGACCGGAGGAGGCCGCGCCGCGCCCGCTGTGGTCGAGGCACGAGGGGCTCGCCGGTGTGTACCTCGGGAGGACTTCCGGGCTGGGCCTCAACCCGGTGTACGCGGTCGAGCCCAAGCCCGGCGGGGTGATGACGGCGCGGCGGGCGTGGGCGAGCGAGCGGCTGCACCGCGAGTGCACCGCCGCGGACGCCTACCTCCCCGAGCGGGTGGAGGTGGACGCGGGGTTCATCGAGCGGCTCTCCCGCGGCGGGGTGGAGGCGGCGGACGCGGACCGCGTGCGGGAGTTGATGCGGTCGTTCGTGCTGGTACCGATGCCGGAGAAGTACCGCGCGCTGGGGATAAAGCTCGGCGGGCCGGCGCGCCGCCGGGCAAGGGCGGGGTAGGCGGGAGGGGGGGCGAGGGGTCAGGGAACGTGCTGCGGATCGGCGGGGACGGCGGCGGAGGCGGGAACGGCGGTGGGATGCGGCTCGGGGATGGAGAGGACGGACCGGTAGATTCGTTCCAGGGCGCGAGACGTCTGCTCCTGTGTGAAGCGCTCCTGCACGATGCGGCGGCCGGTCGCGGCCATCCCGGCCATGCGCTCCGGGTTGGCGAGCAGGTCGAGGACGGCGCGGGTCAGCGCGGCGCCGTCGCCGACGGGGGAGAACGACGCCGCGGCACGGGCCTCCCCGAGTTCGGCGAACGAGGGGAGGTCGAAGGCGGCGATGGGGAGCGACGCGGCCATCGCCTCCAGGATCGAGAGGGGGAAGCCCTCGCTGAGGGATGGGAAGACGAGCAGGTCCGCGGCGTCGAGGAGGGCGGGGACGTCGTCGCGCCGGCCGGCGAAGACGACGGCGTGGGCCACGCCCTCCCGCTCGGCGAGCGCAGCGAGTTCGTCGCGCAGGGGGCCGTCGCCGACCAGCAGGAGCCGCGCCCCCGGATGGGCCGCGAGGACCTCGCGGAGCAGGGGCATGAGCATGAGGTGGCCCTTGCCGGTGGCCAGCCTCGCGACGGTGATCAGCAGCGGCGAGGCGTCGGTCAGGCCGAGGGAGGCGCGGAGCTCGGTGCGCTCGCCGTCGGTGCGCTCCGGGAAGCGGGCCATGTCGATGCCGGGGCGGACGATCGAGATCCGGTCGTCGCTCACCCCGAGGGTGGAGACGTAGTCATACCACGCCAGGCGGACGCTCTCGCCGACGGCGACGACGTGGCGGATGGTGCGGCGGGCGATGGCGCGGTCCACGGCGAGGCGCGTGCGGCGGACCACTTCTTTCGCGCCGCGCTGGCGGCCGCCGAGGAAGAGGGCCGAGTGGAGGGTGTTGACCAGGGGCTTGCGGCACAGGAGGGCCGCGGCCTGGCCGAACATGCGGTCGCTGCCGGTGTTGTTGGTGTGGATGAGGTCGATCCGGCGGTCGCGGATCAGCCGGCGGAGGCGCAGCAGCGCGGCGGGCATCCCCGCCGGCGAGCGGAGACCGAGGGTCTCGACCTCGATGCCGGCGGCGCGGTACTGCTCGTGCATGTTGCCGCGGGGCCAGACGGTGCAGACTACATGGGAGAACTCGGCGCGGTCCATGGCCGAGAGGTTGCGCAGCAGCAGGAGTTGGCCCCCGCCGAGCTCGAGGTCCGGGAGCATGTGCAGCACGCGGATCATTCGGCCCACCCCCACGCGAGGCCCCCGGACCGGATGGCGGTCGGATCATCCGCCGGCTGGGGCCGCGCGGGGGCGCCGGCCCGCAGCAGCGGGAAGAGCAGCTCGTGCGAGCGGAAGAAGCTCGCCAGGAAGCCGTCGTCGAGGACCGGCCAGTCCGGCTCGCCGGTGATGTTGCGCATCTGCGACTCGAAGGCCTCCAGGGCGTGGCGCTTGCGCTCCAGCAGGCCGTCGGTGGGGACCAGCAGCGGGCGGCTGAGCAGCGCGGTCCGCAGCGTGCGGACGACGAGCTGCACAGCGCGGCGGTGGACCGGGTGCGAGGCGGTCATCCACGTCCGGGCGGTCCAGAACCAGACGGGGTACTCGTAGACGGGCCGCGTGAGCCGGCCCCGCTCGACCATCCGGGCGACGATGGCGTGGATCGCCCGGTGGTCGGGGTGCTTGTCGATGCCGGAGGGGGCCAGGACGCCGGCGGGGGCGAAGTCGGCGACGATCGGCTCGAGGCGCTCGGCGACCTCGCGCGCGGCATCGGCGACGCGGCGGTCCTCGAAGCCCAGGCAGGAGACGTTCTCCGCGGGGACGCCCAGGCGGCGGCAGGCCTCGATGACCTCCTCGCGCCGGATCTCGGCGAGACGCTCGGGGGTGATGGACCGGGACTTCTGCGAGTGGCGGCCGTCGCAGACGATCACGATGCGGACGGGGACGCCCGCCTCGGTGGCGCGCAGGATCGTCGCGCCGCAGCCGAGGGTCTCGTCGTCGGGGTGAGGGGCGATCACCAGCAGCGGGCCGGAGGTCAGCGCGGCCGTGACGTCGCGCCCGCGGAGGATCAGCGTGCGCTGCAGCGCGGCGAAGCAGGCGGGCTGGAGGCTCTTGAGTCCCATGGCCGAAGCGGGACGCTACAGGGACAGGACCTCCGGGCGGAGGTCCATGGAGCGGAGCTGCTCGGTGATCTCGGGGACGTAGACGGGGTTCATCACGATGACGCGGTCCGGGCGGAGCGATTTCAGTGACTGCGGCGCGATGATCTCGTGGCCCGAGCCGGGCATGTACCTGCCGTGGCGGTAGGGGTTGATGTCCACCGCCGCGGCGACCGCGCCGTCGTCGGGCGTCACGCCGAGGGTCGTCAGGAATGATACGCCCTTGGAGCCGGAGCCCCAGATAACTGTTCTCTCGCCGCGCCGGCGTCCCTCGTCCAGCACGCCCTGCCACCGGCGCACCACGGCGGAGCAGGTCTCGCCGAAGCGGCCCACACGGTCGGCGAGCTCGGCCAGGTCGTCCTCCAGCGGAAGCCGCGGCGACGTCGGGCCGGCGGCGGGGCGGGCGTCGAGGATGATGTACTGGCCGTCGTACTCCAGACTCAGGTGGGTGACGTCGAAGCCGGTGGAGCGGAAGAGTCGGGCCAGGGAGCCGCAGGAGAAGTAGGTGCAGTGCTCGTAGTAGAGGTCCCAAAAGGCTCCCTCGCGGAGCTCGCGCATGACGTCGGGGAGCTCGAAGAACAGGGCCGTCTCCGGGCGGTCGCCGATGGTGGCCCGCAGCTCCTGCATGAACTCCCGGGTGGGGGCGATGTGCTCGAGGGTGTGGCGGCAGACGATGAAGTCGGCCTTCAGGTGGGCGTATCGGCGGTCGTACAGGTCAACGATGAACTCGGCCTGCCCCGCGGCGGGGCTGGTCGTGCGCGCGGGGATGTAGCCGGGGTCGATGCCGATGCCGCGGGCCTTCGGACCGGCGAGCTCCAGCGTTTGGATCAGGTACTCACCCTTGCCGCAGCCGATCTCGAGGGTGGTCTTGTCGGCGAGGCCGTAGCGGTCCACGTAGCGCTTCGCGAGCTCCTTCGCGAAGCGGTTGAACGTGGGGGAGAAGCCCTGGGTCTCCTCGTACTGCTGGGAATAGGCGTTGAGGGACGCGTCGAAGGCGGTGTTGGTGATGAAGCCGCACGCGGGGCAGAAGCCCAGGCGCAGGTCGCCGCGGGGGTAGTCCACCGCCTCGGCGCGGGAGGGCATGAGGAGGCAGGAGTGGGCGGGGATCCCGCGAACGGTGTAGAAGATGGTCAGCCCGCGTGAGGGGCAGTTGGGGCAGGGGCGGCCGGCCTCGAAGGAGGTCTCGAAGGATGGGCCGGAGTGGGAAGCAGTGGGGGGCATGGTGGTGGAATTCAAAGCGGAAAGCGAAAAACGGAAAGTGGAAGTTGAGAGGTGGGGGGAGAGGAGAGGGTCAGAGGATGGTTGGTCGGGGGATGGGGATGATGAACCTGCCGCCGCGGGCGCGGTACTCGGCCTGCTGGGCCAGGATCTCGTCCTTGAAGTTCCACGGCAGGATGACGGTGTAGTCGGGCATGCGGGCCAGGAGCTGGTCCGGTGGGAGGATCCGGATCCGGCCGCCGGGCATGTAGCGGCCCTGCTTGTGGTGGTTGCGGTCAACGGCGAAGTCGATCGTCCGCTCATCGGCGCCGAGGTAGTTGAGCATGATGGCGCCCTTCGCGGCCGCGCCGTAGGCCGCGATCCGCTTGTCCTGCGCCTTCAGGGCCGCCAGGAGGCGGCGCATCTCCTCACCGATGGTGCGGACGCGGTCGGCGAAGCCGCGGTAGTACTCCGGGCGGTCCATCCCCAGCTCGCGCTCCTCGGCCAGCAGCGTGCGAACCGACGGCTGGACGTCCTCGCGCCGCCCGGCGAAGAGCCGCAGCGAGCCGCCGTGGATCGGGATCCGCTCGACGTGGTTCAGGTACAGGCCGCCGCGGCGGAAGAGGTTGTCCACCGCCGTCACGGAGAAGTAGCACAGGTGCTCGTGGTAGATGGTGTCGAACTCGCAGTGGTCGATCAGGTCGCGGACGTACGGGCACTCGATGCTGGTGGTGCCGTCGTCCTTGAGCAGCATGGCGATGCCCTGGACGAAGCCGTTGGTGTCGGCGACGTGCGCCAGGACGTTGTTGCCGATGACGACGTCGGCCCGCGTCCCCTTGGCCGCCAGTTCGGCGGCGAGCTGGCGGGTGAAGAAGGTGCACATCGTCGGCACCCCCGCCTTCTCCGCCGCGGCGGCGGGGCCGGGGGCGGGGTCGATCCCCAGGACGGGGATCCCCTTCTCGACGAAGTTCCGCAGGAGGTACCCGTCGTTGCTCGCCAGCTCGACGACGAGGCTGGAGGGGCCCAGGCCGCGGGAGGCGATCAGGCTCAGGGCGTTGTCGCGGGAGTGCCGCAGCAGGGCGTCGGAGAAGGAAGAGAAGTACGGGTAGTCGTGCCCGAAGAGGACCTCGGGGGGGAGGGTCTCGGTTATCTGCACCAGGGCGCAGCCGGGGCAGAAGCCGACCTCCAGCGGGTAGCGGCCCTCGGGTTTGTCGAGGTCGGCCTCGGTCTTCAGCCCGTCGGCCAGGGGCATGAGCCCGAGGTCGAGGACCGGCTCGAGCCCGCGCCGGCCGCAGGCCCGGCAGGAGGCGCCGGCGCATCGGGCGGCGAAGTCGCGTGTCTGTCCGTGCGGATCCATGCACTCTCCTCGATGCGGAAAGACCTCAGAACCGGAAAGACTCACCGCAGGGCCATCGAGTCGCGAAGAGGAGCGGAGCAGGAGAAGGACAGGTCGCGGGGGATGCGGGGCAGGGCGGGAGGACGCGAGGAGGGATCAGGGCGGCTCGGTTGTGCCCGCCCTGTTTCCTCTCCGCGTTCACCCGCGCTCCTCCGCGCCCCCCGCGGTCTCGCCTTTCGCTTCTCCTCACTCGATCTCATTTCTCTTCTGTGCTTGGGTGATGAACTGCCCTCCTGCTGCTACGCCAGCCTCCGGAAGTCGTCTCCAAGGACTCCCTCCTGGAGCAGCTGCTTGATGTGCGCGATCCGCTTGTAGCGGGGGCCCTCGAACTCCTCGAGCGTCACGCCGTAGCGGCGGAACGCGCCGTGCAGCTCGGCCGCGCCGAGGCGGGCGGTCCACCGCGGGGCGAAGTCCGGGAACGCCGCGGCGTACTTGTCGCAGCAGACGCGGTAGTTCCGCTTGTCCGGGCTGGCGCCGTCGGCGAAGGTGACCGTCGAGCCCGGGACGGTCTCGCCGACGATGCCCGCGATGTCGCGGACGCGGTAGTTCTCGCCGGTGGCCCCCACGTTGAAGGCCGCGTTGTGCACCCGCTCCGCCGGGGCCTCCATCACGGCCACGAACGCCCGCGAGATGTCCTCGATGTGGACGATCGGCCGCCAGGGGGAGCCGTCGCTCTTGATCATCACCTTCCCGGTCGTGTACGCCCAGGCGGTGAGGTTGTTGAGCACCAGGTCGAAGCGCAGGCGCGGCGAGACGCCGTAGGCCGTGGCGTTGCGGAGGAAGACCGGCGTGAAGCGGTCCGAGGCCATCGCCGCCACGTCTCGCTCCACCATCACCTTCGACTCCCCGTAGGGCGTCACCGGGTTGAACGCCGCGGACTCATCGAGCATCCCGTCACCGCCCGCGCCGTAGTTCGAGCACGAGGAGGAGAAGACGAACCGCCCGACGCCAGCCTCCTTGGCGAGCTCGGCCAGGCGGACCGATGCGCGGTGGTTGATGTCGAAGGTCAGCTCGGGGTTGAAGTCCCCCAGCGGGTCGTTGGAAAGGCCGGCCAGGTGCAGCACGGCGTCGAAGCCCCGGACGTCGTCGATGGTCGCGTCGCGGATGTCCTTGCGGATGCACGGGACGTCGGCGATGGCCGAATCGGGCCCGAAGGTGCACCGGGCGTAGAGGTCGGAGTCGTAGCCGACGACCTCGTGGCCGCGGGCCAGGAGCATCGGGGTGAGCACGGTGCCGATGTAACCGAGATGGCCGGTGACGAGAACTCTCAAGACGATCCTCTCCTCCGGCGGCGCCGCCGGGGTGATGCCGCTTCGCCCTGTCGCCGTGGACCGGTCGTGTGACGGATGCTCCGCCCCCCCTGGCAGTTTGTATCCCCGCTCGCCCCGGCGCCGCGTGAGCGGCGGCTCACTCCCACGTCTTCCACGGCGGGTTGCCGCTGTCCCAGAGGTCCTGCAGGAGCTTCTTGTCGCGGAGCGTGTCCATGCACTGCCAGAAGGAGTCGTGCCGGTAGGCCATGAGCTGGCCGTCGCGGCTGAGCCGCTCCATCGGCTCTCGCTCCCACTGCGTGTTGTCGCCGTCGATGTAGTCGAAGACCTCGGGCTCCAGGACGAAGAACGCCCCGTTGATCCATCCCTCGGCCGTCTGCGGCTTCTCCGAGAACTCCTTGACGCGGTCCCCGTCGAACTCCAGGTGCCCGAAGCGGGCCGTCGGCCTCACGGCCGTGACGGTCGCGAGCTTGCCGTGAGATCGGTGAAACTCCAGCAGCTTGCGGAGGTTGACGTTGGAGACCCCGTCCCCCCAGGTGAGCATGAAGGTCTCGCGCCCGATGACGGGCTGGAGCCGCTTGATCCGACCGCCGGTGAGGGTGTTCATCCCGGTGTCGATCAGGTGCACCGTCCAGTCGGGCGTGCCGTTGTTGCGGTGGGACACCTCGCCCGTCCGGAGGCGGACGGTCAGGTCCCCCTGGAGGTGGGCGTAGTCGATCATGTACTTCTTGATGTACTCGCCCTTGTACCCCAGCGCGATGGCGAACTCGTTGAACCCGTAGTGGGCGTAGTGCATCATGATGTGCCAGAGGATCGGGCGCCCGCCGATCTCGACCATCGGCTTGGGCTTGACCTCGGTCTCTTCGGCGAGGCGCGAGCCCACCCCGCCGGCGAGGATGGCGACCTTCATGTGCCGGACTCCGCCGAGGGGGCGACGGCGCCGACGGCGGCGGCCGCGCCCGCGGTGGCGGGTGCGCCGCCCGCCTGCATGCGCCGGGCCACGATGGACTGGAACCGCAGCGCCGTGCGGCGGGCCGTGTGCCGCAGGCACGCCGCACGCTCCCGCATGGGCAGCGGGTGGACCAGCGCCGCCTCCGTGAAGCGGGCCGTGGAGATGACCGCCGAGAGGAGCGTCGGGCTCTTGACCCGCGGGTTGAACCACGCCAGCCGCTCGGCCTTGGGCGTGTGCTGGAGCCCGAAGGAGTACGCCGTGCAGTGGTTGCGCACCGAGAAGAGGTACTCCGGAACCAGCGCGATGCGCCCCAGCAGCATCATCTCGCCGATGAAGTTCCAGTCCGAGCCCAGGAAACTGCCGAACAGCCGCGTCCGCTCCACCGCGCGCCGACGCATCACACCCCACACCGGGCAGGGGTAGGCGATCCGGAACGACGCCGCCAGACGCTCGCTGGGCCGGTCGGCCAGCAGCGCGACCTGGTCGTCCAGGGGCCGCGTGACGTGGCCCAGGGCGTCGATCTCGTTGGTGTACGAGTGGGCCAGCACCAGGCTCTCGTCGGCGTCCAGGGCCGCGACGCACCGCTCCAGGAACGTGGGCTCCATGACGTCGTCGTGCGCCGCCCACTTGAAGTACTGGCTGGACGCCGCGCGGAACACGAAGTTGAAGTTCCGCGCCGCGCCGATGTTCTCGCTGTGCCGGATGTACGTGATCCGCGGGTCCCGCGCGGCGTACTCGCGGCAGATCTCCGGCGTCGAGTCCGTCGAGGCGTTGTCCGCGATCACCAGCCGGTAATCGCCGAAAGTCTGCGCCCGCAGGCAGTCCAGCGCGGACTGGAGGTAGTTCTCCCCGTTGCGCACCGGCAGTCCGACAACCAGCTTGGGGCCTTTGCAGTTGTGCGTCGCGGTGGACACGCCGATCTGCCTTTGGAAGTCGCCCGACCCCGAGGGGAATCGTATCAAATCGCTCGGCGGCTGCAACGCCGCTTCCTGCTGCAGGCCCGATCCCGCCCCCGTGTCGCTCCCCTTGGCCTCAAACTCAATCCAGAGCCCCGCGCGATCCGTGTCGGCCGTTCGCCGCGTGGTCTTGAGTTGCATCCGGCGTCCCCTCCGTCGTCACGGTCAGATAACCGTAGCATCGCGACGCGGCCGGATCGGCTTAGAGCCGCCAAAGCCAACGCTTCAGAGGACCTGCGCGCACAATCTCGCTCTGGCCCATGCACGCTCCTGCACCTCCCCAGTGGCGGAACTCCCGGCTCCCTCCGCCGGGTGCACCTGACGGCCCCATGACCCCGCCGGAGTTCCCACCCCAAAGCGGGCATGCCTCTTGGACGCTAGGCCCCCCGCCGCCCGCCGCGGCATGGGGATCGCTTCAGGTAGCACCTACGATCGCCCGCACGCCGGGGGAACCGGCCTGACCATCCCTTACCCGAATGCCACCCGCTCAGCCATCGCCCCACGCCGCACGCGCGGCCGCCGCCGCCGGTCTCGTGACCGTTCTGCTCACCCTGATCGGGTGGTCGAGCGTGCCGCTGTTCATCCGGCACTTCGCCGACGCCATCGACGTCTGGACGTCCAACGGCTGGCGGTACGGCTTCTCGGCCCTGCTGTGGGCGCCGGTGCTCGTCTTGGGCGCTGCGCGGTCCCGCCTCCCCGCCGGCCTCTGGCGCGCCGCCCTCGTCCCCAGCCTCTTCAACGCGGTCGGCCAGGTCTGCTTCGCCTGGGCCCACTACAAGATCGAGCCGGGGCTGCTCACCTTTGGTCTGCGGACCCAGATCATCTTCGTCGCCGCGGGGGCCTTCCTGCTCTTTCCTGCCGAGCGGCGGGTCATCCGGTCCGTCTCCTACCTCGCCGGCGTCGCCATGGTCTTCGGCGGCACCATCGGGACGGTGATGCTCGGGGAGGCGCCCCCGCGGGGGGCCACGGCCCTCGGGATTACCCTGGCGGTCGCCTCCGGCATGCTCTTCGCCGGCTACGCCCTCTCCGTCCGGCATTTCATGCGCGGCATGCACCCGGTGGTGGCTTTCGCGGCGATCAGCCAGTACACCGCCGCGGTGATGGTCGCGCTGATGCTCGCCATCGGCGACCGGGCGGGGTTGTGGGCCTTGGCGCTGCCGGGAAACCAGTTCGAGTTCCTCCTGCTCTCCGCGGTCATCGGGATCGCCCTCGGCCACGTCTTCTACTACATCAGCATCGCCCGCCTCGGCGTCGCGGTCTCCGCGGGGGTGATCCAGCTCCAGCCATTCCTCGTGGCCATCGCCAGCGGGGCCCTCTTCGGCGAGCGGCTGACGCCGTGGCAGTGGGGCAGCGGGGCGGTGGCGATCGGCGGGGCCATGCTGATGCTGGCCATGCAGGGGCGGCTGGCGCGGGGGGAGCCGGCGACGCCCGCGACGCCGGAGCGGACCCCTGAACCGGAGCCGTCCGAGCTCCCGCTCGCGTCCGTCAGCCCCGCCTCAGACCCGCGATGATCCGCAGCGCCTCGGCGATGTGAGCCCTGGGGCGAAGCTGGCTGCTGAATACGTGCCGGACGATTCCGTCGCGGTCGATGATGTACGTCACCCGGCCAGGGAGCAGGCCCAGCGTCCGCGGCACGCCGTAGGCCGCGCGGGCCTCCCCCGCGGCATCGCTGAGCAGGGTGAAGGGGAGGGCGTGCCGCTGGGCGAAGGCGCTGTGGCGTTCAGGGGGATCGGCGCTGATGCCGATCACCTGCGCCCCTGCGTCTGTGAAGGTCTCGTACGCATCCCGGAACGCGCACGCTTGGAGGGTGCACGCCGGGGTGAAGTCGCCGGGATAGAAGTAGAGGACGACGGTCCGTCCCCGGAAGTCGGAGAGGCGCACCGTGCGGCCGTCGGCGTCGGGGAGGGCGAAATCGGGGGCGGCTTCGCCGACGCCGACCCGGTCGGTGCGGCCGCGGGGGGGGACCGCGGTCATGGGGCCGTCGCCTCCCGATGCGCCGGCTGTTCCGGTGAGGGGGAGGCGGCGGAGCCCTGCGTGCGCCCCCGCCACGAGCGCCGCCCGAGCAGGTGCAGGGCCAGGCTGTGCCACTGGATCAGCGTCATCAGGGTGATGGAGATGGGGTGCAGGGGGATGGCGACCGCCGGTTGACGGAAGCGCAGCGCCAGGGCCGTGCGCTGGGCGACATTGAACACGACGGCCAGCGCGGCCAGTGCGACCGCGGCATGATCGTCGCCCACCACCACCCCGGCAAGGACAAGCCCGAGATGGACCCAGGGGACGACGTGGCCGAGCAGGTGCACCGTCGAGAGGCCCGCCAACAGCGGCGCCGAGCCCAGCCCCTCGTAGGCGTTCTTGGCGAAGCCCCGCCACGTCGCCCGCAAGCCTCGGTACATTCGGCAGGCGGCGAGGTCCGTGCCGTCGAAGAGGTCGGTGCGGAAGCCGGCGCGGCGGATCGCCCGGGGCATCCGGACGCCGTCGTGCATGGAGTCCTTGAACGCGCTGTGGCCCCCCGAGGCGTCGTACGCGTCGCGCCGGGCGAGGAGGAACTGGCCGCACCCGGCCGAGGAGGCGGGCTCGGTTGTCGCCCGCATGCGCCCGATGGGGAGGTAGCTCAGCAGGATGAAGTGGATCATCGGGATCAGCAGCGCCTCGCCGAGCGTGCCGGTCCGCTGCCGCGGGAAAGTAGAGAGAAGGCCGACGTCGAGCTGCTCCGCGAGGGCGACGGCGCGGGCGATGGCGTCCGGCTCAAAGCGGACGTCGGCATCAGTAAACAGCAGCCACCGCCCCGCCGCGGCCTGGGCCATCCGCCAGGAGGCGTGCTGCTTGCCGTTCCACCCGGCAGGCAGAGGGACGGTTGGGACGGGGCGGACGCGGGGATCGCCCGCGGCCAGGGCGGCGATGATCCGGGGCGTGGCGTCCGTGCTCTGGTCGTCGTAGACGAGGACCTCGATGGGGAGGCCTTCGCTCCTGAGGATCGAGGTGACGCACGGCTCGATGTTCTCCTCCTCGTCCCGGGCGGGGATGCAGACGGAGACCAGCGGGAGCGGAGTGGGGGGGCCGGAGGGGACGGGAGGGGCGGGGAGGTAGCGGGCGAGGTTGCGCAGCGTCATCCCCATCGCGGCGAAGGCGATGAGGGCCGCGGCGAGCATGAGCCAGGCCGCGGCCGTCATGGAGCGGCCCCCTGCGGGGTGTGGCGATGATGGTTCCGGCAATCGTGTTGGCGGGCGCCGGCGGCGCGGCCGCGGAGGCGGAGCCAGAGGTCATAGGCGGGGTTGATCCGCTCGCCGCCTCCGCCGACGAGGACTGAGAAGGGCTCGGGGCTGCGGGCGATGACGAGGTGCGCGAGCGCCTCCTGGTTGCGCTGCATCGCATTGGTCATGGCGCGGAGCCACCCGGTGGTCGTCGGTCGGTCGGTCGTGCAGGGCTCGAGCCGGATGAGGATCTCCGGCTTGGGGTCGTCCCAGAAGGCGTACTCAAGGGCGGCGCACAGGATGCGGGCCCGCGGGTGCCCGGCGGCGATCATGGCCGCGCCGGGGCGGAGTCGGATGGCGGCGCGGACGTCGGTGAACTCCCCTTGCGGCGTGATCCACAGGGTCGGGCGCGGCTCCGCGGCGAAGCGCTCGGCGAGGTAGCGGGACATCGCCGCCGCGCTCGCCGGGTCATCCGGGGTAATACCGAAGAGGCCGATGCGCCGGAGGAAGCGGAAGCGGCGGAGCTGGTCGGCGTCGATGGGGGCGGCGACGCTGCGCGAAGGAAGCAGGCGGTAGCCCAGCAGCGCGGCCGCGATCGGGTCCCACCACGAGGGGTGATTCAGGAGCACGATGACCGGGCCGCGGTACTCGTCGAGCCCCGCCGCGGCGGGGAGCGTGTCGCGGGCGATGCGGACGGCGTGGAAGCGGCCCGGCAGGAGCCGGCGCTCGACGTACCACCCGAAGAGGCGCGCGAAGCGCGGCGAGAAGGCGCCCGGGATCAGGTCCGGCTCAGAGGGATTGGTTTGTCCGACGGCCCGGCTCACGTTGTCCCCGCGGGCTGGCGGCGCGATCCGATCAGCGGCTGCGCCATCGCCGCGGCCAGCGGCAGGGGCGACGGGGGCGCGGCCAGCCCCAAGTCCCCGCTCAGGGCGCGGGCCGCGGTGACGCCGCTCATCAGCACCATCGGCACGCCGGGGCCCGGGTTGGCGCTCCCGCCGGCGAGGTAGAGGTTGCGCAGAACGCGGCTGCGGTTGCGCGGCTTGAAGCCGCCCAGCAGCCGGCCGTGGGAGGCGAGCCCGTAGATCGCGCCCCCCTCGGCGTTGTAGCGGCGCTCGATGGAAGCGGGGGAGAGGAAGCGGTCCACGACGATGCGCCGATCGATGTCCTCCATGCCGAACCGCTTCAGCTTGTCGATGATGATGCGCCGGTACGCCCGGAGCGTTTCGCCGGGCACGCCGGGAGCATCCTCCCAGCGGTGCTCGGGGCGCAGCGGAGGGGTATGCACGAGGACGTACAGCGCCTCGCCGCCGGCGGGGGCCTGCGCCGGGTCGCTGCGGGAAGGGGCGGCGATGTAGAGCGTCGGGTCGCGGGCCGGGACGCCGCGGCGGTAGATGTCGCCGAACTCCGCGTTCGAGTCCGCGCTGAAGAGGAAGTTGTGGTGGGCGAGGTGGTCGTACCGCCGGTCCAGGCCGAGGAAGAGGACCACGCCGCTGCACGCCGGTCGGTAGCGCCGCGCGATCCGCCGCTGCTCGTCCTCGCCCGCGCCCGAGGCGAGCAGGTCGCGGTTGGTGCGCTGCACGTCGCAGTTGGAGACGACCGCGTCGGCGTCGAGTCGCCGGCCGCCGTCGAGCTCCACGCCCACGGCCCGGCCCCGTTCGTGCAGGATGCGGCGGACGCCCACGCCGGTGATCAGCCCCGCCCCCTGCTCCCGCAGGATCTGTTCCAGGCACGCGGCGACCCGGCGCGTCCCCCCCATGGGGTACCAGCACCCGTGGTCCACCTGGGCCGCGGCGATGAGCGCCAGGATCGCCGGGGCGAGGAACGGGCTGGAGCCGACGTACTGCATGAAGTGCTCGACGAGCTGGCGGACGTGCGGCTCGCGGATGAGCTTGTGGGCGGTCGCCCCCACGGTGCTGTGGGCACGCATCGCCAATACGTCCGCCAGCAGGGAGCGATCGCCGGGGGGCGAGCCCCGCATCAGGTCCAGCGGCGAGCCGACGTCGCGGTAGAAGAAGACCCGCTCGCTGAGCCGGTACATCCGCCGGCTGAAGGCGAGCAGCCGGCGGTACCCCTCGCCCGCGCGGGCGCCGGGGAACATGGCGTCCAGCGACGCGGCCATCGCCCCCTCATCCTCGAGCAGGTCGATCCGCGCACCATCCTCGTAGAAGCAGCGCCACTGCGGGTCGAGGCGGACGAGCTCGATCCGCTCGTCGGGGTCGCGCCCGGAGCGCTCGATGATTCCACGGAGCACCTGCGGCAAGGTGATGATCGTCGGGCCCATGTCGAAGGTGAAGCCCTTCTCGGCCAGGACGTTCATCTTGCCGCCCAGGTGGGTGCTGCGCTCGACGAGGGTCACGCTCGCCCCGGCGGCGCCGAGCTCGACGGCCGCGGCCAGCCCGGCCAACCCTCCCCCGACGACCACGACTTGGGGTCCGGCGCTTCTAACCATGGTGGGTCGTCTCCGTCGCGCGGGCCGCGGCCGTGGTGCGGGACGGTTCCGGGGAGGCCGCGGGCGCAGGCGTAACCAGCGGCGCGGACTCCCGGTGCGGCGGCGCCGCCCGCCCGCCCCCGTACCACCAGCGGATCAGCGCGGCCAGCCGCTCCTCCCCCCGCCCCGGCGGCGGGGTCGTCGGCGTTCTCAGCCGCGCCGAGGTGCTCGACACGTACACCGCTCGCGTCATCGCCAGCAGCCCCTCCTCTCCGCGGGTGACGCCCCACCCGCTCTCGCCGCGCCCGCCCAGGGCCACCGCCGGGTGGGCCACGGGGCGGACCGCGTCGTTGATAACCACGTTGGACGCCCCCAGACGGTCGATCGCCTCGCGGGCCCGGCCGCGGGTGAAGAGCGACACCGCCAGGTGCTGCCCGCAGGCGCGGTGGATCTCCAGCGCATCGCGCAGCGACCCGACTGGGACGACGGCTACGACCGGTCCGAAGTGCTCCCCATGGACGAGGGCGCAGTCAGCGGGGCAATCGACGATCGCCAGCGGCCGCAGGTCGCGCCCGCGCGGCGGCTCGATGACGCCGCTGAGCGACCGGCCCCTCCCTCCTTCCTCCCTCCCCACAGCGACGGCGCTCAGGGCCGCCTCGTACGCCTCCGTCGCGGCACGCTCGCTGATGAGCCGCGCGGGCCTGGCGGCGGCGGCCAGCGGCGCAAGGGCCGCAAGAAAGGGCCGGTAGACCTGATCCTCAACCAGCACCCGCCGCGGCGCCATGCAGGTCTGCCCCGCGTTGGCGGTGACGGCGCTCCAGATCGACGCCGCCGCGAGATGGGGATCGGCGTCGTCAAGAACAATCGCAGAGTCTCGCCCGGAGAGTTCCAGCGTCGTCGGCGTCAGCGTCTCCGCGGCCCACGCCGCGACGGCCCGGCCCACGCCGGTCGAGCCGGTGAAGACCACGTGGTCGAACCGCTGCCCGGCGAGCAGCTCCCGCCCCGCCTCCCGCGTCGCGGCCACCCACCGCAGCGTCCCCTCCGGGAGCCCGGCCTCGACCGCCAGCTGCATGAGCCGGAGCTGCGTCCGCGCGGCGTGCTCGGAGGGCTTGACCACCACGCGGTTGCCCGCGCCCAGCGCCTGTATGAGCTGAATCCCCAGCAGCTGCACGGGGTAGTTCCAGGTCGCGATGATGGCGACGGCCCCCAGCGGATCGCGACGGACCCAGTGCCGCTCGCCGACCTGCCAGAACGCCCCGCCCCGGAGCCGGCGCGGGCGCAGCAGCCGCGCCAGTCGCCGCTCCAGCCACTTGCACGCCGCCAGCAGCGGCATGATGTCGCTCGTCAGCGCCTCCCACGTCGGCTTGCCGATCTCCGCGGCGATTAGGGCGCGCAGCTCCGGCTCGTGCGCCGCGACGCTGCGGCGGAAGGCCGCGAGCCACGCGGCCCGCTCCCGCACCCCCCACGCCGGTTCGCCCGCCGGCTGCCGATCCGGAGCGATCTGGGTGCGAAAGGCGATCATGGGCGGCGGTCTCAACAAACCTGAAGGCCACAGCGCCGGGGGCCGGTGCACAATCAATCAAAGCATCGCGGCGGGCGGCGATCGGGGTCGGGGCGATGAAAACGCCGCAAGACCGGGCCGGGTTTTCCCGCGGCGCACGGCCCGAAGCGCGGGCCCACGGGGTGAGCATGATCGCGACACAGCAGCGGCGGCCGGTGGCGGTGGTGGGGGCGGGGCCCGGGGGGCTCGCCGCGGCGATGCTGCTGGCGGCCAGCGATGTGCCGGTGCGGGTCTACGAGTCCCAGCCGGCGGTGGGGGGGCGGACGGCGCGGGTGGCGATCAGCCCCGACGGCGCGTACGCCGCGGACCTGGGGCCAACGTTCTTCCTTATGCCGTACGTGCTCGAGGAGGTCTTCGCCGCCTGCGGCCGGCGGCTGTCGGATGACGTCGAGCTCCGCCGGCTCGACCCGATGTACCGGCTGGTCGTCGGCGGCGCCGGGCCCGGGGGCGCGGACGCGGCAATCGAGACGACGCAGGACCTGGCGGAGATGCGCCGGCGGCTCGCGCTGCTGAGCCCACGGGACGCCGACGCCTTCGAGCGGTACATCCTGGAGAACCGGCGGAAGCTGGCGCTGATGACGCCGGTGCTGCGGGCGGCGGTGAAGTCGCCGCTGGACCTGCTCGGGGTGGCCCCGGTGCGGATGGGGACATACCTGGGGCCGCACCTGTCGGTCAGCCGGTATCTGGAGCGGCGCTTCGAGCACCCGGTCTCGCGGCTGGCGCTGAGCTTCCAGAGCAAGTACCTCGGGATGAGCCCGCTGGAGTGCCCGAGCCTCTTCTCGTTCCTGCCGTTCATCGAGTACGAGTACGGGGTGTGGCACCCGGTGGGGGGGTGCAACGCGGTGATGGCGGCGATGGCCCGTGCGTGCCGGGAGATGGGCGTCGAGGTCCGCTGCGGGGCGCCGGTGGAGGGGATCGAGTTCCGCGGCAGGCGCGCCGCGGCGGTCATCGCCGCCGGCGAGCGGCACGAGCACGACCACATCGTCATCAACGCCGACGCCACCTGGGCGCTCAAGCGGCTGATCCCGCCGGAGGTTCGCCGCCGTGCCGGCGGGGCGTACGCCACCGATGAGCAGATCGACGCCAAGCGCTACTCGTGCTCGACGTTCATGCTGTACCTGGGCCTCCGCGGCGGCGTGGACCTGCCGCACCACACCGTCTACATCTCGCGGAGGTACCGGGAGAACCTCGAGGACATCTGCCGCGGGGGGAGGCTCAGCGAGGACCCGTCGGTGTACGTCTGCAACCCGTGCGTGACCGATCCGACGCTCGCGCCCCCGGGCGACAGCGCGCTGTACGTGCTGATGCCGGCGCCGAACCTCCGCTGCGGCGGCGGGATCCCGTGGGACGCCGGCGCGGCGGAGCAGGCGCGGCGGCTGTGCCTGGAGCAGCTGGGGCGGCGGCTGGGCGTGCGCGGGGTCGAGGGGCGGATCGTCTGCGAGCGGACCGTCACGCCGCGGGACTGGGAGCGGATGAACATCAACTTCGGTGCGGCGTTCAACCTGGCGCACACGCTGGGGCAGATGCTCCACCGGCGGGTTCACAACCGGATGCCGGGGGTGGACGGGGTGTGGTTCGTCGGCGGGGCGACGCACCCGGGGAGCGGCCTGCCGGTGATCTGGCTGAGCGCGCAGACGACGACGCGGCTGCTGTGCGGGGAACTGGGGGTGACCTACGCGGGCGACCGCCGGGTCGGCCCGTGGTCATCGCCGTCGGATGCCGCGCCGCGGGCTCGGTCAGCGCCCGCTCACGTTTAAGACCCATTGGCGTGCGACGGCTAGTGTGGGGCATGGGCCGGGTGTGGACGAGCGCAGTGGCGTCGGCCAGAGATCTGGAGGAAGACGCCGCGTGCGGCGCGGCGCTGGTCGCCTCGGCGGCCGGGCTGGTGGCCCTCTCCGCGGCGGCGTTCTTCGTGCCCCGGAGCTTGGTGCTGCCGGTGCTGATCGTCGGGTTCGCGGCCATCTCCGCCGCGGCGGGGGGGGCCCTGGCCAGGCGCACCGCGGCGCCGCCATCGTCCCTCGCCGTCTTCTGCATCGCTCCCGGGGCGGCGATGGCGCTGCTGCTGATGGTCGGCGTGCTCGGGATGGGGCTGCTGTGGCTCGTGCTGCTGGCGGGGGCGGCGTGCGGCGTGGCGATGGCAGTGCGGCGGTGCCGGCGCGGGGTGGAGCAGCGGGAAGGGGGTGGCTGGGGCGGGCTGCGCTGCGCGATGTGCGGGTACGACCTGCGCGGGATGGAGGACATCGTCGGGATCGTCGGCTGCCCGGAGTGCGGCTTCGGCCGCGGGCGAGGCGGGGAGGGGGAGCCGCTGCCGCCGCCGACGGAGGTGGGGCGGGTGTGGCGGATGGTGGCGCCGGGGCGGGGTGTGGGGGAGATGGAGAGGTCGCGGTAGATGACCTGAGCGCTAAGCCGTACAGGGACGGGCGATGATGCCCGGCCCGGTGTGTCTTTGGAAGCGGTGCGCTAGGACGCCGGGGGAGTGAGGTGGAGAGCGCCGCCCTGGTAGGTTGCCTGCCACCCCGCAATCGGGGCGAGCTGAGGGAGGGCGAGCAGGTTGCGGAGGATGCGGGTCACCTCGGCGTCTGAATAGCCGCTGTGGTAGCGGACCTCGATGCGGCCAGGGGCGAGCATGGCCGCGAGGGCGTTGCCCTTGTAGTCGTCCTCGTAGGAGATGCCCTCGGCCTTGTGGTCGCGGTGCTGGTGGGCGGTGGGGAGGAAGATGGCGCCGTTGGCGTTGAACACCATTTTTGCGGAAGGGGCGCAGGCGGTGGTGAGGGCTTGGAGGTGGGGGAGGTTGAGGAGGAGCATGGCGCGGCTCCGGGGCGTTCAGTCAGCTACTTGCTCCACGGTCAACGCTCGAATGGAATGAGTGTGTGCCAGGCGGCCTTGGGATTTGCTGAGGATGTATGAGTCCAGTTGGCGGCTTCGGCGAGGCCTCGGGGAATGGCGATCACGCCGGTCTCGGGGATGTCGTCGTCGATGCCTTCGACAGTGACGGCGGCGCGGAGGAGGGGGACGCGGTGGTGGATGCGGCGGGTGAGGGCGATGCCGGCCTCGAAGAGGGGGGCGTGTTGCAGGGAGGCGTTCGCGTTCGCCGGTTCGCCACTCGATGCCCGTGATGCGGTTGATGTGATCGGGGTAGGCCCAGGCATAGACCTCTGCGGGGTCGCCGTCGAGACTAGAAACTCCAAGAACGAGCAGAAGGAGTTCGTTGGGGCGCCAGGTCACGTGGAAGTCCCCGCCCTGGCGCGGGGCGAGGTCGAACTGGCTTATTGTGGGATCATCGAGGAGGGCGCTCCGGAGACGGTGGAGGTCGTCGCCTGAGTGGAGTTCCCAGGAGAGGTCGAAGGTGGGGCCGCCCCTGTAGGTTGAGGGATCGGAGTAGTAGGCGACGTCGGCCGGAGAGAGTTGGGGGCTCATGCTCAAGCCGCGGAGGAGGCGGAGGGGTCGTCGAGGATGGCCCGGATTGTGGTACGTCCCTCCTTGACCGCGTTGCACGCGCGGAGGATGTGCAGCTCGCGCAACATGAGGTCGTACGGGTAGTCGCCCTCGAAGATCCTGATGATTGCGGCGAGTTGATCGGGCGTGATGCCGGCTTCCTTGGCTACGCGCGGGTAGTCGAAGTACTCGGGCGTCGGAGGCGTCGGGGTTGACGGCGGCGGGGTTGGTGACATGAGAGGTCCCCTTTCAGAGTTCCGGCGGAGGAAGGATAGCGATGCTCGGGAGGCCGCGTGCAAGATTGAGCGCCTGGACCGCGGCGCGGCGGCGCTGGTTGACCAGGTGCTTGAAGTTCCAAGAGATCAGGGCGTCCTGACGTGTGAGCACGGCGATCGCGACGTGGAGTGCATCTTCCGGCACCGTTGAGGGAAGATCCCGGCAGCGAGGTATTCTGAGGCGAGGTCTTGCGCTTCGAGAGTCACCGGATGAGCCGTCAGGGAGGGTAGCAGAGCGAGCATCTCGGCCCGGCGCTGCGGATCACGAGTGTTCTGAATCTCCAGGCGGGCGACGTCTGACGTGCAGGCATCGAATGCGGCGATCCTGGCCCAAAGCTCCCGGCTCATGGCCTGCCGATCCGGGGCGCGGGTATCACCGATGGCGCTGATGACCGAGGTATCGAGATAGATGCGCTGCCTCATAGCGGGACGCCTCATGCGCGCGAGCGATCGGCGATGTGCCTACGCGGGACACGATACCACATCCTGCGCTGCACGCTCCACCAGATGCCGCCGCAGGATGTTCACCAGCGTCGCCGGCTCCAGGTAGTTCTCCGGCGGCCGGTAGTACACCTCCGCGGAGTCCTCGCCCGGCTTGGGGGGCAGCAGGCGGACGGTGCCCTTGGCCTCGCGGAGGCGGGTCACCACCGCGCCGGGGTCGTGCGTGCGGATCACGACGTCCTTCTCGCGGACGGCGATGGAGCGGACCTCCAGCCGGCTCGCGGCGGTGCGGAGCTCGGCGAGGTCGATGAGCCGGCGGGTCGGCTCGGGGGGCGGGCCGTAGGCCTCGGTGAGGTCGCGCTCGAAGGCGGCGATCTCCTCGGGCGTGGCCGCGGTGGCGAGGCGGCGGTAGGCGTCCATGCGGCGGGCGTCGGAGGGGATGTACGCCTTGGGGATCAGGCCGGTGACGCCCAGCTCGATCGCCGTCTCGCTGGGAACGGCGACGGCCTCGCCCTTGAGCTCCTTGACCGAGCGGTCCAGGAGTTGGCAGTACATCTCGTAGCCGACGGCGGCGATGTGGCCGGACTGCTCGGGGCCGAGGATGTTCCCCGCTCCTCGGATCTCCAGGTCGCGCATGGCGATCTTGAACCCCGCGCCGAGCATGGAGAACTCCTCGACGGCCTTGAGCCGCTTGACGGCGACCTCGCCGATGTTGCGGTCCGCCGGCAGGAGCATGTAGCAGTAGGCCCGGTGCTTGTAGCGGCCGACGCGCCCGCGGAGCTGGTGCAGCTCGGCGAGGCCGAAGTGGTCGGCGTCGTTGATGAGCATCGTGTTCGCCGTGGGGTTGTCGATGCCCGACTCGATGATGGTGGTGGAGACGAGGATGTCGGCCTCGCGGCGCATGAACCGCAGCATCACGGCCTCGAGCTCCTTCGGGGGCATCTGGCCGTGGCCGACGACGACCCTCGCGTCCGGGGCGAGCTTCTGGATGGTGTCGGCGACGGACTGGATGTTGTAGATGCGGTTGTGGACGAAGTAGACCTGCCCGCCGCGGGCGAGCTCGCGGGCGATCGCCTGCTGGATGCGGCGCTCGTTGTACGGGATGACCTCGGTGACCACGGCGCGGCGGTCCAACGGGGCGGTGGCGAGGGATGAGATGTCGCGCAGGCCGAGCATGGACATGTGCAGCGTGCGGGGGATGGGGGTCGCCGAGAGGGTGAGCACGTCCACCGTCATCCGCAGCGACAGCAGCCGCTCCTTGTGCTCGACGCCGAAGCGCTGCTCCTCGTCGATGATCACCAGCCCGAGGTCGGCGAACTTGACGTCCTTGGAGATCAGCCGGTGAGTGCCGATGATGACGTCGATGTGCCCCTTGCGCAGCGCGGCGAGCGTGTCGTTGACCTCCTTGGCCGTCTTGAAGCGGGAGAGGGAGGCGACCCTGAAGGGGTAGTCGGCGAAGCGGGAGGCGAAGGTGCGCTCGTGCTGCTCGGCGAGCACCGTCGTCGGGACCAGGACGGCGACCTGCTTGCCGTACTCCACGGCCTTGAAGGCGGCGCGGATGGCCAGCTCGGTCTTGCCGTACCCGACGTCGCCGCAGAGCAGGCGGTCCATCGGGCGCGGGTCCTGCATGTCCTTCTTGATCTCCGCCAGCGCGGCGAGCTGGTCGTCGGTCTCCTCGTAGGGGAACTCGGCCTCGAACTCCTTCTGCCAGGCGGTGTCGGCGGGGTAGCGGATGCCGGGGAGGTGCTCGCGGGCGGCGCGGATCCGCAGCAGCTCCGCCGCCAGGCCCATCACCGACTCGGTGACCGCCTCCTTCTGCTTC
Source organism: Planctomycetaceae bacterium (assembly GCA_044507535.1). Classification (GTDB taxonomy): domain Bacteria; phylum Planctomycetota; class Phycisphaerae; order Phycisphaerales; family UBA1924; genus CALAFV01. Next base: position 54,929 of record JBIQJK010000007.1, on the reverse strand, counting down.
TGCCAGCGCTCGCCGCCGAGGGCGGAGAGCTTCGGCGTGCCGCGGAAGCCGCCGACGTACTTCTGCACCTGGTCGATCTTGGTGGCCGGAACGTGGAGCTTGGCGCTGTTGGCGAACTCGAGGGTGAGGTACTCCTCGAGGTCCTCCTCAGGGGCCTTCCTCCGGGCCTTCTTCTTGGGTCGCTCGGAGGGGAGCGTGACGGTCGGGGACCGCAGGCGGGCGGCGGCGCTGAGGCGCGAGCCGCCGGGGGGCATGAGCGTCAGCCCGACGAACCTCGCGATGCCGTGGTCGCGGTGGACGACGAAGTCGCCGGGGGCGAAGTCGAGGAAGGTGTCCATCGCGCGGCCGGCGCGGAGGCGCGTGTCGCGGCGCATCCTCCGGCGGGTCTGGAAGCGGTGGAGGAGCTCGTGGTAGGGGATGTAGAGGAGGGAGGCGGCCCCGGAAGCCTGCCAGATGAAGCCGCGGTGGAGGTACTGGACCTGCGAGCGGACCTGGTCCTGTTGGTCCGGGGCGAACTCGGCCAGGAGCTCGCGCAGGCGCGAGTGCTCGCCGTCGTTCTGGCAAAGGACGAGCACCGTGTGGTCGCGGGTCAGGGCCCCGAGCTCGCGGATCGCCTGCTCCGCGTCCTCGGTGAACGGCGGGACCGGGGCGACGGGGAGGTCGATCAGCACGTCGCTCGCGGCCCGGGCGGCGGAGAACTGGTTGACCTCGATGAAGCTCGCGAACCGCTCCTGCAGGAGCTTGAGCACGGCGGGGGGGCCGAAGATGCCGCGGGCGTCGGTGATCCGCTCGTAGTAGCCGCGGGCCTGCTCGACGACCTCCATCGTCTCGTGGAGGATGGCCAGGGCGGTGGGGGGGACGAGCTCGAGGAAGCTGATGCCCTTGTCGGACTGCGCGATGCGCTCGGTCTCAGCGCAGACCAGCTCGACGGAGTCCACCGCGCGGTCGGCGGCCATCGTGTCCAGGTCGAACTCGGCGATGCGGTCGATCTCGTCGCCGAAGAAGTCGATGCGGACAGGGGGGGCGTCCTCGTCGGAGCCGGTGACGCCCCCCGCGGGGAAGACGTCGAGGATGCCGCCGCGGACGGCGAAGTCCCCGGGCTCCTCGACGGCGTCGAGGCGGCGGTACCCCGCGGCGTCGAGCCAGCGGAGGACGTCGGCCAGCGGTCGGTTCTCGCCGCGCCGGAGCGTGAGGGAGATCAGCCCGAGCGAGGCGGGGTCGGGGACGCTCTGCATCAGCGCCTGGATGGGGGCGATGATGACCGGGGCGGCGGGGGAGGGAGCCGGGGATTTCTCGTCGCGCAGGGCCAGCACGCGCCGGACGGCGGCGATGCGCTGGGCGAAGAGGTCGAGGTTGACGCTCGTCTCGCCGGGGAGGATCTCCAGCGCGGGGAACCGCAGCACCGAGACGCCGGCCGCGCCGAGCTCGTCGGCCGCCTCGTCGGCGTCGTCGAGGTGGGCGAGCACGAGCAGGACGGGGCGGGAGGCGCCCGCGGCGACGGCCGCGGCGAGGAGCGGGGTCGAGGAGCCGATGCTGCCGCGGGCGGCGATGCGCCGGCCGGCGAGGGCCTCGGCGCAGAGTTGGCGGACGGCGGGATGGGGGGAGATGGGGGCGAGGAGGTCCATCGGTGGTGAACGGCGCGCACGCGCGGGCCGCGCCGGGGGTTCCGGCGGGGCGGTGAGGGGCGAGGTTGGGCGATGGTAGCGCGGGGCGCGGGAGGCGTGCGGGCTATTCGACCGTGACCAGCGGGCGGATCCTGCGGATGGTCTCGGGGCCGATCCCGCGGACGCGATCGAGGTTGTCGATGGACTTGAACGGCCCTCGCTTCTCGCGGTCCTCGACGATGCGCTGGGCGAGGGCCGGGCCGATGCCGGGGAGGAGGTCGAGCTCCGCGGCGGTGGCGGTGTTGAGGTTGATGATGCGGGTGGGGGAGGGGGCGGCCGTCGGCGGGGCGTCACCGGCGGGGGCCGCGGGCTCACCGATCGCCGCGACCGGGGGCGCGACGGCGGAAGGGGGCCAGAGGCGCGGATGGGGCTGGCGGGCGAGGATGGACCAGGCGATCCCAGTGACCGATGCGGCGCCGAGGACCACGACCGCGGCCCACTTCGCGGGGCCGGTGGTCCAGTCTGGGTCGCTGGCGGCGGGCATCGGTTGATCCGCGGTGTGGGTCGATCAGGCGGGGCCGGTCGCCGCGGCGGGGGCGGCCTCGGGGAGCGGGAATCGCTTCTCGCGGATCGCCTGGCGGATCTCGGCGAAACGCCGGGCGGCGGGGCGGGGCTCGCCGGCGGCGGTGGCCAGGGCGTCGTAGCTGGGGTCCTTGCCGGTGTCGTAGAGGTCGTACCAGCAGATGCTGCGGACGTAGGGCTTGCTGGCGGCGATGGTCATGGCGCCGGTCATGTAGCGGGTCTGGGCCTCGGGGCTCCAGGGGGCGCGCCAGAACCCGGGGTTGAGCTCGCCGTCGAGGCCGAGGGAGTCGGGGGACGGCGGCTGGCTGGGGACGCCCAGGGCAGTGATGGCGATGGGCTTCTCGAGGGTGGCGTAGCGGTCGAGGAGGGCGGAGAAGGCCATGAGGTCGCGGGTGGAGCGGCCGGGCTCGGGCTGGCCCATCTGGATGCGCAGCGCGAAGGCGTCCACGTTCAGGCCGGCCTGGTTGATCATCTCGGCGTAGGCCATCGGCGGCACGGAGCGGTGGCTGCGGGCGCTCCCCTCCCCCCAGGGCTGGTCGATCTCGACCTGGACCTGGGCGCCGGGCTGGAGCTTGCGGACCAGCAGGATGCAGATCCGCGTCAGGTCCATCACCTGGTCGAGCGACAGGGAGAAGCCGCTGGCGGTGTGCAGGCCCGAGACGACCGTCCAGGTGGAGACGGTGCGGCGGTAGCGGGTGACGATGTTCTTGATGTGCTCGTAGACGAACTCGCGGAGCGACTCGTAGTCGTGCTCCCAGATGTAGAGCCACTCGGGGACGTTGCGGGGGCGGAAGTCGATCACCGGGCCGGCGGTGACGGGGAGCTTGGAGTAGCGGACGGCCCACTCGATCCAGCGGTCGGTCGCGGCGAAGGCGTACTTGCCCTCGGTCGGCTCCATGTCCACCCAGCGCATCGGCATGCGGATGAAGTCGCACGTGGAGGCGACGAGGTTCTGCAGGCCGGGCGTGAACTGCTCGGGGGCGACGCAGCAGCCGACCTGCGGGGGGCTGGGAAGGATGACGCCGACGCTGCCGATGAGCAGATTGCGGCTCTCGACGGTCTCGTGGTCGGTCAGGGCGTTGGCGGGGGGGCGGACGGCGGCGGCCGCCGCGGCGAGCTCGCCGCTGGTGCGCTTGGCGTGCAGGACCTTGGCCTGGCGGAGGGCGAGCAGCTCGCTCGCATCGAGGGCCAGGGAGAGGGCGTGGCGGGCGAGGCGGTCGGCCTCGGGGGTGTAGCGGCCCGCGCCGTTGTGGTCGGCCCCCTCGGGGCGGACGCCGGCCGCGGTGACCGCGGCGGTGAAGGCGTGGCGGGCGGCCTCGAAGATGACCATGACGGGGTCGTCGGCGGGGAGGTCGAAGAGGGCCCAGTCCTCCAGCTTGTTGATGATGAGCATCAGGCGGTGGCGGGCGAGCTCGAGGCTCAGCAGGTAGGGCCACTCGCGCTCCGGGAGGAGGCAGGTCTGGAGGGAGACCTCGTAGGGCTCCTCGGCCGCGGGCAGGAGCGGGGCGGGGAGGCGGACGGGCTCGCCCGCGGCCGTGGGCGGATGGGCGACGGGCTCGACGCGGAACTGCAGGCTCAGGGCGGCGGCGTCGGGGGTTCGCTTCTGGCAGCGGATCAGGCCGTCCTCGAGGCGGATCTCGGCGTTGATGGGGGTGTCGTCCGGCCCAAGCAGGAACGCATGCCGCAGCGAGAAATCGCGCGCCACCCCGGCACCGTCAAACACAGCGAAGCTCAGCATCCGTCCGGGTTCCTCCGCCTGTGGGGACAGGGTGGTGAAATCGTGGCAGGATAGCCGTTCTGACGGAGCGGTGCGCCGACGGGGTGGAGGGGCGGGTGGGCGAGCGGCGGCCCCGGGCGGTCGGGTACCATGGGGCGTGATGACGCCGAGCAACACCGAGAACGGGCACGTCGGGGGCGCCGCCCCGGTGCGGATCGACCTGCCGCTGGTCCGGCGCGGAAAGGTGCGGGACGTGTACGAGCTGCCGCCGGGGGAGGACGGGGGCGGGCGGCTGCTGTTCGTCGCCTCCGACCGGGTCTCGGCCTTCGACGTGGTGCTGCCGACGCCGATCCCGGGGAAGGGGCGGCTGCTGACCCAGATCGCGGCGTGGTGGTTCGGGTTCATCCAGCGCAAGGGGCTGGCGGAGACGCACCTGCTCTCGACGGGCGTCGATGAGATTCCGGCGGGGGCGCTGGGGGAGGGGGCGAGGGAGTGGCTGGAGGGGCGGGTGACGATCGGGCGGAAGTGCCGCGTCGTGCCGGTGGAGTGCGTGGTGCGGGGGTACCTGGAGGGGTCGGGGTGGAAGGACTACCAGCGGACGGGGACGGTGTGCGGGGTGCCGCTGCCGAAGGGGCTTCGCCAGTGCGACCGGCTGCCGGAGCCGATCTTCACGCCGGCGACGAAGGCGGCCGAGGGGCACGACGAGAACATCACCTTCGAGCAGGCCGCGGAGCAGGTGGGGCTGGAGACGATGGGGGTGCTGCGGGATCTGTCGCTGGCGATCTACCGGGCCGCGGCGGAGCACGCGCTCTCGCGGGGGATCATCATCGCGGACACGAAGTTCGAGTTCGGGATCCCGGAGGACGACGCGGCCCGGGCCGGGCGGGCGTGGGCGCAGCCGGTGCTGATCGACGAGGCGCTGACGCCGGACAGCTCGCGGTTCTGGCCGGCGGACGATTACGAGCCGGGGCGGGCGCAGAAGAGCTTCGACAAGCAGTTCGTGCGGGAGTACCTGGAGACGCTGGTCGCGGAGGGGAAGTGGGACAAGACCCCGCCCGGGCCGGAGCTGCCCCCGGGCGTGGTCCAGGGGACGCTGGAGCGGTACACGCAGGCGCGCGACCGGCTGTGCGGGTGAGCGGCGGGGCGAGGGGAAGGGGCGGCTACTTGAGCTCGAGGCGGTTGCGGGCGTCGTCCTGCTGCTGCTGACGCTGGCGGAGGCGGGCGCGGAAGGCCTCGAGGTCCGGGGGCGGGGCGAACCAGGCGCTGAAGCCCATGCCGCTGTCCTCGGCGCCGGTGGAGGCCAGGACGTCCTTGAGGTAGGACTGCTCGAGGATGACGTAGGCGTACTGCTGGAGGAGGGTGGGGGCGCGGGAGTAGATGATGGGGCCGTCGGGGAAGCCGGCGCCGATGATGACGCCGGCGAGGATCTCGCCGGCGAAGGCGTCGAAGTTGCGGCCCATGATCTCCAGGCGGGACTCGATGTCGCGGTTGGCGGTGGTGTCGAAGACCTGCCGCTTGACGTACTGGGTGTGGAAGGCGCGGGCGTAGTCCATCTGCGCCTCGTAGACGCGCTTGTTGCCGTTGAGCAGGCCGGTGATGTACGCGCTGTAGAGGGCGCCGACGACCTCGTCGCGGGCGACGTTGGGGGTGGTGAAGCGGTCCTCCTTGGTGATCTCGTTGACGACGAACTCCTCCAGGGGGGCGGAGAGGTTCAGGATCTTGAAGGGGTCGTTGTCGTTGAGGTGCTTGAACTCGAGCAGGTCGGTGTGGTACTTGCGGGCGGCGGCGTAGTCGCCGCGCCGGTAGAGGAAGCGGATCACGTCGCGGAGGAAGTTCTCGTAGCCCGCGGAGTACATGGTGTAGATGCGGACCTCGTCGTCGAACTGGCTGCGGGAGCGGAGCTCGTCGAGGATGCCGGCGTAGACGTCGATGTAGTGCGGGCTGGGGAGCTGGAGGAAGAAGCCGGGGTTGAGCAGGTCGTAGGTGACGTCGCCGGAGCGGTACAGCTCCTGGATCGCCTGGATGGTGACGCGGTCGGTGTTGACGAAGTCGAAGTCCCGCTGGTTAAGCTCGGTGACGCGCCGGAGGGACTGCTCGACGCCGCGGGCGGACCAGTAGACGGCGTGGCTCGCGGCGTGCCGCCAGTCGAGGGGGCCGTACTTCTGGGTGTAGCGGATCATCCGCTCCGGCTCCATCCGGTACGTGTCCATGAGGACGCGCTTGCGGAGGAAGGGGATCAGGGCCCGCCACGCCTCGAGGTACTGGGGATCGAGCGTCAGGGCGACCGCGGCCTGGTTGACGTCGGATCGCTCCAGCACCATGCCCAGGGCCTGCTTGACGCGGTCGAGGCTGCGCTGCTCCTCGGCGAGCTCGAGGATGGCCAGGGCGCCGTTGGTGCGGTAGGGGTGGAAGTCCAGGGCGTCCAGGCCGGCCTCGATCTTGAGGCGGGCGACGAGCTCGACGGCCTTGGGCTCGGCCTGGTAGACCTCCTCGATCGTGCCCGCGGCGTCGGCGATGCGGCGGAGCCACTGGACGTGGTCCTCGATGGCCTGCTCCGCGGTGCGGTCCACGCGCCCGCGGGGCGGCGGGCCCAGGACGATGGTCCACTCGCGGGCGAGCTGCTGCTTGTAATACTGGTTGGCGTCGTCCATGATCCCCTGGACCTTGTGGAGGAAGATCCACGCGAGCTCCTTGTGCAGGAGCAGGTCGTTGGGGTTGGCGGGGATGCCCTCGTCGCGGAGGAGGCGGATGCCCGCCTGCACCCACTGCCAGCGCTCCTGGGGGGTCTGGGTGACGACGGAGATGTTGTAGGCGAGGTTCCAGGCGTGGAAGGCCCAGACGCGGGGGAAGCGGGGCTGGAGCTTGGTGATGGTGGAGGCCAGGTCGATGGCCTCGTGGTACTTGCCCGCCTCCTTGAGGTCGTTGGCGCGGATCCAGAGGTAGTTGACGAAGATGCCCTTGAAGGCGCCCAGCGCGATGGCGACGTCGTAGGCGCCCCCCTCCTCGATCGTGTCGGTGTGGACCAGCTTGTGCCGGCCGGCGGAGGCGGCGATGCGGGCGGAGACGACCGCGGAGGCCCCCAGCAGGGAGACGAGGGCCGCGGCGGCGGCGATCTGGATCCAGGATTCGCGTCGCATGGTGGGGCCTCGCAGGGGGTTACTGCCCGGAGTAGATCGCCAGCTCGCGCCGGCGGAAGACCAGGACGCCGACGGCGTAGAGGACCGCGACGAGGACGGCGACGAGCAGGATGCTCTTGGCGACCGAGGACCAGTGGATGAGGATGCCGTCCACGAGGTACTCGGTCGGGCGCAGCCGCGAGTAGAACTGGAAGATCCAGATGACCGGCTCGGCGACGGATCGGACGATGAAGCGCCACAGCTCGAAGTCCCGCTCGCCCCACTCGCCGCCGAAATAGTCCAGCGAGCCGGCGAGGAAGGCGGAGCTCTCGGCCATCAGGAAGGTCCCGAAGGCGACGAGGCTGGCGACGGGGAAGGAGAGGAAGGTCGAGGCGGCGACGCCGACCATGGCGAGGAAGGCGAGCTTGAGCCACAGCAGCAGCGCGACGCGGAGGAAGTTCATCCGGTAGCTGCCGGCGGCGTAGTAGAGCTCGATGCCGTCGGGGGGGAAGACGATGGTCTTGGGGTTGGAGGCGTTGCGCTCGACGTCGCCGTTGACGATGAAGATCTCCAGCGTGCCGTCGGAGTTGATGGCGGCCGGGGAGAGGTCGAGGGTCAGGGTGTGGTCCAGGGGGCACTCGCGCACGATGTGCTCGCCGCCCTGGAGGACGAAGGTGAGGCGGTAGAAGTCCCGCGGGTCGTCGCCGCCGGCGCGGATGCGGTAGCGGAGGGAGAGGAGGCGGCCGCTGTCGCGGGCCTCGTGGAGGCCCTCGAAGAGGTAGCGCTGGACGAGGCCGGGGCCGATGGTCAGCAGCGACCCGAGGAACTCGGAGTCGATCTGGTCCATGATGCGCTGGCGGTTGTAGGCGTCGTCGCGCACGCCGGGGTCGTCGCGCATCTCCGCCTCGAGCCGCCGGCGGTACTCGGCCTCCTTCTCGGCCGGGGGGAGCTCGGGGAGCGAGGGGCGGACGATCTCGCGGGCGGCCAGGACCTGGGTCTCCAGGACGAAGCGGTCCTCGCTCAGGCGGGCGCCGCCGAGCTCTGCGTCGCGGGCGACGTAGGGCCGGACCTCGTCGAGGGCGGTCTGGTTGCGGAGGTACTCGGTGAAGAGGAAGACGCCGCTGGTGGCCACGGCCAGCAGCACGGCCGCGACCCCGACCACGCCGAGCCACTTGCCCAGCAGGTACTGCCACGCGGCGACGGGCTTGGTCATCGTCTGCCAGATGACCCGGTCGCGCTGCTCGAAGGCGACGGTGCCGACGCTGAGGAACAGGACCAGGATGGCGATGATCCAGAAGGCCCCGCCGGTGCCGTACTGGAGGAAGCTCTGGACGCGGTACCGCAGCGGCGTGCTCTCGTGCAGCAGCCCGGGCAGCGCGGCCAGGACGAAGACGAGCATGACGATGAAGACCAGGGAGACCTTCATCCGGACCGCCTCGAGGACGACGTTGCGGGCGATGGCGGTGATGGGGCCCTTCGAGCTCAGGGCCAGGCGCAAGCCTCGCATCAGCGCCGCGAAGGAGGCGGTCAGCGCCACCACCGCGGCGAGGAACTTGCCGGCGGTCTCCAGCTTCTGGGCCAGGGGGGCGACGCTGCTCAGCGGCGGGGCGAAGCGGCCCGCCGCGATCATCGGGGCGACCACCAGCGCGGTGACCAGCAGCAGGGCGAGGTACGTCAGGCCCAGGTCGAGCCAGATGACCAGCATGCCGATCCCCCACGCGACGGCGCAGCCGACAGCGACGGCGGTGGGATCGGCCCGCCGCTTGAGGACCTGGTCGATCGCCTTGGTGGTGAGGACCTCGGCGGAGAGAAGACGGGCGAGCTCGGGGTCCACTTCGGCGGCGTCGCCGATGTTCCGCTGAGGCCCGTCGGGCGCCTGCCCCTCTGCCTGGGCGGGGGCCGCGGCCGCGGCGGAGGAATCCGACTCGGCGGCGCGGTGGACGGAGATGGCGTAGGAGACCGCGACGGTGACGACGGCGACGGTCAGGACGGCGGAGGCGATGGTCTTGAAGAGGAGCGTCCCCTGGAACCGGTTGAGACGCCCGAAGAGGTCGCCGAGGATCACGGCTTACGCTCCGAGGATGGCTGGTCGTCGGCGCCGCCCAGGAGCGAGCCGATGACGCTGGTGTCCACGTCCGGGGGCGGCGAGACGGCCTTGGGGGCGGACGAGTCCTTCTCGGAGGCGTCGTGAGCGTCGGGGGAAGCGGGGGGGGAGGTGGTAGGGTTGGCCGCGGCAAGGAGTGACTCGAGGACCGCCTCGTCGGGCCCCTTGCTCTGGGCGGGGGAGGCCGGGGCCTCGTGCCGCGCGGGGGCGACCTCGTCCTCGCCGGCCTCGACGAGGCGGCTGATGAGCCCGTCGCCCTCCGGCTGGGCGTCGTCGTCGCCGAGCCGGAGGAAGGCGGCGGTCTGGCCGCCGTGCTGGGCCCCGGCGGTCTCGACGCGCTCGGCGCGGGCCCGCTCGACGATGTCCACGAAGAGCTCCTCGAGCTTCTGTCGCGGCTTGGCGACCCGCCGCAGGGACTTGTCCCCGCCGGTGCGCTCGCGGACGATGCGGTCGATCTCGGCGATGGTGTCCTCGTCGAGGGCGTCGAACTCCAGGACGGACTGGTCCTGGCTGGTCAGGAGCGAGTCGCAGGTGCCCTCGGCGCGGATCTTGCCGCCGTAGAGGATGACCATGCGGTCCACGCAGTCCTCGACGTCGGCCAGAAGGTGGCTGGAGAGCAGCACGGTCTTGCCGCGCCGACCCAGGGCGATGATCAGGTCCTTGATCTGGCGGGTGCCGATGGGGTCCAGCCCGGTGGTCGGCTCGTCGAGGATGAGGAACTCGGGGTCGTTGATGAGGGCCTGGGCGATGCCGATGCGGCGCTGCATGCCCTTGGAGTACTCGCGGACCTGCCGGTGCTGGACGGCGGCGAGGCCGACCATGTCGAGCAGCTCGTCGATGCGGCGCTTGCGGACCCTGTGGTCGAGCTCGAAGAGCTTCCCGTAGTACTCCAGGGTCTCGCGGGCGTTGAGGAAGGGGTAGAGGTACGACTCCTCGGGGAGGTAGCCGATGCGCTTCTTGACGGCGACGTCGCTGGGGGCCTTGCCGAAGACGGCGACGCGGCCCTTGGTGGGGCGAAGCAGGCCGAGGATGATCTTGATCGTCGTGCTCTTGCCCGAGCCGTTGGGGCCCAGCAGGCCGAAGATCTCGCCGGGGGCGATGTCGAAGGTGACATCGTCCACGGCGCGGGCGCGCGAGCGGAGCCAGAAGTCCTTGAAGACCTTGGTGAGTCGCTGGCAGACGACGACGGGTTGTGCTGAGCTGTTCACCATGCCTCCGGCACCGATCCTCTCCCCTCCCCGCCCGATCGCCCCCGCCCCCCCGGCCGGCGCGACGCCGCGCCCGCGCGGGGCGCGGCGGGCGCATCAGTCGCCCGTCACGCGCTGCTTGTTCGGGTCGGCGCGGCGGCGGAAGCGTTCCAGCTCGCGCTCGCGCTGGCGCTGCTCCTCGAGCTCCTTGTTGCGCTTCAGCAGGCGCTCTCGCTCCTGCTCGCGGGCGATCGTCGGGTCCTTGTTGATCAGGACGACCCACTCCTGCCCCGGGGGCAGGAGCTGCACCTGGACGTTGTCGCGGACCAGGAAGGACTTGAGCGCCTCGGCCCACTCGCGGTGGAGCACAACCTCGGGGTTGGTGCGGTAGCTCTCGCGGATGGCGCGGAAGCGGATCGCCTCGGCGCGGGTGGCGCTGGCGATGGTGGAGCGGTACTGGCGGGCCTCGGAGAGCATCGCGGGGACCGTCCCGTCGATGCGGGGCAGGGGGCCCTCGTACCCGGGGATCTCCACCTCCTCGCCCAGCAGCAGAGCGTCGATGCGGGCGTGGGTGGCCGCGGCCTCCTCCATCTTGCCGAGCTGGAGCTGCTCCTCATACAGGTCGATCTGGCTGAGGATCAGGTCGGCGGCGTCGCCGGCGACGCCGGTGAGGATCGCGCGGCGCTCCTCGTTGGCGCTCTGGACGGCGGCGCTGGCCTGCGCCAGGGCCTGGGCGGGCTTGTTGTACTCGCGCCCGACGACCTGCGGGGGCATCCGGTCGATGATGCTGACGTCCAGGATCCTCAGGCCGCAGTCCATCTCGTTGAGGGTCTGCTGGGCGACATCGAGCGCGACGGTGTCCAGGCGGCGGAACTCGCCGGCGGGGCGGCCGGGGTCGCCGATGTCCTTGAGGAACTCGTCGATGCTCAGGCCCGCCGCGGCGTGGATGATGCCGCGGCGAACCGCGGCCTGGACGATCATGGACTCGTCCGTCTCGGAGCGGATGGTCTCGTGGGCCTTCTTGGGCTCGTCGCGCTGGTAGCGGACGGCGCACTTGACGTGCGCGAGGTACCCCTCGGAGGTGAGGACCGCGCCGTCGCGCTCGGGGCTGAGGGAGTCCATGCCGCCCTGGGCGATGAGATCGGTGGAGGTTTTGTCCTTGTCCCGCTCGGGGAGGAAGGGCCAGAAGGCCTCGTTCATCGCGATGGAGGGGGAGGTCAGCGGGATGCGGACGAGCTCGCCGATGGGGTGGGGGAAGCTCCAGTGGAAGCCGGGGGCGAGGTCGGTCTCCACGGGCTTGCCCAGGAAGACGCGGATGCCCCGCTCGCCCTGCTGGATGGACTGTGAGCCGCTGAAGAAGAAGACGGCCAGGAGGACGATCATGGCCAGTTGGAGGAGGCGGAAGGTGATCCGCAGGGCGTCGGCCAGGGACTTGGCCGCGGGGTCCATCAGGGCCGCGGGGTCGTCGGCGTCGTGGCCGTGCTCGCGGAGGGTGACGGAGGCGGCGCGGGCGCGCCGGCCGGCGTCGGCCTGCGGCGCGGGCTCCTCGAAGAGGGCGTCGGGGAGTTGGTCGCTCATCGGGGCTGCTCTCCCTTGGCGGCGGCGGCCGCGGCGGCGTCGATGGCGGCGGCGGTGGGCGCGGGGTTGCGCCCCTCGGTGATGCCCTTGAAGGCGTCGGTGCGGAACATCTCCATGCCGGGCATGTTGGTGGGCAGGACGAGGGTGGTGGAGCGGCCGAAGGCCTCGCGGATGAAGTTCATGTTCTGGAGGAAGATGGCCAGCTCGGGGTCGTCGTTCATCTCGGCGACGTACTGGGCGGCCTCCTGCTCGCCCTGGCCGCGGATGCGGTCGGCGAGGACCTGGGCGAAGGCGGTGATGCGCTCCGCGTCGGACTTGGCGTTCTGGACGATGGTCTGGGCCCGGCTCTTGCCCTGGCTGTCGGCCTCGTTGGCGACGCGGGCACGCTCCGCGCTCATCGCCTTGAAGACCTCGCGGGTGGTCTCCTGGGGGAAGGTGATGGAGCTGAAGCCGACGACCAGCGGCTCGATGCCGTAGTCGTCGAGGGAGGCGTCGCCGGTGGCGCCGGACTTCAGGGCGGCGAGCATGCCGGCCTCCAGCTCGCTCAGGCGCGACGCGCCGGGCCTGCTCGCCAGCAGCTGGTCGAGGCGGTAGTGCCCGATCTCGTTCATCGCGCTGCGGAGCTTGGAGCGGATGGTCTTCTCCGCCTCGCGGTAGTGGTCCTCGGAGCGGGAGCCCGCGCCGCTGAACCGCTGGTAGAACTTCAGAGCGTTCGTGACCTTCCAGGTGACGAAGGCGGTGGCGACGATCTGCTTGTCGTCGCCGGTCTGGGCCGTCTCGGGCCGGGTCTCCAGGAAGCGGGCGCGGTTGTCGTACTTGGTGACCCGCTGCGCCCACGGCCAGGTGAACAGCACGCCCGGCTCCTTCACCACGTCGTCCTCGCCGGCGCGGCCGAAGGTGGTCACGACGGCGGTCTCGGTGAAGCGCACGGTGTCGGTGGTCATGTACGCCACGACGACCAGGACGACGGCTGCGATGATCAGGTAGCGTTGCAAGGCCCCGGCTCCTATCGCCCCGCGCCCCCGCAGGTTCCCTTCCCCGCCCTCCCCCCGTCACGCGTCCCCCCCGCCCCCCACCCTCAGCGGACGGGCGTCCGCGGCTAGTCCTCGAACCCCTCCGGGCCCGCCAGGATGGCGTTGGTGCTCGACTCGGAGTCCTCGAGGTTGGTGCGGACCTGCACGGGCACGCCGTCGGCGACGATGTACACGCGCGTCTTGCCCATCAGCTCCTTGATGGTCTGGAAGTAGAGCTTGGCCTTGTAGAGCTCCGGCGAGGCCCGGTACGAGGCGAGCTGGCCGGTGTAGCGCTCGGCGCGGCCGCGCTGCCCCATGTGCTTGACCCAGCGGTCGGCCTTGGCCGCGCGGATCATCGCCGAGACCTTCCCGCCGGCCTCGCTGCACACCTCGAGGATCTGCTGCTCGATCTCGGCGCGGCGGTCGGCGTCCGGCTCGTTCTCCAGCCGTTCCATCAGGCTCAGGACCAGCTCGGCGCTGGCGACGCTGCCGACGGTCTCGGTCAGCGTGGCGATCCGCTCGGCCCGGGCCTGGGCGACCAGCCCGAGGCTCGCCTGGCGGACGGCGACGACCTCCTCGAACTGGTGCGCTGTATCCAGCGGCGGGTGGACGCCCTCGACGCCGGCGAAGAGGACGCGGACCCCCGCGTCCAGCTCGTTGAAGCGGCGCTCGATGCGGTCGCGCAGGTCCGCGCTGGCGCGGCTGCGGCCGCGACCGAGGATCTCGTCCACGCGGACGGTCGCCATGTACTCCATGACCTCGCGCTGACCGATGGCCTTGAGCTTGGCCTCGCGCGTCTCGGGGGCGCCGAACTGCTCGAACTTCTCCAGGTCGGTGACCTCGTAGTACACCGGGACCTCCACGGAGATCAGGGCCAGGTCCCGGTACTCGGCGGAGGAGTCGTCGTCGACGGCCGCGGCGACGCCGCCGCTGGCGGCGGGCTGGACGAAGAGGTACTTCTCGTCCACGCCGTGCTCGTTGGTCCACAGGACGGCCCTGTCCGCGGCGGGGGGCGGGCCGGCCAGGTCGATCCGCCGCGCGGTGGTCGCCTTGAAGCGCTCCACGCGGGCGAAGGGCCAGGGGGCCTTCAGGTACAGGCCGGGGCCGAGCTCGGCGCTCAGGGCGCCGCGGCTGATCTTCAGCGCCCGCTCGTCGGGGCCCACGACCGCGAAGAACGTCATCGCCCAGACCACCAGCACCCCCAGGACGCCCAGGGCCGGGAGCCACCGGGCCAGGAGCTGGTAGAACCAGCTCCCGGTGACGTTGAAGCCGAACTGGTAGTTGATGGCCCCGCCGATGGACTCGGCGATCTTGTCCGGGGCGGCCACGAAACCGAGGATGCGGGAGTCGAAGGCCGGGCGGGGGATCTCGCCGGGGACGCGGGGGCGGTAGATGTCCAGCAGGAAGTTGAGCAGGATCTCCCCGCCCAGCACGATCATGATGACCGGCAGGATCGCGGGGAGGTAGCGGGCCACGGCGTCGGAGCCGGCGTAGACCACGAACTGGGCGACCAGGATCGCCAGCCCCATCAGGGCGGCGCCGACGACGGCCGCGGCCCCGGCCCGGAGGTTGGCCCAGACGCGCTGCTTGGCCATCCCCGAGACGAAGCGGGCGAAGATGAACCCGGCGACGGCGGCGCCGATCCCGAGGGCGATGGCCCAGTTGCGGTAGTGGGGGGCGATCAGCGAGACCGAGTCGGCGCGCGCCAGAGCCTGCCCGCTCTTGAAGCGCCAGAGGCCGACGCCGATCAGCACCGCGGCCATGCCGAGGCTGATCCCCGGCAGCAGGATGCGGTGCATCCACGCCAGGCGCTTGGCGGCGACGCGGAGGTCCTCCGCGTTCTCCTCGAAGACCGTGCTCTGCCGGGCCGACATCGCGGCCAGCGACTCGGCCTCCATGGCCTCGATCCGCTCGCGCCGGTGCTGGTCGTAGACCACGGCGAGGCTGAGCCAGACGGCCGCGCCGATCAATATGTAGAGCGACGCCGTGAAGCTGGCCGAGTCACGGGCCAGCTGCGAGAAGATCAGCAGCGCCAGGCCGAGGCCGAGCTGGATGGCCAGGCCGAGAAGGGCGACGCTGGTTGCACGCTTGAAGCTCAGGTAATCGGCTTTCATCGATCCCGTGGCTCCGGGGTGGGGGAGGGGGCGGCGCCGGTGGCGGCTGCTCGCGGTCCTCGCTGCCTTCTTGACTGCCCAGAACAGGGCGGTCCAAAAATGGATCTATTCTCCGCGACGTCCCCCCCGGTGTCCAGCCGGGGGAGCACTCTCTTCCTGCCAGGGTCCAACGGCGGGGACGCGTCCCCGCGACGGCCGCGACCGTCGGTGCGTCGTCGGCGTTCCCGGCCAAAAACAACCGGGACCCGGCGCGGCCGCGGCGAACACCGCCGCCGGCCGGTACGTTGATGTACGCAGGGGCCGTTGCTATGTTCGGGGCCCCCGGGCGGATTTCATCGGCGCCCGATTCCGGAGCCGCCGGACCTGTCGGTTGCGGGCCGGGGCCCGCGATGGGTCTCCCTTCGGGACCCCGGTGGGCCGGAACCCCCGCACCTGCACCGTGTTACGACCCCGCTCCCCCGGGGGGTCGGACCCCAGATTCAGGACAAGACCCCGCATGCTCGGCCAGACCCTCACGATCGCTCGCAACACCTTCGTCGAGAGCGTCCGACAGCCGATCTACTTCCTCCTGATCGTGATCTGCGGGCTCCTGCAGGTCTTCAACACCTGGGGGACGAACTTCTCCATGGGGTACAGCTCCACGGCGGAGGTCTCCAGCGACAACAAGCTCCTGCTGGATATCGGGCTTGCCACGGTCTTCGTCTGCGGCACCCTGCTGGCGGCCTTCGTCGCCACGGCGGTGCTCTCCCGCGAGATCGAGAATAAGACCGTCCTGACCGTGGTCAGCAAGCCGGTCGCCCGGCCGGTGGTCGTGCTCGGCAAGTACCTCGGCGCGGCCGGGGCCATGCTGGTCGCCACCCTGACGATGCTGCTGTTCCTGCAGATGGCCATCCGCCACGGCGTGATGACCACCACCGCCGACGACCTCGACCTGCCGGTGATCCTCTTCAGCCTCCTGGCTGTGGGGATCGCCTTCGCCGTGGCGACCTGGTGCAACTTCTTCTACGGGTGGGTCTTCCCCCAGACCGCGGCCCTGCTGCTGCTGCCGCTGATGGCCGCGGCGTGGGTCGCGGTGCTGCTGATCAACAAGCAGTGGCACATCCAGGACCTGCACACCGACTTCAAGCCGCAGATCACGCTGGCGAGCCTGTGCGTGCTGATGGCCCTGCTCGTGCTCACCGCCGTGGCGACGGCCGCCTCAGCCCGGCTGGGGCAGGTGATGACGATCGTGGTCTGCGCCGGCGTGTTCGTCTTCGGCCTCCTCTCCAACGCCATGCTCGGGCGCCACGCGTACCGGAACGACGCCGTGGCCCGGATCCAGGCCGTCGTTGCGGACCCCCCGGACCGGCCGGTGTTCAGCGAGCCAGGCGCCACCGCCCGCATCACCCTCGAGCTCGAGCCCAAGACGGCGGTCCGGTCCGGGATGCCGTTCTACTACGGCCCAAACCCGAACGGATTCCCCCTCTCGGTCTTCTCCTTCGCCCCCTTCGAGGGCGACCTGGAGAACCGGACGGAGCTCCTCAACCCCGCGGCGGCCCCCTCGCTGGTCGTCGCGAGCTCGTCGAGGAAGGAGCTGACCATCCGCCGCGCCGGGGGAGAGGGGTCACTGGTGAAGCATCCGCCCGCCGAGGGGGACTACGTCTTCACGCAGCCGACGCGGGTCAACCCGGTGGCGATGGCGATCTGGGGGATCATTCCGAACATCCAGTTCTTCTGGCTGGTGGACGCGGTGACGCAGAACCAGCCCATCCCGATGGGGCACATGGGCCTGGTGGCGGCGTACGCGCTGATCCAGATCGGGGTCTTCCTGTCGCTGGCGATTCTTCTGTTCCAGCGGAGAGAGGTGGGGTAAACTGTGGACGAGGGGGGCTGACTTGGAGCATTGATCATGGCCGATTCAATTGGCAAGCGCCCGCTGGTGAGCGCGTCGGAGTTCCGCGGGAGCGGCAAGTCCGGCGGCGGTGGCGGCGGGATGGACAAGGCCGCGAAGATCAAGGCGGGCGCCTCGATCGTCGCGATCCTGGTGGCGCTGCTGTTCCTGGGCTTCTACTTCGGCATCTTCGGCGGCGGCGACGCCCTCCCGCCGGACGCGACCCCCGCCGACATTGGCGAGCTGCCCCCGGAGGAGATCCAGGAGATTCAGGAGCTCCACCAGGAGGAGCTCGAGCGGGCCCGGGAATCCGGCGCCCAGTCCGTCGGCAGCTGAGCCCCGCGGGGGCGCGCCGGCGCGAGATCGCTGCGACTCCCCTTCGCCGTGGCCGGAAGGCCGACCCTCGCGCGTACGCGCTGCTGCCGACGATGAGTTCCTGACAACGTGCACAAGCGGCCCCGCCCCCGGGCGGGGCCGCTTTCACTTTGAAGCGTGATCCGTCGTCGTTCAGCTCACGCCGGACCGGGCGGCGACGGCCGCGGCGTAGGTCTGGAGGCAGCGCTGCGCCGCCCCCTCCCACGTGAGCTTGCGCAGCTCGAAGGAGCCGTGCTCGCGGAGGGTCTGCCCCAGGGGCGGGTGGCGGAGAACCGCGACGATCTTGTTGGCCATCTCGTCCACGTCCCAGAAGTCCACTTTCAGCACGTGCGAGAGGACCTCGCTCACCCCGGACTGCTTGGAGATGATGACCGGGACGTCGCTGCGCATCGCCTCCAGCGGGGCGATGCCGAAGGGCTCGCTGACGCTGGGCATGACGTAGCAATCCGCCATGCGGAAGACGCGGTCCACCTGCGGGCCGCGGAGGAACCCGGTGAACAGGACGCGGTGGCCGATGCCGTACTGCGCCGCCAGCTCGATCATCCGGACGGCCATGTCCCCGGAGCCGGCGACGAGGAACTTCGCCTCGGGCACCTTCTCGAGCACGCGCCTGGCCGCGGCGATGAAGTACTCCGGCCCCTTCTGCATCGTGATGCGCCCGAGGAACAGGACGATCTTGTCGCGGCTGGAGAGCCGGGCGCCGGGGGCGGGCTGGGCGGCCTCGTAGTCGATCCCGTTGTAGACCACGTCGACTTTGGCCGGATCGACGCCGTATCGGCGGACGCAGATGGACTTGGTCAGCATCGAGACGGCGACGACGCGCGCCGCCGCGTGCATGCCGCGACGCTCGATGTCGTAGACGCGCTGGTTCACGTTCTCGCCGGAGCGGTCGAACTCGGTCGAGTGGACGTGCGCGATCAGCGGCCGGCCGGAGACCCGCGCCAGCGCCTGCCCGGCGGGGAAGGTCATCCAGTCGTGCGCGTGGATGACGTCGAACTTCTCCCCGCGGCACAGGGCCACGACCAGCCGGGCGTACCGCTCGCTGTCGCCCACTACGTCGCCGCTGTAGCCGCCGATGCCGCCGAGCCCGCCGATGGAGTACATCGGGCCGCCGTCGTGCGCGTGCCCGTCGTGGGGACCGGCCTGCGGCTCCGCCGCGGCCCCGTCGGCCGGCGATCCGGCCGCGCTGGTCGCGGCGACCCCGCCCGGCGCAGCAGCGCCGAAGGCGGGGTACGGGCTGGAGAACGCGGCGGGGACGGCGCGGAAGACCGCGCGGGAGAAGCCGTGCATGGCGTACCCGTCCGCCCAGCGGTCCGCGGGATCGGCGCCCGGCGCGGCCGAGCCGTTGGCGGGGGCCCCGCCCTGCACGGCCGGGGCGAGCGGGCTGAGCAGGCGGATGTGCGAGGCGTGCGAGCGGTCAACCGGCTTGGGCAGCACGAAGACGACCTGGTGGCCCAGACGGTCGAACGCCTTGGTCAGCCCGTAGCAGGCGGTGCCGAGTCCGCCGGCGATGAACGGGGGGAACTCCCAACCCAGCATCAGCACGCGCATCGATCAGCTCCCCGCCGGCCGCGGCGTGGCCGCGTTCTCGTCTCGACTCCGCACCCGGGCGCCGCGGACCACGGCGGCGCCCCGGCATCGATCCCGCCCGTCAGTCGTCCTCGCTGGCTTCCATGTCCCCCAGCCGGCGGAAGCACCCCTCGTACGCCAGCAGGCACTGGACGGCCCGCTCCACTGCCGCCTCGTCCCCGAGCTCGCCCAGCTCCACCGGCAGCGGCGAGCGGAAGGTGAAGAGCATGTCGCGGCTGCGGAAATGCTCGAACGGGAGCGCTCCGCCGGTGTACCCCTGATCGACGAGCTCCTCCTCGATGAGGTCCTCGAGCTTGTCGCCGGTGTGCACAAGGTCCGCCTCGATGGATTGGCTCAGCCAGCGGTTGGGCGTGACGAGCGAGACCCAGAGGCGGCCGTCCTCGAGGGCGACGCGGTACTCCGCGGGCTCCGCGGAGCCTTTGGCGGCGCACGAGACGCGCCGGCCCTCAATGGCGACGTCGCCGAAGACGCCCGCCGCGGCCGCGCGCGACCGCACGTGTTCGAGGAACCGCTCCAGCCCGGGAACCGCCTGTGATTGTTCGGACCTCTGAGAGGCCTGCGCCATGGGGTATCCTGCCTGCTGCTTCAAACGCGGCAACCATAGGCGCAGCGGGCGGCCCTCGGGCGGGAGCCCGCGTTCCGCGCGGGCTTGGTCAGGGCGCGCAGCCGAGAACTCGGAGCCCCCCGAGCGCAACGAAGCCCGCCCGAATCGGCGCGGCCGGCCCTCTGTCTACTCCAGAACTCAGGCTTCACCAGAGCCCGGTTTCATTCACAAGAATCAAGCAATGGCGACGCGGGCCTCCTCGCCGATGTCCGCCCGTCCCTGGGCCACGCCGGCGACGGCGACCCCCGCATCCTCCACCGCGCGGACCAGATCCGCGAGGGTGACCTGCCCGCGGTTGAACCACACGAGCAGCGCCCCGGCGACGCGGTCGAGCTGGACCGACTCCACCCCCGCGAGCTGCAGCAGCCGCGGCCGGACCCCGCCGGACCCCCGCTCGGACCGTGCGTCGTCGGACAGGCGGAGCACCGCGACATATCTGCTGCTCATGCCCAGCTCCCTTCGTCGATTCCGAGGCCACGGTCGGTTGCGGCGTGGACGGGCACCCGGCGAGGGTCGGCCCGAGGGTCGTGGGCTCGGGAGTCGGGGCCGGCCGGGCGCGCCGCCGACCGCGAGGGTGGGCGGGGGTGCCTTTCGAGAATAACCGGTGGCCTTGCTCATGCCAACGATCTGCCCGAGATTGCCGCGAGTCGTGGTGCGGCCGGGCC
The DNA here is from genome assembly GCA_044507535.1 of Planctomycetaceae bacterium. Taxonomy (GTDB): domain Bacteria; phylum Planctomycetota; class Phycisphaerae; order Phycisphaerales; family UBA1924; genus CALAFV01. The sequence goes on along the minus strand of JBIQJK010000007.1, from coordinate 34,810 downwards.
GGGGAGGCGGTCCGTGCGGGCGGGTGGGAAGAAAGCGCGGGATAGGCAAGCGGGGCGGTAGGGGAGTGGGGGAGTGGCGGGATGGAGCCGGGGACGGGGGCGATGGCGTGATGGGACGATGGCGGCTCGACAAGCCGGGGGACGGCATCTACCCTTAACCTCGGTTTCTCCGCGGGCCCCCCGCCGCGGTTGGTCACCACGAGCCCAGGTGGCGGAACTGGCAGACGCACTACCTTGAGGTGGTAGCGCCGAAAGGCATGGAGGTTCGAGTCCTCTCCTGGGCATTCTCGGTCGGTTCGTGCGGCCGCGCGTAAGACGCGGCCCGCGGCATGAAGCGCCGTTGATCCAGCGGCCCTCGAGGCCGCGGGCCGGCTCCCATTCCCAATCCGGCAGCAGTCGCGCAGGCCCCGCCCCCAGTGGCGCGGCGGGCGACGCCGTACCATCGCTCGTGCGTTACGGCTACACCGAGCAGGGCGAAGGCGAGCGGTTCCTGAGCCCCGACGATCTCTTCGCGCCCCCCGCGCTGCTGGACTTCGTCCTGGCCTACGGCGAGCACGCCCTCGACGCCCTGCCGGACATGAACGTGCAGGTGCAGGAGCTCCTCGAGCAGCTCGTCCAGGCCGGCCTGCTCGAGCGCGACGAGCAGGGCCGGCTCCGGCTGCGCCCCCGCATGGTCCGCGCCATGGAGCGCCGCGCCCTGCTGGAGATCTTCCGCGACCTCCGCGCCGGCGTCCGCGAGGGGCACCCCAGCGCCGCCCCCGGCCGCGGCGGGGAGCGAGCCGACGGCGCCCGTCCCTACCGGTTCGGCGATCCCATCGGCGAGCTGGCGATGCACGAGACGCTGCGCAACGCCCTGACCCGCGCCGCCGCGGAGGGCCGGCGGCCGTCGCTGCCGATCCGGCTCAGCGAGGAGGACTTCGAGGTTCACAACGTCGAGTCCGTCGGCGAGTCGGCCCTGTGCGTGCTGATCGACCTCTCGGGGTCGATGGCCCGCTACGGCCGGCACATCGCGGCCAAGACGGTCGCCCTCGGGATGACCGCCTTGGTCCGCCGCCACTTCCCGCAGGACACCATCGACTTCATCGGCTTCGCCTCCACCGCCGAGGTCCTCAAGGAGAGCGACCTGCCGCTGGTGATGCCCCGGCCGATCACGACCAGGGCGTGGGATGTCCGCGTCCGCGTCCCGCTCGACCAGGCCGATCAGACCCACCCGCACTTCACCAACCTGCACCACGCCCTCCAGCTCGCCCGCACGATCCTCGCCCGCCGCGGCGCCCCCAACAAGCAGGTCTTCATCGTCACCGACGGCCAGCCCACCGCGCACCTCAGCGGCGGCCCAGAGACCGGCGGGCAGATCCTGAACCTCCTCTACCCCCCCAGCCCGGCCAGCGAGGAGGCGACCCTCGCCGAGGCCCTCCGCTGCGTCCGCGCCGGCATCCGCCTGTCCTCCTTCGCGCTGATCGAGGAGTACGAGGGGCTGGACTGGGTCGGGTTCGTCGAGCGGCTCACCCGCCTGACCCGCGGCGTGGCGTTCTACTGCGCGGCCGGCGATCTGCCGGGGACGATCGTCGAGTCCTACCTCGCGGGGAAGCGCCGACGGGCATCGTTCGGGGCCTGAACGAGCTCGAAAATCACCATAGCTCTAGACACCACAGGGTTTTCCGTACACAATGCCGGACCATGCCCAACCAGAGTCGGCGAATCAGGCGGCTCGGGGTGATGTCGGGTGCGATGGCCGCTCTGCTGGCTCTTGGGGGCGCCGTCCAGCAGGCTGAGACGCCCCCCGCGCCCCCGCCGGCTCCCCCCGAAGCCCAGCCCGAGCCTGCGGTCGAGCCCCCCCCTTCCCCTCCCGATCAGCCCCGGCCCTCGATCGACGCGATCGAGGCCGCCACCGGCGTCGACCTGGCTCCCGGCGAATCCCCCTCGGAGCCGACGGAGGTCACCCTCTTCCTCAAGGACGGCCAGCGGTTCACCGGCCTGCTCGTCGAACAGACGGATCAGCAGATTGTCCTCCGGATCGAGGGGATCCAGACGCGCTTCCCCGCCTCGGCGGTGGACCGCGTGCGGGCGATGCGGCCGATCCTCGAGCGGTACGAGGAGATGCGGGCCGCGATGGGGGACGACCCGTCGCAGATCGTCCGCCTCGCCGACTGGCTCCGGGCCCGCGACCACCACGCGCTCGCCCTGGCGGAAGTCGAGCGGGCCCTGGCGCTGGCCCCCGACAACGCCGAGGCGAGGCTGCTCCGCGTGCTGATCGCCAAGCAGATCGAACTTCGGGAGCGGGCCCGGCCCGCGGCCGCGGGAGAGGAAAGGGGAGAGTCGCTCGCTGATCCCGCCGATTCCGCCCACCCCGCGAACCTGCACCAGTTGAACTTCCCGCTGCTGACCCCGGAGCAGATCGCCCTGATGAAGGTCTACGAGGTGGACCTCAAGAAGTCCCCCCGGATCGTCATCCGGCGGGAGACGATCGACCGGCTGCTGGACCAGTACCGGTCCCACCACCTCATCCCCGTGACGCAGGAGGGGCGTGAGGCGATCTACCGCTGGACGCCGCGGGAGATCCTGGACCTCATGTTCCGGGTCCAGGCCCGCGACCTCTACCAGGAGGTCATCATCGTGGACCAGCCGGAGTCGATCCGGCTCTTCCGCGACACGGTCCACCGGACCTGGCTGATCAACTCCTGCGCGACCAACGACTGCCACGGCGGGCGGGACGCCGGCCGGTTGATGCTCTCGAACCGGCGGCCCAACGCCGAAGCGAGCGTCTACACGAACCTGCTGATCATGGAGCGGTTCCGGCTGGACGACGGCACACCCCTACTGAACTACGAAAACCCTGAGCGGTCGCCCCTGCTGCAACTGGCCCTGCCCCGGCAGGACGCGATCTACCGACACCCGCAGGTCCCGATGGGCCATACGGGCGCCGATGGCTGGAAGCCCGTCTTCCGCTCGACCAGCGACCGCCGGTTCCAGCAGGCGGTGGAGTGGATGCGGTCGATGTACCGCCCGCGACCCGAATACCCGTTCGACTACACGCCCCCCGGCCCGTCGGAACCGCTGGAGGAGCCGGCGGCGAACCTGCCCCGCTGAACCTGCCCCCGCGGTGGGCAAACCGGCCGGCAAGCGAAAACCGGGCAACTTGCTAGAGTGTTGCCGCGTAAGTGACTTCCGCCCCCCGACGGATTCTCCCCGGGTGGGCTGCACCCTGTTCCTCGGACGATCGAGACCCGACCCATGGCTCAAGACAGGTTCAAAGCGGCAACGCGGCGGGGAATGTGGATTCTGGCGGCGTGCGGGGCCGCGTGGGGGCTGGCCGCCTGCGGCGGGTCCGACCCGGCCAACGACGCCGTCCAGCGCGCCGCCATGACGATCAACACCCTCTCGCTGGGCGGCGCCAACCCGACGCCCGATGTGAACCTGCGGGTCACGGCGTACCGCAAGATCGTCTCCGAGCTCCAGCCCCATACCTCCGCCCCGACCCCGGCGACGGCCTCCGCGGCGAACATGCTGGTGGCCCGCGCCCACACCGGGCTCGGCTCCTTCGAGGCCGACGCGGTCGCGGCCGCGGAGCTGCAGGCCCGAAACATGCTCCGCACCCTGCGGGTGCAGTTCGACCGGTACGTGGCGGAGCAGGCCCAGGCCGCCTCCGCCGACGGCTACGACCCGGCGCCCTACCTGGCCGACCTCGACCGTCAGATCCAGGAGAAGGACGCGGAGATCGCCGCGGCCTGGGCCGCCAAGTCCGCCCTCGACAAGGCCCTGGCGGACCTCGAGGAGAAGGCCGCGGCCGAGACCTCGCTCGCCTCCCGGGAGCGGCAACTCGAGACCGGGCTCCGCCAGCGGGCGATCAACGCCAGCGCCGTCGAGCAGGCCGACCTGATCGGCCGCGCCAACGAGCACAAGCGGGCCGCCGACGCCCGCGACAAGGCCGCCTCGCTCCTGCGGGCCCAGGCCGCCCAGCAGGCCCCCGAGGGGGTGGCGCTCCAGGCGGAGATCGACCGCCTGACCGACCAGCGCAAGCTCCTCGACGAGGCGAAGGCGGAGATCCGCGCCTTCGCAAAGGCCAGCAGCGACCGGGCCGCCGCCTCGCGGGCCTCGGCGATGCAGGCCGCGGAGCAGATCCGCAGCGCCGCCGGCGAGCTCGCCAAGCTCCGCGCCGGCATCCCCGAGGCCGCCGAGAGGGCGACCGAGGCGTTCGACCGGGCCGCCCAGGCCGCCTCCGCCGCCGGCCGCGCCGGGGGCGAGGCCGCCGTCGCCGCGGCCCTCGCCGAGGCGCAGGCCAAGCACGCCAAGGCCGACCTGCTGTCGATGCGGGTCCGCGGGCTGCACGCCTACGCCGCGATGCTGGAGGCGCTGGCCGGTGCCACGCCCCCGCTCCCCGACAGCGCCAGCTTCGCCTCGCAGGCCCAGGCCGCGAAGTCGGAGGCGAGCAAGCTCGCCGCCGAGGCCCGGGAGCTCTTCGCCGAGGTTCAGGACACCTATTCCAACTCCGGCGGCCGCGGCGACGTGGCCGACCGGCTCCAGCGCCTGGCCGCGTCGATGGAGGCCCTGACGGGCGTCGCCAGCGGCGACGCCAGCGCCGGCATCACGTCGGAGGCCGACGAGCCGGCGGACGTCGGGACCGATGTCGCCGCGGCCGACCCGGAGACGGAGGTCCGCGCGATGCTGCGGGAGTTCGTCTCCGCGGCCGAGGCGGGCGACGCCGCCGCGTTCGAGCGGTACATGGACATGTCGGACCCGGCCATCCGGGCGCTGGTCGATGCGTCGATGGAGCTCGACGCCGCCTGCCGCGAGAAGTTCGGCAAGTCGCTCAACGACGTCTCCAACGAGTTCACCGGCGGCCAGAGCATGCCCGGCATGACCGTGCTCAACTCGGAGACGATGGACCAGTTCGAGCTGATCGTGGAGAGCCCGGATCGGGTGAGGGTCGAGTCGCCCACCGGCCTGCCCCCCGGCGTGTCGGTGGCTGTGGTCAAGGCGGACGGCCGCTGGAAGTACCAGATGAAGTACCCGCAGCAGCTCTCCAGGGTCTTCCACGAGATGGCCGGCGTCTTCTCGACCGTCGCCCAGGAGGTCCGCTCGGGCTCGATCTCCACGACCGAGGAGATGTTCATGTCCATCAGACAGCACATGATGCAGATGCAGGGCGGGGGCTGAGCCGGGTTGACCGGTTCGGACGCGGCGTGTAGGTTTCCACGCGCCGCGGGGGGGCGGGCGGGGGGAGTCGGCCTGACCTGGCACTGCCCACCGGGGGCGGCCTCTTCGGAACACAAGCAGCCAGCGCCCGCGTGCACCTGGGCGATTTCGAGTTGGCCCCTATGACCCTGAGCCTACGACGGACCCGCGTTCTCGCCCTCGCCGCACTTGTGCTCGGGGCGGTGGTTTCCCCGGCCGCGGCCCAGTTCCGCGACCTGCCCCCGCAGCTCATCCAGCAGGGGACCAACTTCTCCGATCCCCAGCGCGAGCAGGTCCGCCAGTACGTCGAGGCCTTCAAGGCCGACATGAGCAGCGAGGACCCGATGGCCATGAAGCGGGCCCGGGCCAAGCTCGAGGAGCCCCTGAACAACCCCCAGGTCAGCATCGCCTTCCGAATCGAGTACGGCCGGCACCTCCTGCCCGTGCTCGAGACGCTCGCCAGGAGCGACCGCGACATCCTCGCCGCCAACGCCATGCACCTCGCCGGCGAGCTGGCCACGCCCATCGCCTCGGACCTGCTGACGGCCACCCCTGGCGTCGGCCTGAACGACAAGCGCGCCCCCGTGCGCCACGCCGCGGCCTTCGGCCTCAAGCGAACCTTTGAGCACCTGAAGTCCACCAGCCCCGTCTTCCAGGAGCGCGACGCCGTGAAGGTGATCGACGCCCTCGCCCGCCGCATCGCCACCGAGGAGGACCCGCTCGTCCTTGAGGGATACACGCGGGCCTTCGAGGCGGCGATCCTGGTCCCGCAGGCGCGGGTCAAGGGCCTGCGGGCCGCCGCCGCGGCCTCGCTGGCCAGGACCATGGGCCAGTACGTCCGCGCCAACCAGAACCGCCTCGAGTCCGCCGGCGCGATGATCCGCGCCGCCCAGGTCCTGCGCGACGCCGTCATGGGCCAGGGCCTCCCCGCCGACGAGCCCCGCCTCGCCAACGACACCCTCCGCGAGATCGGCGGCTTCGGCGGCGACCTGATCGCCGTCGTCGCCTGCCAGCTCAACGGCGACGCCGGCGGCGAGCCCGACCGCGTCCGCCTCGCGGCCATCGCCGCCAGCGGCGAGAACGTCTACTACTTCGCCCACTCCACGCTCGGCACAGGCACGCCGCTGAACCTTCAGCTCGCCGAGAAGGCCCGCGGCGGCCGCGATCAGGAGTTCGCCGAGGCCGCGGCCAGGTACATCGGAAGGTCCGGCGCCCTCACCGCCGCCCCCTTCAACCTCCCCGCCGACCGCTTCCAGTGCGCCCGCGGCGCCGACTGATCACCCGCACCACTCCCCCCACCGTGGCATGGGCCCTTAGCCCATGTCTCCCCCTCCTCCCCGCCTCTACCGTCCCCCCGCGCCCATCCGGGCGCCACGGCTGGCGGCTCTGGGGGGTGCCGGCCGTGCTCTCTCCTCTCTCCCCCCTCTCCCCCTGGGAGAGGGCTGGGGTGAGGGCTCCATGGCCTCCCTCCCCAATCTACATGGCTTCCCGACTCTTCCTCCCCTTCTCCCCATCCTCTCCTCCGAAGCCCCCGCCCTGAGGGCGGGGGATGGGGGCGGGTTCCTCTTTCTCTTCTTCACCTCTTCACCTCCACACCCCTTCCCTCCCATCTCCCTCCCGCTGCAATCCATCTGATACCCTTCGGCTCCATGGCCAGGCTCCTGATCCCCTTCCTCGTGCTCGCACTGGCCCTCGCCGGCGCGGTCCTCTCCGACCGGCCGCGCCCGCGGGCGGACTTCGCCTTCATCAACCGCGGCGATGTCGCCACCCTCGACCTCCAGCGGATGTCCTGGATGCAGGACCTCCGCGTGGCTCGGATCCTCTTCGAGGGGCTCGTCCAGCACGACGTCTTCAGCCACGAATACGCCATCACCCCCGGCGTCGCCGAGCGGTGGGAGGTGGGCGGGGGGGGCCGGGTGTACACGTTCCACCTGCGAGACAACGCCCGCTGGTCCAACGGTGAGCCGGTGCGGGCGCAGGATTTCGTCTACGCCTGGCGGCGGGCGCTCCTCCCCGACAGCGCGTCGGACTACTACAAGCTCTTCGAGCTGATCGAGGGCGCCAAGGAGTTCTACGCCTGGCGGCAGGCCGCCCTCGAGTCATTCCGCCCCGGCGACGACGCCCAGGCCCTGTGGGAGCAGACCCAGCGGAAGTTCGACCAGCTTGTCGGCGTCAAGGCGCTCGACGACCGCACCCTCCGCGTCGAGCTGGTCCGGCCCGTGCCGTACTTCCTCGACCTGTGCGCCTTCGCCGTCTTCTACCCGGTCTACCCGCCGCTGGTCAGCCAGTACGAGAAGCCCGACCCCCGCACCGGCCGGTTGGACATCCAGAGCGGCTGGACCAAACCCGGCGTGCTGGTCAGCAACGGCCCCTTCGAACTCACGCTCTGGCGCTTCAAGCGCGACCTGCGCATGGAGAAGAGCGAGCACTACTGGAACAAGGACGCGATCAACGTCGATTCCATCTCCATCCCCTCCGTCGAGGACCCCAACGCCCAGGTCCTCGCCTTCACCTCCGGCGCGGTGGACTGGGTCAGCGACGTCACGCCCCCGTACCGCGGCGACATGTACCAGGACAAGCTCGCCTTCTACCGCGAACACCAGGAGCAGTACGAGGCCCTGAAGGCCCAGGGGCTCGACCCGGTCGAGATCGACCGCCGCCTCCCCCCGGACCCCCGCAAGAACATCCACGCCTTCCCCGCCTTCGGGACATACTTCTACAACTTCAACTGCGCCCCCAGGCTCGTGGACGGGCGCGAGAACCCCTTCGCCGACCCGCGCGTCCGCCGGGCCCTGGCCATGGCGATCGACAAGCGGCGGATCGTCGAGCAGGTCCGCCGCATCGGCGAGCCGGCCGCGACGACGCTGATTCCCCCCGGCTCCCTCCCCGGGTACGAGTCGCCCAGGGGGCTGGAGTACAACCCGCAGAAGGCCCGCGAGCTGCTCGCCGAGGCGGGCTACCCCGGCGGCCAGGGGCTGATGACCATCGAGATCCTCTTCAACCGCGACGGCGGCCACGACGTCATCGCCCAGGCCATCGCCCGCGACTGGCAGGAGAAGCTCGGCGTGAAGGTCTCCCTCCAGCAGCAGGAGGTCAAGGTCTTCCGCAACGAGGTCAAGAAGCACAACTTCATCGTCAGCCGCGGCGGGTGGTTCGGCGACTACGGCGACCCGACGACCTTCCTGGGCATCAACAAGACCGGCGACGGCAACAACGACCGCGAGTACTCCAGCGAGCACTACGACGGCCTCCTCGAACGCGCCGAGCTCGAGACGGACCCGGCGGCGAGGCTGGCCATCCTCGCCGAGGCCGAGCGGCTGCTCGTCGAGGAGGACCTGCCGCTGATCCCGATCTTCCACTACTCGCAGATCTACCTCTTCGACGCCCACAAGGTCAGCGGCATCTCCAGCCACCCGCGCCAGTCGCAGAACATGTTCCTCGTGGACATCCTCGGCGACGGCAAGGGGGCCGAGCGCCCGCTGGCCCTCCCGCCCCGCCCGCTCGGCCCCGACGGCCGGCCGATCAGCGAGCGGAGCATGAGCGGGATGGTGCGAACCGGCGCGCCCGAGGAGGGCGGCAGCGGGGGGGAAGAAGGCGAGCAGGCGACGGGGGCGGAGGCCGCCGAGCCGTCGCGCGAGCCGGAGGTGGCGCCATGACCGGGCTCATCCTCCGCCGGCTCGTGCAGCTGCCGATCATCCTCGCCGTCGTCTACACGCTGACGCTCACGCTCGCGTGGGCCATCCCCGGCAACCCGCTGGAGAACCCCGAGGGCCGCCAGCCCCCGCCCGAGGTGATGGAGGCGATGAAGCGGCAGTACAACCTCGACAGCTACTGGAAGTTCTACTTCTCGTACCTCTACAACGCCCTGGGCGTCCGCTGGGCGCACGAGGAGCTCACCGGCCGCGCCGCCGCCGCCGCCGAGCAGGCCGCGGCCGCCGGCCAGGCCCCGCCCCCTCGCTACATCTTCGACCTCGGGCCGAGCCTCCAGTACGAGGACTGGCGCGTCAACGAGATCGTCGCCGGGGCCCTGCCCGTCTCCGTCACTCTCGGCGGCGCGGCGATCCTGCTGGCGCTGGTGATCGGGCTGGGGGCGGGGGTGATCGGCGCGGTGCGCCCCAACTCCATCGCCGACCTCGCGACGCTCACGATCGCGCTGGTGGGGATCAGCCTCCCGAGCTTCGTCATCGGCACGCTGCTGCTGTTGGTCTTCCCGGTCGCCCTGGGATGGGGCCGGGTCGCCGCGTGGGGGAGCCCGACCGACGCCATCCTCCCGGCGCTGACGCTCAGCCTCCCCTTCGCGGCCTACATCGCCCGCCTGACCCGCATGGGCATGATCGAGCACCTCGGCGCCGACTACATCCGCACCGCCCGCGCCAAGGGCGTCTCCGAGTCCCGCGTCCTCCTCAAGCACGCCCTCAAGAACGCCTTCCTCCCGGTGCTCAGCTTCCTCGGCCCCGCCGCCGCCCTGGCCATGACCGGCTCCTTCGTCGTCGAGAAGGTCTTCACCGTCCCCGGCATGGGCCAGCACTTCGTCAACGGCGTGCTGAACAAGGACCTCTTCCTGATCATGGGCGTCGTGCTGATCTTCGCGACGATGCTGATCCTCTTCAACCTCGCCGTGGACGTCCTCTACCGCTGGGTCGATCCGAGGATCGAATAACCCCGGCTCGCTCCATCACCACCCAAAAGGGAGCCCCGAGCGCCAGTTCGGGGTGGAAGCTCCCCTGTGCACGCACGTTCAAAGGCGGAACGCGGGGGAAGCGGGGATAGCGGGGGAAATCGGGGTAGAAGAGAGAGGAAGAAAAGGCAGAAGCACAGAGGCCACAGAGATCCACAAAGGTCTCAGAGGTAGACAGGGATCGGGGGAGAGGCGGTCGGCGGGAACGCTCTGTGGTCTGATCAAGGTTGGGCGCCGGGCCGCTCGTGCGTGCGAGAAGGCCCAGCGCCAATCCATATCCGCTCCCCCTCTGCGACCTCCGCGTCCCCACTCTCCTCTTCTCTTCCCCGCGTCCCTCTGCTTTCCCCGCTCCCCCCGCGTTCCTGCCTTTCCCTTCCATCCTGACAACCCGAAGCGCCCATCACACCGGCACCGCGGGCAGCTCCTCCGCATCCTTCGCCTTCTTCTTCTTCCTCTTCTCCTCCTCCCCCGTCTTGGGCTTCGCCGCCGCCAGCTCCAGCGGCGGCAGCTTCAGCGTCCGCTCCACCTGCTCGGCCATCTGCGCCAGCTCCGACAGCGTCCGCCAGTACAGCTCCGCGTACCCGGCGATCAGCGCCTCGGCGTTGTGCGCCAGCTCCACCGGGTGGTCCGGCGTCGAGATCACCCCCGTCCGGAACACCTCCGCGATCGTCACCGTCCCGCGGCTGTGCTCGTACGGGTAGATCGTCACCGACATCACAGACGTCACGCTCTGCACGTGCCGGTGCAGCCGCAGGCACACCTCCCTCACGCGGTTGTGGTACCTGTCGCTCTTCTCGTGGCCCCGGTAATGGTCGAACAGCAGCACCAGCGCCTGCAGGTCCGTCCGCAGGTTCCGCAGCGCGGGCAGCGCCTCCCGCAGCGCCCCGAGCGTCGAGAGCAGCGGCGGGATCCGCTCGCGGTGCTTCTCCGCCCCCGCCAGCCGCTTCTCGATCCCCGACACCAGCAGCAGCCGCAGGGCGCACACCAGCCGCTTCCTCGCCGCGGCCACCACCGGCTCCAGCGCCATCGCCGCCGCCTCCCGCGCCTGCTCCGCCCGCGGGATCTCCTCCTTGATCGCCTCGACGCTCACCTTCGAGATCCCCAGCGCCGACGCGCTCGCCCGCAGCCCCGCACCCACCGCCTCGCGGGCGATGCGAAGGTTGACCACCCGGTCCGCCGCCTTCTCGAACCGCTCCGCCCCCGCCTCCAGGTCCGCCATCCGCAGCTTCAGTTCCTCCCGCGCATCCCGCAGGTCCTGCAGCGACTCCTTCGGGTTCCGCGGCGGCGAGAGCTCCAGCACCTCCGGGAAGATCGGCCGCAGCACCCCGATCGGCCCGGGGAAGAACCGCTTGAACGCCTCGCCGGAGGCGACCTCGGCCTCCTGCTGCCGGATGATCTGCTCGGCGGGGACGAGCGTCGCCTGGAAGATGTCCTTGCCGACCACCGCCCGGTAGTGGATGTACGTCACCCGCCGGCAGATGGAGCGGAAGTCGCTGAACAGCCCCCGCGCCGGGACCTCCAGCGTAAACGCCCCCGGCTCCTCCAGCTTCTCCGCCGCGGCGATCCGCCGCGTCATGCTCGGGTGCGTGTCGAACAGCCCCGTCCGCCGCTCCGCGAACTCCTTGACGACCTTCTCCTTCTCCTCCGCCGGCAGGCTCGCGGCCGTCGCCGCGACGAACATCGGCAGGTCGTCCGGCAGCCGCCGCTCGGCCCAGCGCATCTGCAGCTGCCCCGCCACCGTGTTCCACGCGGCGTTGAGCTCGATGATCCGGCGCGACGTCGGCGCGAAGACGCCGCTCCCCGCCATCGCCGCCTCGCACCGGTCCGCGTCGAACTCCATCTGCCGCGACATGAACGAGCTGACCCCCAGCGCGAAGTACATCAGCGCCTTGAGCGCCTGCCGGCTCAGCCACACGCACAGCTGCGCCAGCAGCACGATCGGGATGACCAGCCGGAACGCCTCCTGGTGCGCCGCCCCCGCCAGCCGCTCGTCCCAACCATCCCGCTCGTACACCACGCGGAAGAACCACCCGTTGATCCGGTGGATGATGTACGTCAGCCGCATCGCCAGCCCCTGGCGGAAGTGCCCCAGCTCGTGCGCCAGCACCCCCGTGAGCTGCCGCAGGTCCATCGCCGCCACCAGCGGCAGCCCCAGCGTCAGAACCAGGTCGTTTCCGAAGAGGCTCAGCATCCCCCGCCGGAACGAGGCCGAGGCGTTCGCCATCGCGTCCACGTCGATCCGCCGCGGCACCGGCGCGTTCATCGCCCGGCACACCATCTCCACGTACTGCGCCAGCAGCGGCTCCTCGTCCGGCTGCACCGTCAGCGGCTCGGTCTGCCGCCGGCGCGGCGCCAGCAGCGGCTTGAGCAGGAACGCCGCCGCGACCACCCCCGCGACGATCGGCGCGATGTACACCATCAGCGAGACGATGCTCACCCGCCGGCCCCCGAAGTCCGGCGCGTGCGCCACCGCGTGGTAGTACACCCCCCAGCCCACCAGCGCCACCAGCGCGAGGTACAGCACCGGCATCAGCAGCATCACCACCGCGACGACCATCAGGCTCACCAGGTACAGCGGCGAGACCCCCACCGGCGGAACCTCGCGCACGAACGCCGCGGCCAGCATCTCCGGCGTCAGCCGAACCTCCTGCCCGCTGCGCATCCGCGCCGCCGCCGGGGCCGTGCCGTTTCCTCCACCCGCGCTGCTGCGCCCCCGCGTCTCCGCCGTGCTCATCTCGACACCCTCGGCTCCCGTGCCCCCGACGCCCCCCGCGGGCGGGGCCGAGTATAACGGCGCACGGCCGCAGCTCCGGCGCGACCACGACATCGTGGCCGCCGCCCCACACCACCCCCGATTTCAGCTACCCTCCACCCCGTGCCCAGCGTCCCGGATCACGACCCCCGCACCGACGAGCAGCTCGTCCACGCCCTCAACCGGGGCGACCCCTCCGCCTTCGAGCCCCTCTACCTCCGCCACCGCGACTTCGCCTACCGCATCGCCTGCCGCTTCGCCCCCGACCGCGACGAGGCCCTCGACGTCCTCCAGGAGGCCTTCGCCTACTTCCTGAGCCGCTTCCCCGGCTTCACGCTCCGCTCCCGCCTCACGACCTTCCTCTACCCGGTCGTCAAGAACATCGCCCTCGCCAAACGCCGGAAGCAGCGGCGGATGCGTCTCGGCGACGTCCCCGACCGACCCGATCACCCCGCCGTCCCCCGGCCCACTGACGGCGAGCTCGGCCCCCTCGCCGAGGCCGTCGCCTCCCTCCCCGACGGCCAGCGCGAAGTCCTCCTGATGCGGGTGGTGGACGGCATGAGCCTCGCCGAGGTCTCCGCCGCCCTGGACATCCCCGCGGGGACCGTCAAGTCCCGTCTCCACAACGCTTTACAGACCCTCCGGGGCGACGATCGTCTCCGGGGCTACTTCCCCGAACTCGATGCGGCCGCGACGAAGCCCGGCCCCCAATGAACCTCCCCGCCCCCTCGCGCACTGCAGCAGCGGAGCCCCTCCATATGGCCGACGAGCCCATCCAATCTCACCCCGAGCCCGACACTCAGGTTCCGCCCCGCCTGGCCGCGGACCTGTCGCGACTCTTCCCCCCCGCGGCCGTCCCGACCGAGATCGATCACGCCGTGCTACGCGCCGCGCAGCGCCGCTTCGCCCGCCGCCGGCGCAACCGCCGCCTCGTCCTCGCCGCGGGCCCCCTCGCCGCCGCGGCGGGCCTGGCCGTGGCCGTCTGGCTCCTGCCGAGACTCACCGCCAGCGGTCCCACCGCCCCCGCCGGCCAATCAGCCCTCCGCGGCGACCTCAACGCCGATGGGCGCGTGGACATCATCGACGCCCTGGTCCTCGCCGCGGCCATCCGCGGCGGCGCAGACCTCAACCCCGCGTGGGACCTCACCGGCGACAGCGCCGTCTCCGGCGAGGATGTGGACGCCATCGCCGCGATCGCCGTCCGCCTCCCGGCGCCCGCATCCGCCCCCGACGGAGGCGCATCGTGACCCGGCCCCGCGCGATCATGCTGCTCGCCCTGACCCTCGCGGCGGTCCTGATGATGCGCATCAGCCTCGCCCAGCCCGCCGACGCCCCCGCGCCGGCCGCGCCCACCCCGACCTTCACGTGGGTCGATGTCTACATCGACTCCGGCGACCGTCCCCTCGCGGCGTACCAGCTCGAGGTCCGCGACGCCCGCGGCGCGGCCCTCGTCGTCGGCATCGAGGGCAGTGGGGGGGTGGAACGAGAGATGGGGGAGCTGGTGGGGCCATTCGCCGACCCGCCGTACTACGACCCCGCCGCGATGATGAACGACCGCATCATCATCGCCGCCCTCAGCGCCGATCCGGTGGACAGGCTCCCGACGGGCCGCACCCGCGTCGCCCGGCTGCACTTCCGCATCGCGCCGGGCGCCGAGCCGGATCTCCAACTCACCCTGCACGCCGCGGCCGGCCCCGATGCCCGCCCCATCAACGCCGCCGCCACGCTGATGCCCGGAGGCAATCCATGACCAGCTCCACCGCGCGTTCCATCGGCCGCCTCTTGCTGCTGTGCCTCCTCGCGGCGGCCCTCACGCTCGGCGTCGCCTGCCACAGCGGCGTGCGCGGGTCGAGACTTCCGCCAACCGACGCCCAGCCCCGCGGGTCCGCGGCCCCCTACGCCGGCCCGATGTTCGCCGCGCACCGGATGTCGCCGGAGCTCTCCTCCCTCCTGGCCAGCCCCGTCCTCTCGCCAGAGGAGGAGCTATGGATCATCGAGCGATCCCCTCGCGCCGCATCCGACCCCGCCCGCGCCGACGACCTCCCCCGCACCGGCTCGCTCGTCTGCAACGTTCCCGACATCGTCACGCCTGTCGCCGTTCCCCTCGAGCACACCGACGTCCGCGCCTCCATCGCCGGTTTCATCGCCACCACCGACGTCACCCAGCGCTTCCACAACCCCTTCGACACCAAGGTCGAGGCGGTCTACGTCTTCCCACTCCCCGAGACCGCCGCGATCAGCGAGTTCGTCATGACCGTCGGCGATCGGCGCATCCGCGGCGTCCTCCGCGAGCGCGAGCAGGCCCAGCAGCTCTACCACGAGGCCCGCGCCGCCGGCCACGTCGCCTCCCTGATGACCCAGGAGCGCCCCAACATCTTCACCCAGTCCGTCGCCAACATCGAGCCCGGCCGCCGGATCGACGTCAGCATCCGCTACTACCACACCCTCGCGTACGACGACGGCTGGTTCGAATACGTCTTCCCGATGGTCGTCGGCCCGCGCTTCAACCCCCCCGGCTCCGCCGACGGCGTCGGCGCCGTCCCCCGCACGCGGGCCGGCGCCCCCGGCCAGCCGACCGAGGTCCCGTACCTCGCCCCCGGCGAGCGCAGCGGCCACGACATCTCCCTCGCCGTCTCCCTCGACGCCGCCGTGCGAGCCGACGACATCCGCTGCACGACCCACCGCACCCACATCGAACGCCTCAGCGACTCCCGCGCCCTCGTCCGCCTCGCCCAGGACGACTCCATCCCCAACAAGGACTTCGTGCTGCGCTACCGCGTCGCCGGCGAGTCCCCCCGCTCCGCCTTCATCGCCCATCGTGCAGGCCGTGGGGGAGAAGGGGACGAGGGATGCTTCGCCCTCATGGTCATCCCTCCCGCGGCCCCGCAGTCCGCGCCGCGCTCTCCCGTCGAGATGATCTTCGTCCTCGACTGCTCCGGGAGCATGGCCGGCGGGCCGCTGGCGCAGGCCAAGGCCGCGGTCGCCCACGCCCTCTCGCTCCTGACCCCGCGGGACACCTTCCAGATCATCCGCTTCTCCGAGAGCTCCTCGGCGATGGGCGCCGCCCCGCTCCCCGCCACGCCGGAGAATCTCCTCCGCGGGCGGCAGTACCTCGATTCCCTCTCCAGCGAGGGCGGCACGATGATGATCGAGGGCATCCGCGCCGCCCTCCTCGCCCCGCACGACGAGACCCGCCTCCGCTACGTGACCTTCCTCACCGACGGCTACATCGGCAACGAGGCGGAGATCCTCACGGAGATGCGCCGGCTCCTGGGCACGGCCCGGGTCTTCTCCTTCGGCGTGGGCTCCTCGCCCAACCGATTCCTGATGGACCGCATGGCCAAGCTCGGCCGCGGCGCCGCCGCCTACCTCGCCCCGGGCGACGACGCCGCGGACGTGATGGACCGCTTCTTCGCCCGGGCCAGCCGACCCGCCCTCACCGACGTCCGCGTGGACTGGGGCGGCCTCGAGGTCATGGACGTGCACCCGTCCTCATTGGATGCGGGCGATGAGGGCCGCCTCCCCGACCTGCTCCCCGGCCGCCCCCTGATCCTCACCGGGCGCTTCCGAGGCCGACTCCCGCAGCGCATCACCCTCCACGGCCGCTCGGGCGGCTCGGACGCCCGGATCCCCGTCGCGCTCGGTGAGGACAGCCTGACCACGGACGCCGCCGCGCTCGGCCAGCTCTGGGCCCGCCACCGCATCGCCCACCTGACCGACCGCGCCCTCGCCGGGGCCATCCGCGTCCCCGACGAGCAGATCCGGCGCATCGCCCTCGCCCACGGCGTGCTCTGCGGCCTGACGGCCTTCGTCGCCGTGGACGCCGCTTCCCGCGCCGCCGGCGAGCACGGCGTGACCCTCCCCGTCCCGGTCCCCGTCCCCGACGGCGTCCGCTACGACGCCGCCGTGGCCCGTCCCATCGACGGCGGCGCATCCCGCTAGCCCCGCCGCGCAGCACTGTGCGGCGCGTGTGACACGCCCCTCATCGCCGGCTGCGACCGCGCCCGCCTGTGAGACGAGTTTCAGCCTGATTTGAGGCCCCGGCTCACCACCGGCCTCTATGTTTCGATCGGTGGCCGGGTGCGGCGACGGCCGTCGCCGCCCGCGGCCGCCGCATCGGATCGGAGGATGGTGATGGAAGAGCGAGCACTCAGGCAAGACGTTGACGCCCTGCGGGACGACCTCAACCGCCTGCGCGACGACATCGGCGGAATCACCCAGCAGTGGGTCTCCCGTGCCCGCGAGGGCGTGGGCGACGCCGTCGAGTACGCGCAGGATCAGGGCAGCGAGGCCCTGCGCACCGTGCAGCACCAGATCGAGGAGCACCCCCTCGCCGCCGTCGGGATCGCCCTGGGCGTCGGCGTGCTGCTGGGCGCCATGCTCAAGAGGTGATGCGCCCGCGACGGAGGCGCCGTCCGGTCGTGCGTGGTTGAAAGGCAACGCGTGGTTGAAACGGTCACCGAACTCGCCGTCCGAGTCGCCGACCTGGTCGAGGCCGAGGGGCGGCAGCTCCGCCACATCGCCATCCGCGTGGGCATCGCGCTCGCCGCGATCCTCGTCGGCGGCGTCCTCGCCCTCGCCGGCTTCGTGCTGCTGCTGATCGGGATCTACCTCTGGCTGGACGGCCCCCTCGGCAGCGGCGGGGCGGCGTTTGTCACCGGCCTGATCACCCTGGCCGTCGCAGGAGGAGCCGTGTGGGGCGCGATGAAGCTGGCAAAGTGAAGCTCAGCGTCGGCGAGGCCAAGGCCCGCCTGCTCGAGTTCGGCCACCGGCCCCGCGGGCCCAAGGCCGCCATCCGGCGCGACCCGGTGACGGCCACCATCGTCGCCTTCTTCGCCGGAATCCTGATCTCACGCTTCCGGCCGGGGGCGCTGCTGCCGCTGGGGGCGATCCTCTCCCGCCCCGTCCTCCAGCGCGCCCTGCCGATCATCGCCAAGTTCGCGGCCGCGAAGTTCTCCGGCAGGCTCGGCGCCCAGCCCAAGGCCAGGCGCCCCCGCCACGCCGCCGCGCCGGGCGCACAGCACCGCCCCTACCAGGCCGAGCCCTTCTCCGCCCCGCGCGCGCCCGCGCCGGGCCCCTCCCCCTTCCGGGCCCGCTCCGGCGAGTGGGCCATGGGCCCGCAGCAGGAAGGGTTCAGCCCCCCGCGGGCGCGAAGCTGACCCCCTCGAGCACGTCGAAGCTCACGAACTGCCCCGGCTCGAAGTCCGTCGCCTTCTGGCGGGGATCCGTCGGCGTGCAGTGCACCGGCATCCCGGCATCCACCACGACCGTGTTCGCCGCCCCATCCACCGCCACAACCATCCCCTGCACCCGGCGCGGGTGACCGACCAGCGGCTCGACGTACCGCCCCCCGGTCTTGACCACGTCGATCCGGCGGGCCTGCGCCTTGATCACCCCGACGATCCGCTTCCCCACCGGCGTCTGCACCGCCCCGTCGGGGACCAGGTGCAGCTCGTAGTTCGTGTTGGGGAACGTGACCTTGATCACCTTCGGCGTCGTCTCCTGGAGCACGCCGCGGGCCAGCCTCGGATCGATCTTCGACGTGGGGGCGGGGAAAATCATGCCCGGAGCGTAGGCGCCAGGCCCCGGGCGGTGAACGCCCGGCCCCCCCCTCCGCCCCCCTCAGCGTCCCTTCACCGCCGCCGCAACCTCCCGCGCCAAGAGCCCCGCCAGCGCCTCCTGCCCCGCCGCGTCCGGGTGGATGTAGTCCCGGTACCCAGTCCCTTTCTCCCGCATCAGCCGCACCATCTCCGTCCGCGTATCGACGAACCGGACCCCCACCCTCCCCGCGGCCTCGCGGAGCCGGTCGTACCCCGGGTCGTTGCGCCCCGATTGCAGCTCCGTCAGCTTGAAGTGGTGCACCGCGACGACGCTCGCCCCAGCCTCCCGCGCCGTGATCACCAGCCGCTCGAACGCCGCCAGCGACGCCCGCTGGTCCTCCGGGTTGGGCTCCAGGACGGGGGCCGGCGGCCCGGCCTTCTTCCCCCCCAGCACGTGGTACTTGAAGGCCATCGGCCCGTAGTAGAACAGCAGCTCCTCCAGCGCCAGCACCGGCGCCCTCGTCGGGTGCTCCGGCCCCAGCGGGCCGTACGTCGGCGCATCGAACGCGTCGTCGCTGTTGACGACGATGACGACCACGTCCGCGTCGAAGAGCCCGTAGCGGCGCACGTACTCGAGCTGGTTGATCGGCCCCCAGCTCCCGCACGAGATGTTCCCCACCACCACCGGCCGGCCCAGCTGCTTGCCCAGCATCCCCGGCAGCAGCGCCGTCGCCAGCTCCGAGTCGTCCGACGGCGCGCCCCCGTTGACGATGCTGTCGCCGATGACCAGCACCCGCAGCTCGGCGGGGTCCGACTTCGTCGCCGGAAACTCCGGGCTGCGCATCGAGTGGCTGTTGTACGAGATCGTGTTCCCGAACCGCCGGTACACCCCCGGCACCGGCAGGTACTCGATCTGCGGGTCCTTCGTGTACAGCGGCGGGTCCCCCATCCCCAGCACGAACCTCGCGACGATCTCCCCGCCCACCGCCCCTAGCACGACCAGCGCGACCGCCGCCAGCGCAAGCCCCCGCAGCACCCGCCGCCCGCGCCCCTTCCGCCGCTCCGGCGCAGCGCCGGCCTGCTGCTCGGATGGCTCCGTTGTCGCGGATGAACCGGGGGAATCTGCCGCCATAACCGCCCTGCACTATCCGAAGACCCCCGCCCCCACCCGGCACAACCCCCGGCCGCTAACAATAGCGCACCCCGGCCCCGGCCTCCCCCAACCCACCCGGCCCCCACCCCGACGCGCCTAGGCTTCCTCCGCGGCCGCCGCACCCCCGGCGCCGCCGCCGATGCGGGCGTAACTCAATGGTAGAGTGTCAGCCTTCCAAGCTGAATGTTGCCGGTTCGAGTCCGGTCGCCCGCTTTCCAAACGCCGGCTCCCCGGCCGCCCCCGCGACGCCCTCCGCGGCGTGCACCGGCCCCGATCCGTCGGCCGGGCGGCAGTGGGGGGCCTTTCTCCCCGGCGATTTCGAGCTTTTTCTGTAACCCGACGCCGTCGAGCGGCTCTGAGGTGGTAAGGAGAACCGCCCATGAACGCTCACATAAGCCCCCACGACCTCGACCGCGTCTACCTCCCGCTCCGCCTCTGCTACGGACTGGTCCCGATCGCGGCCGGCGCGGACAAGTTCTTCAACCTGCTCACCGACTGGACCCGGTACCTCCCGGAGTCCATCAGCTCCGCCGCGCCCATGAGCCCGCAGGCGCTGATGATGATCGTCGGCGTCATCGAGATCGCCGCCGGCCTGGCTGTGCTCACCATCCTCCCCCGTCTCGGCGCGTACGTCGTCGCCGCATGGCTGGTCCTCGTTGGCGTGATCGCGGCCGCCGCCGGCTACTACGACGTCGCCGTCCGCGACGTGGTGATGGCCCTGGGCGCCTACACGCTCGGCGCCCTGGCCGCGCTGCGGGGCGAGGGCCTGATCCCCGGACGGGCCGGCGCCGCCGGCGCGGCCCTCAGCTGAGCGGAGCCGTCCCATGCGGGCCCTCTCACCGGCGCTGCAGCTCATGACGCCGTTGTCGGACGCGGAACTGGTCGCGCGCATCCTCGCCGGCGACACCGCCGCCTTCGAGCTCATCATGCGCCGATACAACCAGCGGCTCTTCCGCGTCGCCCGCTCCGTCGTCCGCACCGACGACGAGGCCGAGGACGTCGTGCAGGAGACCTACCTCCGCGCCTTCGAGAACCTCGCCCGCTTCGAGGGCCGCGCCAGCCTGCCGACGTGGCTCTCGCGCATCGCCCTTCACGAGGCCCTGCGCCGCCGTCGCCGCCGCGCCCGCGCCCCCTCCGGCCTCGACCCCGACGCCCTCCCCGCGCCCCGCGGCCACGCCTCGCCCCCCGACGCCGCCGCGGGCGAGGAGATGCGCGCCCTGCTCACCGGCGCGGTGGACGCCCTCCCGCCGCTGCACCGCTCGGTCGTCATGCTCCGCCTCGTCGAGGGCCTCGGCACCGGCGAGACCGCCGAGTCGCTCGGCCTTACCGAGGCCAACGTCAAGATCACCCTGCACCGCGCCCGGCGGATGCTCTTCGAGACCATCCAGCGCCGCGCGATCCCCGAGCTGCGCCGACAGTTCGCCTTCGACGGCGAGCGGTGCGACCGCATCGTCGCCGCGGTCTTCGCCCGCCTCGCCGCGGCCCCGGCCCTCCCCCGCGCTCCGGACGCCGAGCCGACCTTCTAGAATGTGGCTTGCGCCGCGGCGACGCCCGTCCCGTCGCCCAGCGTGCCGCGCCCATACCCGCGGCCCGCGCGCCACCGCTCCCGTCGCCCCGAGCCCCGGAGAACGGCGTGCAGCCACGTCGCCACAAGAACACCCCCCGCAAGCTCCCCCGCGCCGCCTCGCCCGCCCTCATCGCCGAGGCCGATGGCCGCTCCTCCGCCGCCGAGCTCCGCGAGCGCGTCAAGGAGCTCGCCTGCCTCTACGAGGTCGCCGCCGCCTTCGTCGAGCACCGCGCCTCCCTCCCCGACTGCTTCCGCCACATCGCCGCCATCCTCCCCGCCGCCTGGCGCTACCCCGACCTCGCCGAGGCCTCCGTCGAGCTCGACGGCATCGCCGAGGGAACCCCCGGCTTCGCCGACGCCCCGCGGCAGCTCTCCAGCGAGATCCGCGTCGGCGGCCGGCCGCGCGGACGCGTCTGCGTCGGCTACCGCCCCGGCGCCCCCGCCGACGCCCCCGACCCGGGCGCCGACCCCTTCCTCCCCGAGGAGCGGTCGCTCCTCGACACCGTCGCCCGCCAGATCGGCGTCTTCGTCGAGAGCGTCGAGGCCGAGGCCCGCCGCGTCCGCATGGAGGCGCAGCTCCGCCACGCCGACCGCCTCGCCACCATCGGCCAGCTCGCCGCCGGCGTCGCCCACGAGCTCAACGAGCCCCTGGGCAACATCCTCGGATTCGCCCAGCTCGCCCTCAAGGCCGAGGGCGTCCCCGTCCAGGTCCGCGCCGACCTCGACCGCATCGTCAAGGCCTCCCTCCACGGGCGCGAGGTCATCCGCAAGCTCCTCGTCTTCGCCCGCCAGGCCCCCGTCGCGCCCCAGCGCGTCAACCTCAACGCCATCATCGAAGAGGCCCTCTTCCTCCTCGAGGCCGGCTGCGAGCGCCCCGGCATCCGCTTCGTCCGCGACCTCGACCCCGACCTCCCCGATCTTCACGCCGACCCCGTGCAGCTCCGCCAGGTCCTCATGAACCTCGCCGTCAACGCCGTCCACGCCATCGACGACCGCGGCGTCATCACCGTCCGCACCGCCCGCGACGGCGCCTCCATCCTCCTCATCGTCGAGGACACCGGCCGCGGCATGCCCCCCGACGTCGCCGAGCACGCCTTCGACCCCTTCTTCACCACCAAGGACGTCGGGCAGGGCACCGGCCTGGGCCTCGCCGTCGTCCAGGGGATCGTCATCGGCCACGGCGGCGCCATCGACCTCGACACCGCCCCCGGCGCGGGCGCCCGCTTCCGCGTCCGCCTCCCCATCGACCCCCAGCGCACCCCGCCCCTCTCCTCCCCCGCCGAGCACCCCGCCGCCCCATGAGCCAGAAGCGAGAGCGCATCCTGATCGTGGACGACTCCCCGGAGACGCGCGAGATCCTCGAGCGCAACCTCCGCGCCGAGGGGTACGACGTCGTCTCCGCCGACAGCGTCGGCGCCGCCCTGCAGGTCCTCGAGCGCACCCCGGTCGACCTCGTCGTCACCGACCTGCGCATGCCCGGCGGCGACGGCCTCGAGCTCGTCCGCCACGTCCGCCACCACCACCGCTTCACCGGCGTCATCATGGTCACCGGCTACGCCACCGTCGGCGGCGCGGTCTCCGCCATGCGCGAGGGCGTCGAGGACTACCTCGCCAAGCCCTTCTCCGACGAGGAGCTCACCCGCGCCGTCCGCTCCGCCCTCGACAAGGTCCGCCTCCGGCGCGAGCTCGAGGAGCCCGGCCCCGCCGACGCCCCCGACGGCATGGTCGGCCAGTCCCCCGCCATGCAGCGCGTCTACCGCCTCATCGCCCGCGCCGCCGCCGTGGACGCCCCCGTGCTCATCACCGGCGAATCCGGCACCGGCAAGGAGCTCGTCGCCCGCGCCATCCACTACCGCGGCCCCCGCGCCGCCGGCCCCTTCCTCGCCGTCAACTGCGCCGCCATCCCCGAGTCCCTCATCGAGAGCGAGCTCTTCGGTCACGCCAAGGGCGCCTTCACCGGCGCCACCTCCGCGCGCCAGGGCCTCTTCGTCGCCGCCGACACCGGCACCCTCTTCCTCGACGAGGTCGCCGAACTCTCCCCCATCGCCCAGGCCAAGCTCCTCCGCGCCCTCCAGGACCACCAGGTCCAGGCCGTCGGCGCCGACGCCGCCCGCCGCGTGGACGTCCGCATCATCGCCGCGACCAACAAGGACCTCGAGTCCCTCGCCCGCCAGGGACGCTTCCGCGAGGACCTCTTCTTCCGCCTCCACGTCCTCCCCATCGAGCTCCCCCCGCTGCGGGAACGCGGCGAGGACGTCGTCCTGCTCACCCGCCACCTCCTCGCCGAGGCCGCCGCCGGCCACGGCGTCCCCGCCCCGCGCATCACCGACGCCGCGATGGACGCCCTCGTCCGCTACCCATGGCCCGGCAACGTCCGCGAGCTCCAGAACCTCGTCCAGCGCCTGGTCATCCTCGCCGACAGCGGCGTCATCGACGCCGTGGACCTCCCCGCCGTCATGCGCTACGCCGCGGCGGGCGCCGGCCCCGACGCTCCGCCCGCCGCCCCCGACCTCCGCCCCCTCAAAGAGGTCGAGCTCGACCACATCCGCTCGGTCCTCCGCAGCGTCGGCGGCAACAAGACCAAGGCCGCAGCCATCCTCGGGATCGACCGCAAGTCGCTCCGCGAGAAGCTCAAGGCCGCCCCCGCCGAGGAATAAGGCCCCACTCACCCCGCCCGCACCGCTCGGTAGCCGCCCGGTGCGGAACGCCCCACTGGGGAGAAACTCCCCGCGCGGTCCTCGTGCGCCCGCTTCCAGCGGCCCCTGTGGCCGGTTGTTGATTGGCACAGGTCTTGCATCCCTTCTCGCGACCCACTTCACAACCCCCTTTCGAGAGATGGAGAACCGATGTCCACCAACGGCGCCACCACGCTCAAGCCCCCTTCCCAGGCCGTCAACGTCGAGGCTGCGCCCCAGACGCAACCCGATGCCGGCCACGACAAGCTCTTCGTCCGCGTCCAGGCGCAGATGGAGCGAGCCGCCGAGCTCATGGGTCTGGACCCGGACGTCCGGAAGATCCTCGCCCGTCCTCTCTCCGAGATCAGCGTCACCTTCCCCGTCCGCATGGACGACGGCCGCCTGGAGACCTTCACCGGCTACCGCGTCCAGCACAACAACGCCCTCGGCCCGTACAAGGGCGGCATCCGCTACCACCCGGACGTCAGCATCGATGAGGTCCGCGCCCTGGCCGCGTGGATGACGCTCAAGTGCGCCCTCGTGGACATCCCCTACGGCGGCGGCAAGGGCGGCGTCCAGGTGGACCCCTCCAAGCTCAGCCGCGCCGAGCTCGAGCGCCTCACCCGCCGCTTCGTCTACGCCCTGGGCGCCAACATCGGCCCCGACTACGACATCCCCGCCCCGGACGTCAACACCGACGCCCAGATGATGGCGTGGATCGCCGACACCTACGCCGCCACCCTCCCGCCCCACGAGCGCCACCGCGCCCTCGCCGTCGTCACCGGCAAGCCCGTCGGCTCCGGCGGCTCCGCCGGGCGCGAGAAGGCCACCGGCCAGGGCGTGGTGGACCTCATCACCCGCTGGGCCGACGACCACCGCTGCAAGCCCTGCGACCTCACCTACACCGTCCAGGGCTTCGGCAAGGTCGGCTCCTGGGCCGCCCGCCTCCTCAAGGACCGCGGCGCGACCCTCCGCGCCGTGCAGGACGTCACCGGCTCCATCCGCGCCGACGCCGGCATCGACGCCGACGCCCTCGCCGACCACGTCCGCCGCACCGGCGGCGTCCGCGGCTTCCCGGGCGCTGAAGCCATCTCCCACGAGGAGTTCTTCGCCACCCCGGCCGACGTCTTCATCCCCGCCGCGATGGAGAACTCCATCACCGCCAGGACGGCCCCGCTGCTGCAGGTCCGCCTGGTCGCCGAGGGGGCCAACGGCCCGACCACGCCCGAGGGCGACGCCGTGCTCCGCGAGCGGAAGGTGGACGTCCTGCCCGACATCCTGTGCAACGCCGGCGGCGTGGTCGTCAGCTACTTCGAGTGGCTCCAGAACCGCTCCGCGGCCTCGTGGGACGCCGCCGAGATCGACCGCCGGCTCCGCGAGATCCTCTGGCGCGCGTACGACCGCGTGAAGGCCGCCGCGCGCGAGCACCAGTCCGACTGGCGCACCGCCGCCTACATCGCCGCCCTTGACCGCCTCGGGCGCATCTACGGCGAGCGGGGCATCTTCCCTTGACCCGAGGAACCAACGGGGGACCGAAATGACCCGACGCACCATCCACGTCACCGCCGACGACATGAGCAGGCTCCGCGCCGTCATCGACGCCGCGCGCAGCGGCGACGACGACCGCGACCGCCCCTACCTCGCCGCGCTCGAGGCCGAGCTCGACAACGCGGCCATCATCGAGCCCGAGCGGCTCCCGCCCGACACCGTCACCATGAACTCCAGGGTTCGCCTCCGTGACGGCCGCCGGACGTGGATCATGACGCTCGTCTTCCCCGAGGCCGCCGACCCGGAGGAGGGACGCATCTCCGTCCTCGCCCCTCTGGGCGCCGCCCTGCTCGGCTGCCGCGTCGGCGAGACCGTCGAGTTCCGCGTCCCCGGCGGCGCGGCCCGGTCCTGCGAGATCCTCAGCGTCCTCTACCAGCCGGAGGCCGCCGGCCACCGGCGGCTCTGACCGACGGGAGCGCGGGGGCGCGGCCCACGCGCCCCCGCGGCCCACGCCGGGTGGCCCTGCGCCCCTCCGGCGCGGTCGCGAACATTCGTCCGAGTTTGTGCGTAAGCGCATCCCGGGGGCCGCTCCCCGCGGGAAGGAGGTTCAGACCATGACAACCACACAGATCAGCGCGATCGTCAACGAGCTCGACAAGCAGCGGCTGTCCCCGCACCTGGAGACCAGCGCCGACTACCCGCCCGTCCACCGCCTCCGCGCCTTCCTCGAGGAGGCCCGCGCTGTCCCCCCGTCGCTCGTTCCCCCGGACATCGTCACCATGAACTCGTGCGTCGTCGTCCGCGACCCGCGCGACGACAGCGTCGAGCGCTACATCCTCGCCTACCCGTCCGTCGACGGCGAGGAGGCCCCGCGCGTCCACCGCAACGGCCACGACGGCGAGCCCCTCACCGTCATCTCCCCGCTTGGCTCCGTCCTGCTCGGCGCGTCCGAGGGCGCCCGCGTCACGGTCATCGGCCCCCGCGGCCCGCGCAGCGTCGCCATCGACTCCATCGAGTACCAGCCCGAGCGGGCCGGCCACTACGACCTCTGACCCGCCGCCCGCCGCCCGCACCCGGCCCGCGTCGTCCCGATTGAGGAGCACCCCTCATGAGCACGATGTCCATGTCCATCCGCGTCAGCGCCGGCAACCTGCGGACCAGCGACGCCCTGGCCGCGAGGGTCACCCGCTGCCTCCAGCGCGCCCTGCGACGCTTCGCCCACCGCGTCACCCGCGTCGAGGTCCACTTCGCCGACCTCCGACGCGCCGGCTCCGGCCGCGCCGACATGAGCTGCAAGATGGAGGCCCGCATCGGCGGCCGCAAGCCCATCGCCGTCGAGCACCGCGCCGGCGACCTCTACACCGCCATCAGCGGCGCCGCGCGAAAGCTCCGCACCGCCGTCACGCGCTCCGTTGACCGGCCCGTCACCCGCGTCCAGCGCCGGGCGCCCCGCGCCCCCTGACCACGGCACACAGGAGAGAGCCGCCTTGAAGCGCATGATCATCGCCGGCTACGGGCCCGTCGGCCGTGCCGTCGCAGATTCTCTCGCCGGCCGCGGCGTCCACATCACCCTCGTGGACACCAACCCCGGAACCGTCCGCGCCCAGACCCTCCTGGGCCGCTCCATCGTCCACGGCGACGCCA
Source organism: Planctomycetaceae bacterium (assembly GCA_044507535.1). GTDB lineage: Bacteria > Planctomycetota > Phycisphaerae > Phycisphaerales > UBA1924 > CALAFV01. Next base: position 8,138 of record JBIQJK010000007.1, on the reverse strand, counting down.
CCGACCCCGAGGTCCTCACCGCCGCGGGCGTCCGCGACGCCGCCGCCATCATCATCACCATCCCCGACCCCGAGGCCGCGATCCGCGCCTGCCGCGCCGCCCGCGACCTCTCCCCGGGCATCTTCATCGCCACCCGCACCGGACACCTCAGCCAGGCCATCCAGGCCCACCAGGTCGGCGCCGACAGCGTCACCATCGAGGAGGTCGCCACCGCCGAGGCCATGGCCAAGGCCGTCGCCGACCGCCTCGGCGCTCTCGGCTGCTGCGCCCCCCGCGAGGGAGCCGACTGACATGAACGCCCCATCCGCCCCCACCCGCCGCGCCGCCCGGCCGGGCGTCTCCCGATTCGCCCGCGTCTTCAGCCGCGTCTACGGCGCCCACCGCCCCTGGCTCCGCGCCCACGCCCGCGTCATCAACGCCAACGACCGCCAGCGCCTCTACGACGCCTTCCCCTACGAGCCCTCCCTCCCCCCGCACCTGGCCGCCCTTCTCGACCACCTCGCCGCGGCCACCCCCATCCCCCCGGACCGCGTCCCCCACGACCTGGTCACCATGAACTCCGTCATGCGCCTCCGCGACCCCATCGGCGGCGACCTGCTCGAGGCCGAACTCGTCTACCCGCGCGACGCCGACCGCCTCCCCCACGCCAGGAGCGTCGCCGCCCCCTTCGGCGCCGCCGCCTTCGGCCGGCGCGTCGGCGACGACATCACCTGGTCCACCCCCCTCGGCGTCCACACCGTGGTCATCGAGTCCCTCGCCTACCAGCCCGAACGCGACGGCGACCTCGACCGCTGACCCCCGCCCGCCACGCGAGCACGCTCCCGGTCCGGCTCTTCGTTTCATGCCCAAAATGGCGATCCCCGCCCCCGGGGCATAGACTGCCCGCCGTCCCGCGCGACCAATCCGCGTTGGCCCCGATTCAGGGGGTCGTGCCCCGCGATCATCCCGCCGGCCGAACCCTGGTTTGCCCTACCCCATGACCCGGCAGACCTTCGTCACCCTGTCCAGGCATGCTGCGCCCCCGCCGCCGCTGCTCCTTCAGCCCCTCGCCGGGCCAACCCTCCAGTCCATCCGCATCGAAGGCGACCGGCCGCTCACCATCGGCCGCGCCCTCGACTGCGACATCCGCCTCGACAACCAGGTCGTCTCCAAACGCCACGCCGCCGTCTCGCGCCTCGCCGACGGCTGGGTTGTCCGCGACCTCGGCAGCCGCCACGGCACCTTCCTGAGCGGCGTCCGCCTCACCCCCCACGACGCCGTCCCCCTCTCCGACGGCGACCTGCTCACCATCAAGCCCTGGGTCTTCCAGGTCTGCACCCGCCTCCACGACGCCCCCCAGACCCGCGCCGTCGCCTCCGAGGACCGCCCCGAGGCGGCGGCGAGCAGCGATGGGGCCTCGATCTCCAGCGCCCCCATTCCGGAACCCGGCGTCACCCAGCAGTACGACCAGCTCATCAGCGCCTCGGGCGCGATCTACGGCGCGGCCACCATCCCCGAGCTCGCCGCGGCCATCCTCGAGCGGGCCCTCGCCGCCACCGGCTTCCACCGCGCCGCCATCATCCGCGCCGCCCCGGTCGACCCGGACCGCGCCGCCGATCCTGGTGAAGAAGGGAGCGGCAGCGGGAGCAGTGGGGGGAGGGGGGAAGTGGGGGGGAGGGGGGGAGTGGGGGGGATGGAGGTCCTCGCCGCCGCCCCAGATCGGGCGAGCACGTTCGAGTACAGCCGCTCCCTCGTCCGCGCCGCCGCCACCGGCACGCCGGCCCTGATGATCGCCCCACCGGCCTCGATCCCCACCGGCAGCGTCGTCCGCCTCGGCATCACCCGCGCCCTGTGCCTCCCCATCCTCGTCGAGGGGACGGTCTGGGGCTTCCTCTACCTCGACGCCCGCCGCGGCGAATCCACCCCGCGCGACGACGCCGTCGCCTTCTGCGGGGCCCTCGTCGAGATGGCCGGCCTGGCCGTCTCCAACATCAAGGGGCGCGAGCTCCGCAAGCGCCTCGACGACCTCCAGAGCGACATCCTCGCCGCCGCCCACGTCCAGCGCCTCATCATGCCCCCCGCCGAGGGGCGCTTCGGCTCCCTCGCCTACGCCGTCCGCAGCCGCCCCGGCCGTCTCCTCTCCGGCGACCTCTTCGACGTCGTCCCCCTCGCCGACGGCCGCACCGCCGTCATGCTCGGCGACGTCGCCGGCAAGGGCGTCAGCGCCGCCTTCCTCATGGCCGTCGCCCAGACCCTCGTCCGCAGCCTCCTCTCCCGCTGCGACGACCCCGCCGCCGTCCTCGGCGAGCTCAACACCTACCTCGCGACCATGCACGACGGCTCGCGCTTCATCTCCCTCTGGCTCGGCATCTTCGACCCCGCCGCCGCGACCATCACCGCCGCCGACGGCGGCCACGGCTACTGCGTCATCGTCCCCCCGGGCCGCCCGGCCTCCCGCCTCGAGTGCGCCGGCGGCCCCGTCGTCGGCGCCGACCCCGCCTGCCGCTACAACCGATCCACAATCCTGTGGCCCAGCGGCAGCCGCGTCGTCCTCTTCAGCGACGGCGTCGTTGAGCAGTGCGGCGCCGACGGCAGCATCTTCGGCCTCCAGCGCATCTTCGACTCCCTCGCCCCCTCCGCCGACCCCACCCGCGACGTCGCCAACCTCTTCGCCGACCTCGAGCGCTTCGCCTCCACCCCCGCCTTCACCGACGACGTCACCATCGCCTCCATCGCCCTCGACCAACCATGACACGGGCTTTGGGGGGCGGCCCGTGCCTCCCTCTCCTCCCCGCCTCAACCGTCCCCACGCGCCAATCCGGGTGCCACGGCCGTCCGCCCCGGCCGGCCGTGCTCCTCATCTTCCCTCTTCTCTCACACCTCAGCCGCGAAGCGGCGCCGGAAGGCAGCCCGAGGCGCAGCGGCGCTTGGGGGGCGCCGCGGAGCCCTGGGTTCGCGGCGACCCTCGGATCTCACCCATCCCATTCCCACAGAGCCCCAGCGGGGCGACGCCCCTCCCACCCCCGGCGCCCGCTCCACCCTCTTCGAGCCCTCCCCCGCTCTGAGGAAAGGGGTTGAAGGCCAGCACCTCTTCACCCTCCACACCAAGTTATCACCCCCAATCCCCACAACTCCCCCCGCCCGAATCAACTCCCCCTCCCCCGCACGCCGATCCTCCTTCGCGGACCATGGCGGTCGCCGAGGTACCCCATGCCCATCGAGCACCAAGACCTGATCGTCCGCGAGCACGAGCGCCTCGCCTGCCGCCACGACGCCCTCCTCCACATCGAGTCCGGCCGCGTCGTCCTCAGCGGCGCCGGCTCCGACGGCCCCGACACCCTCCCCGCCGAAGTCGTCGATTGCAGCGCCGGCGGCGTCGGCCTCCAGACCGACGTCTTCCTCCCCCGCGGCTGCCCCCTGCGCCTCCGGATCTCCCACCCGGACCTCCCCGCCCTCAACGCCCCCCTGCGCATCCAGCGCGTCACCATGACCAGCCGCGAGCCCACCTACTACCTCGGCGCCGCCTTCGTCGACCTCGACCCCCAGCAGGACGACGCCCTCCAGCGCCTCCTCCAGCGTCTCCGCGCCTCCCAGCCCGCCCCCGGCCCGAAGGAGCCCGGCGGTGCTTAACCACGACGACTTCATCATCGCCGCCCTCCAGGAGTACGGCCTCCTCACCCGCGACGCCCTCGACCGCGCCCTGCACCACGCCGCGGAGCGCCGCATCCCCCCCTGCGACGCGATCGTTTCTCTGGGCCTCCTTCCCCCGCGCGACCTCGCCCTCGTCCGCGCCGCCATCAGCGAGTGCCCCTTCGTGGACCTCGCCCGCTTCGAGATCGACATCCGCAACTCCGCCCGCCTCCCCCGCTCCGTCGCCGAGCGCTGCCAGGCCTTCCCCCTCTTCGACCTCGGCCACATCGTCACCGTCGGCATGGCCGACCCGCTGGACCTCAAGGCCGTGGACCAGCTCCGCGCCCTGCTCAAGGCCGACGTCGAGCCCGTCCTCTGCGAGCCCGCCGCCCTCCGCTCCCTCATCGGCCGCGCCTACTCCCTCGCCACCGGCGCGGAGTCCGCCGCCGACGCCTCCCACCACGCCCCCGGCGAACTCACCACCGGCGAGGAGCCCGCCGTCGCCGCCGTCAACCACATCCTCGCCCAGGCCATCGATGAGGGCGCCTCCGACGTCCACATCAGCCCGGATGAGCGCGAGCTCCAGCTCCGCCTCCGCATCGACGGCATCCTCCAACCCCGCCAGGGCCCCGGCCTCTCCGCCCACGGCGGCCTCGTCCAGCGCCTCAAGGTCATGGCCAACCTCGACCTGACCCAGACCCGCCGCCCCCAGGACGGCAAGTTCCGCTTCATCCACGCCGGCCGCACCGCGGATGTCCGCCTCAGCATCATCCCCACCGTCTGCGGCGAGAACGTCGTCCTGCGCATCCTCGGCTCCGCCGCCTCCCTCAGGGGCTTCGCCGAGCTCGGCATGGGCCCCGACCTCTGCGACCGCCTCTCCCGCCTCATCCGCACCCCCAACGGCATGATCCTCGTCACCGGGCCCACCGGCTCCGGAAAGACCACCACCCTCTACACCGCCCTCTCCCAGCTCAACACCCCCGAGCGCAACATCCTCACCATCGAGGACCCCGTCGAGATCCGCCTCCCCCACGTCCGCCAGGTCCAGGTCAACGCCGAGATCGGCCTCACCTTCGCCGGCGCGCTGCGCTCCATCCTCCGCCAGGACCCCGACGTCGTCCTCGTCGGCGAGATCCGCGACGAAGAGACCGCCCGCATCGCCGTCCAGGCCGCCCTCACCGGCCACCTCGTCCTCACCACCCTCCACACCAACGACGCCGCCGGCGCCCTCCCCCGCCTCCGCGACCTCGGCTGCCCCGCCTTCGCGCTGAGCGCCTCCATCCTCTGCTCCCTCGCCCAGCGGCTCCTCCGCCGCGTCTGCCCCGACTGCGCCCGCCCCGCTCCCCCGACCCCCGCCCTCGCCGCGCGGCTGGGCCTCCCCCCCGGCCCCGCTGGCTTCCTCGCCGGCGACGGCTGCGCCCGCTGCGGCAACACCGGCTACCGCGGCCGCGTCGGCGTCTTCGAGCTCCTCTCCATGTCCCCCGCCGTCCAGCACGCCCTCGACCACCGCGGCTCCAGCGCGGCCATCCGCGCCGCCGCCCGCGCCGACGGCATGCGCACCATGTGGCAGGACGCCCTCGACAAGGCCCGCCTCGGCCTGACCACCCTCGACGAGCTCACCCGCGTCGTCTCCGTCGAGCCCGACGACGCCCCCGGCGCCCTCGACGAGTCGCTCCCCGCCGCATCCCTGAGGTCCTCCGCGTGACCGCCGCCCCCGCCTTCGAGTACACCGCCATCGACCGCGCCGGCGCGACCCTCCGCGGCGTCGCCCGCGCCCCATCCACCGCCGACGCCTACCGCCAGCTCGCCGCCTCAGGCATCACCCCCGTCTCCATCCGCCCCGCCCGCCGCCCGCGGGCCCCGCGCATCGGCCGCCGCATCTCCCCCGCCGACGTCGCCCACTTCACCTACCAGTTCAGCGTCCTCATCTCCGCCCGCATCCCCATCAGCGACGGCATCCTCTCCATCGCCGAGCAGGAGCAAAGCCCCCGCTTCCGCGCCGTCCTCACCGACCTCGCCGCCCGCATCCAGTCCGGCGAGCGCGTCGCCGACGCCATGGACGCCCACCGCGACGTCTTCGGCGACGTCTACGTCAAGACCATCCGCGTCGCCGAGCAGACCGGCAGCATGGCCGCCGTCCTCGAGCAGCTCTGCGACATGCTCGAGCGCTCCCAGGAGACCGCCAGCCGCGTCCGCTCCGCCCTGGTCTACCCCGCCTGCGTCCTGGCCGTCCTGGCCCTGGGCGTCGCCTTCCTCATCACCTTCGTCATCCCCACCTTCTCCCGCATGTTCAAAGGCCGCGGCATCGAGCTCCCCACCCTCACCCGCGCCCTCGTCGCCGTCGGCGACAGCGTGCAGACCTGCTGGTGGGCCTACCTCGCCGCCGCCGTCGCCGCCGCTCTCGCCGCCCGCTGGGCGTGGCGCGACCCCTCCGCCCGCCTCGCCCTCGACGCCGCGTTCCACCGCGTCCCCCTTCTCCGGGCCATCCTCCGCGCCCTGGCCATCGCCCGCTTCGCCCGCGTCCTGGGCGTCAGCCTCGCCTCGGGGCTGGGCCTCATCGACAGCCTCACCCTCGCCGGCGACGCCTCCGGCCGCCCCTCCCTCGCCCGCGACGCCCGCCTCATGGTCGAGCAGGTCCGCTCCGGCGGCCGCCTCTGCGACGTCCTGATCTCCTGCCGCTACATGACCCCCTTCGCCCGCCGCATGCTCACCGCCGGCGAGGACGCCGGCCAGCTCCCCCGCATGTGCTCCGCCGTCGCCCGCCACTACGACCGCGAGTCCGCCTACCTCACCAAGAACATCGTGACGGTCATCGAACCCGTGATGGTTGTAGCGGTCGCCGCGATCGTGCTGGTTGTGGCGCTGGCGATCTTCCTGCCCATGTGGGACATGGTCAAGCTCGTCGGCTGAAACGCGGATGTTTCATGCGTCGCGCTGCGCCCTCTCCCCCGCGACGTGGAACTCCGGGCCCATCGCCCAGGCCGCCTCCCCACCGTCCACAACGACAGAGGTTCCACATGTACGACACCGCACGCACCCCCCGCAGCCGGGCCTTCACCCTCATCGAGCTCATCGCCGTGATCGTCGTCCTGGCGATCCTCTCCGGCATCGCCATCCCGCGCTACATCGACTACTCCGTCCGCGCCCGCGAGGCCGCCGCCAAGGGGACCCTCGGCCCCGTTCGCTCCGCCATCGCCAACTTCTACTCCAACTCCTCCGTCACCGGCGTCCCGGCCTGGCCCACCCTCGAGCAGATGCAGACCTTCGGCGCCCACGGCGTCATGCAGGAGGCTCTTCCCCCCAACCCCTACAACAACTCCGCCGAGATCAAGGCCGCGACCTGGGCCGAAACGCCCCCCGTCAGCGGCCCCGAGGGGTACGCCTACGACCCCACCACCGGCAAGTTCTGGCTCAACAGCAACACCCCAGGCATCGGCGAGCACCTCTGGTAGCGCCTCTTCGTCCTCACTCTCGCATCATGCGCGCCCCCAGACCCACCACCGGCCCCCGGTCGCCCACGATCGGGGGCTTCTCGCTGGTCGAGCTCCTCGCCGTCCTCTCCGTCACGGCCATCCTCGCCGCCGTCGCCATCCCGCGACTCGCCGCCGCCTCCGACGCCCGCCACGCCGCGGCCGCCCGCCTCGCCCTCCGCGACCTCACCCAGGCGCGCGAGCGAGCCGTCGCCACCGCCGTCCCCGTCTGGATCGCCTTCGACCTCTAGGCCCAGGCCTACACCCTCGCCGCCGAGAACCCCGCCGCCCCCGGCCGCGCCGGCGCGACCCCCCTCACCGACCCCGCCACCGGCGCCCCCTGGAGGCGCACCCTCAACACCGGCGAACTCGCCGGCGCCCGCCTCCTCGCCGCCGACTTCGGCGGCGCGCCGGCCGTCGGCTTCGACTGGCTCGGCCGCGCCCTGACCGCCTCCGAGGCCCCCCTCCCCTCCCGCGGCTCCCTCACCTTCACCGGCGGCCACACCGTCACCGTCGAGCCCATCGGCGCGATCGCCGCCCACACCGCCCCCTGAGCCCCCGCACGCCCCCTTCGCCCCCGCCCATCAGGAGACCCGCCCGATGCGCTGCCCCCGCCGAGCACGCCCCGCCCTGACGCTCGTCGAGGCGATCATCGCCCTGGTCATCCTCTCCGTCGCCGTTCCCCCGATGCTGTGGGGCCTCCGCGAGGCCCACGCCTCCCGCACCGCCCCAACTCTCGCCTCCACCGCCCGCTGGCTCGCCGCCGAAAAGCTCGAAGACATCATCGCCGACCGCCACAGCCCCTCCCGCGGCTACGCCTACCTCCACCCCGCCAACTACCCCCCCGAGCCCGCCGTCCCCGGCTTCCCCACCTTCTCGCGCGAGGTCGCCCTCGCCCGGACCGGCCCCGACCTCGCCTCCCCCGGCGAGGGGTACACCACCATCACCGTCACCGTCGCCTGGCGCGACCCCCGCGGCACACCCCGCTCCCTCTCCCTCGCCACCCTCCTCCGTCCAGCCGCCGCCGAGCGCGCGGTACAGCTCCACCGTGGACACCAG